>DGPZ01000161.1:4496-6650 GCA_002390675.1 Deltaproteobacteria bacterium UBA4427
CCCGCCATGAAGAGCAGGAAGAGGGTGTCTTCGAGCTCTTCCTGGGTGAGAGGCCGCTCGCCGTCGAACCTGGCCGCGAGGAGTCTCGAAACGAGGTCGTCACGGGGATCCTGCCGGCGCGCGTCGAGTAGACCCTGGAAGTACTGGTAGACCTCGCCGACCGCGGCGGCACTCACGGCGAGCACCTGTTCCGTCGAAAGCCCCTCCGAAGGGTCGACTTCGAGGTCCATCGAGCGCGCCTTCTCGATGGCGAGCTCTCGCCCGCGTTCGTGGCCGTCGCTCGGGTGCATGATGACGTTCTTCCAGTCCATGATCTGCCGGTAGTCTTCGGCGGGAAAGCCGGCAAGCTCACAGAAGATCACACTCGGGAAGGGATCCGCGTAGTCTGCGACGAAGTCGAAGCTGTCCTTTTCGAGCATGCGATCGGCCAGCTCGTTTGCGTAATCGTAAAGATGCGGCTCGAGCTTGGACATTGCATCCGGCGTGAACATTGGATTCAGGATCCGTCGGTACGACGTGTGCATCGGTGGATCGATTGCCTGGGGAATCCATGGACGAACGGCATAGTCCTGGCTCTGGCTCGAGAAACCATCGGGATCAGTGAGGACTTCGCAGCCGTCGTCGTATCGGGTGAGGACCCATCCTCCCGGGGTTCCTCCTCCCAACGCGGGTTCGATCATGGCTTCGCTTCGCGCGACCGGCAGGTGTTCGCGAAGCGTGCGGTAGATCTCGAACTCCCGCTCGAGAAACTCGCTTCCGTAGGGGTTGAAGTCGCGCGCCTCACTGACGGCTCGATTGCGGTCTTCTTGGTCACTCATGGTCTGTCCTCTTTTTCGGCAGGCTCCGGAAAGTCCGCCGTGTCGATGGTGGCACGACTTCTTGGGGTTCGCGTCTTGTCCCTCCGCGTACGACTCACCAGCCAGCGAGATCCGCCGCCCGCCTGCGGTGGGCGCGCGGCCCGCCGAAGTAGGTTCGGTCGAACACGGCACGCTTCAGCCAATAGTGCACCTCGGATTCCCAGGTGTATCCGATCCCGCCATGGGCCTCGACGGTATCGCGGGCAATTTGGAGGAAGCGGTCGGTGACGTGGCTCTTCGCGTGTGCGGCGGCGCGGGCCGCCTCGTTAGGCACGTTGTCCCACGCATAGGCCGCGTACCAGGTGAGAGGGCGGCAGGGTTCGGCGTCGAGCGCGAGATTCGCGAGCTGGTGCTTCAGTCCCTGGAAGGAACCGATCACGCGCCCGAACTGCTCGCGTTCCTTCGCGTACTTGGTCGACAGTTCAACGCAGCGTTGCGCGCCGCCTACTGCATCAGCGGCGAGCAGGATGAGTGCCGCATCGCGCAGACGCTCCGACTGAGCTGCGCCCTGCGGCAATCGGTCGACCTCTGCGCCCGTGAATTCGACCGTCGCGACTCGGCGCGTGTGGTCGAGGTCCTGCGCGGCCATCGCGGTCACCTGGCCCTGGGTCGCATCGACGATTCCCAGTTCACCCGAGGCGAGACCGACGATGAGGAGATCCGCGCTGCGCCCACCGAGCACGTGCGGTTTCGAACCCGTGAGCGTGCCGTCGTCGTTCAGCGTCTGGTTCCACTCTTCGGGCTGCCACCGGTTGTCTGCCTCAGCGATCGCGACGCTGCCGATGACCTCACCGGACGCAAGGCGCGGTAGCCACCGTTCCCTCTGCGCTTCGTTCCCCGCCAGCGCGATCGCGAGCCCCGCCAGTGCGTGACCGAGGAACGGTCCGGGCGTCGCGTGGTAGCCGAACCGCTCGGCGGCGCATTGGAGGTCGAGTAGGGCGAGGCCGGCTCCGCCGTAGGTTTCTGGGAGATGAAGACCCAGCACACCCATCTCCGCGAGACCCTTCCAGAGTCCCGGGTCGAGGTCGGCATCGCCGTCATAGAATTCTCGTACGCTCGCGACTGGGAACTCTGCTTCGAGGAAACCGTCGAGGGTCGACTCCAGGAGACGCTGCTCTTCCGAGAGATCGAAGTTCATGAGTGCGCCGCCTCGTCCGCCGCGCTTTCGCGGGGCAGCCCGAGGCCGCGTTCCGCGATGATGTTGCGCTGAATGTTCGACGTGCCGCCGGCAATCGCTGCGCCAAGCGATCCCATGAACTGATTCATCCAGCGCTCGTTGCCGCGCCGGCCCCCGCCC
>DGPZ01000166.1 GCA_002390675.1 Deltaproteobacteria bacterium UBA4427
GCGGAATGCAGCCTGCCGGGGCAGTCGCTATCGCTCGCGCTAACTTGCGGGTGAGCGGCGCCTGAATTGATGAGGCGGGCGGGAGTCGAGACCCATGTGGGTAAGCAAGATCAGCGAAATTATTGGATCGAGCCCGACGAGTTTCGAGGACGCGGCACAGACTGTGCTCGCCCGTGCGAACCGTACCCTGCGCGGCATCACAGGAATCGAAGTGGTCGACAAGCGCATCAAAATCGAAAATGATCAAATCGCCGAGTACCGGATTCGGTTACGACTCTCTTTTGACGTTGCTCCGCATATCGACTCTCACTGGTAGCCCCCACAGACTCTCCACATCCAAGCTCTGGAGCTCATCCTATGGCCGTCGCCTCCGTCTCCACGATTACGAGCGCCTCCTCGAATAGCTGGCAAGAAGCTGCCGAGCTCGGGTTCGAGCGTGCCCGGAAGACGCTTCGCGGCATTACAGGGATGAAGGTTCTCGAGGAAAAGGCTCGCGTCGAAGACGGTGTGATCGTCGAATACCTCGTGACGCTGCAAGTCATTTTCCTGCTCGACGAAGAGCAGGAAAATGGGGATGAGGCCTAGCGTGAGCGAGGGGACCGAAATGCAGCCAGATGGAGCGTCATCATTAGGGGCCGCAGCACCATCAGAGGCCGTAGCAACACCGGGGGCGGCGGCGTCCGACGCGACCGAGACGCCTGTTCGCTCGGTACCTGCGATCGTGACGGCTGGCGATAGTCGAGCGGCAAAGGCTGTCTACGGCAAGAGCAAGGTGTACCTCGAAGTCGAAGGACTCTCGCTCGTCGCGCACGTTGTTCGGACTTTGCAGGACTGCCCTGAGGTTGAATCGGTTTGGGTCGTTGGAGCTCCGGCTCGACTGGAAGAAGCGCTTGGTAAGAAGGCGCTTCGCGATGCCCTCACGAAGCCGCTCTATATAGTCGAACAACAGCGTGATTTGATTTCAAACTGCTGGGAAACCTATCGCCGCATTTTGACAGGGGACCCGACGCAGGGGCGCGATCCCGAAAGCGAAGCCGATCGCGATCAAGAGGTGCTCTTCATGTCTGGGGATCTTCCGATCGCCACTGCGCAGGAATTCTCCAGCATGATTAGGCGTTCCCAGGCAGAGGACGTTGACTATGTGTTAGGCCTCTGTCCCGCCGAGGCACTCGACGTGTTCCGGCCACGGCATCCCGGCGACGCAGGGATCACCGTCGCCTACTTCAACACTCGGGACGGCCGCTTCCGACAGAACAACCTCCATTATGCGAAACCCGGCCGGATCGGACGGCGCGAGCGGATCGAAGAGATGTATGAGATGCGCCATCAGAGGCGCTTCTGGAATATGTTCACGCTGGCGCTGCGCTTGCTTTCGTCACGGGTGGGTGGACTTAAGATCGCCGTGCTTTTTGGTTTCATGCATCTTGCAGGGGTCGCGGATCGAAACGACCGCCCGAAACTCGCACGCCTCTTAGCGAAGTATGTGACTCTCGAAATCAATCGCGTCACGATTTCGAAGATTCTCGACACGCGCTTCGTATTGGCTCCTGTCGAGAGCGGGGGTTGTGCGCTCGATGTGGATACCGAAGAGGAATACGACGCGATCTGTGAGAAGTATCCGAAGTGGATCGTCGAACATCGTGCGCGGAGTGCGAAACTGCACGGCCCGCTCGCTCCCAGGCTCGAGGTAAATACGCCGTCTACGGCCGCATCCGAGGATTTGAAATAATGAATGTGACCGAAGCAGTTCGAGCGGCGGTCCAGGCGGCCAGGGTGAGTGCCGTGCTTTTTGAGGGTGCGGCGAGAGGCATTATCGAGGTGAGCGGCAGCGATCGTGTGCGATGGCTCGACGGAATGATTTCCGGGGATGTTGGGAAGCTTGAGGCCGCGGACGACGGAGCTGGTTGTTATGCGACACTGCTTACGAATCGCGGAGCAATCGTGGCGGATCTGCACGTGGGACGACTCGGCGAGCGGTTCTGGCTCGAGAGTACGCGATCGGAAATTCCTCGAATTTCGACGGCCCTCGACCGGTTCATTATAGCCGACGACGTGAACCTCGTAGATCGCAGCGAAGAGTTCGCAGTTTGGGGGCTTGAGGGACCGTTGGCTGGGCAGATTCTCTCGGCGGCGATCGGAGGTGGCGCGAACTTGCCTCCGACGGATTGTTGGGGCGAAGTGAATATTGCTGGCGCCGATGTTGTAGTAGGTGCCTTCGGTTGGAGTGGTGAATCGGCCTACCAGCTTTGGGTCGCGCCGGGCGCGAAGGACGTTGTTGCGGAAGCGCTTGATGCTGCGTTGGGGAGCCCTTTGATTAAGGGCGACGACAGTGCGCTCGAGGTGCTTCGCGTCGAAGCGGGAATCCCGGCGCTTGGCAGCGAACTCGACGAAGAAGTTTTGCCCCCTGAGGCTCGTCTCGAACGCGCCATCGCGACGGATAAGGGCTGTTATGTCGGGCAGGAGATCGTCGCTCGCCTGCGCGCGCGCGGACAGGTGAACCATCTGCTTGTTGGTCTGAAATTCGAACCCGACACGAATGCCTCGGTTGGCGTCGCGCTTTCAAGTGGCGGAAAGTCAACTGGAGAGGTGACGACGCTTGTTGAGTCGCCGGATCTCGGCAGGATCGCCCTCGGTTATGTACGACGCGATCACGCGGAGCCTGGAACGGTTGTCGACTTCGAAGGTGGCCACGGGACAGTGGCCGCTCTGCCCTTTGTTGTGAGTACTGCGGAGAGTACTGAGTCGTGAGCTCGCAGGTATGAGTTCGCATAGGAGGAGTGCGAAGCGTGCGGGTTCTTCAGGCGCATGGGACGCCGCGGAGGCCGTTTGAGTCGCGGTTGGTTAATCGTTTTCGCGAAGGCGCCGAGGCCCGGCCTGGTGAAGACCCGCTTGTGTCCACCGCTCAGCCCGGACCAAGCAGCGACTTTCTATCGAGCGATGCTCGGGGACGTTCTCGTGAGTTCTCTGCGTTTCGCGAACGCGCTCGATCTCGAACCCGTGCTCGCCTTTCACCCACCGGGCGGCGAAGCAGAACTGTTGGCGGAAAGCCCCGCCGACTATCGACTCCACGTTCAAAGGGGTCTCGACCTATCAGATAGAATGGCGAACGCGTTCGCAGAAGCGGAAGCGGCGGGGGCGCCTTTGGCCTTGCTTCGAGGAAGTGACAGTCCTGTGCTGAGCTTTTCCCAGGTGAAGAAGGCGCTAGTTCAGTTGGAAGCCGGGGATGACCTAGTGCTGACGCCTGACCTTGGCGGTGGTTACGCGATGATAGGCCTGTCTAGGGCGGCCCCAGCGGTCTTCAATGTGCAGATGTCGACACAGGACGTATTGTCTGAAACGATCGCGATCGCAGATTCGCTAGGTCTTCGCCACTCGACAACGAATGAGACACTCGATGTAGACCGCGTCGAAGATTTTCATGCACTCGAAAAAATCCCCGCGAATGAATTGCTGGACTCTTGTCCCCGTACGGTCAAAGTAATTGCTGAACTTCGAAAAAATGGTGTGCTATAAA
>DGPZ01000139.1 GCA_002390675.1 Deltaproteobacteria bacterium UBA4427
AGTACGAGAGGACCGGGTTGGACGAACCAATGGTGGACCGGTTGTCACGCCAGTGGCATAGCCGGGTAGCTACGTTCGGAATGGATAACCGCTGAAAGCATCTAAGTGGGAAGCCAACCTCAAGACGAGATCTCCCTGGGACTTCGGTCCCCTGAAGAGCACTCCGAGACTAGGAGTTTGATAGGTTGGAGGTGGAAGCGCAGTAATGTGTGAAGCTGACCAATACTAATCGCTCGTGAGGCTTGACCAAATCGAATTAGGCGATGTTGGTTGACGCCAGACTTGACGTCCTCGCAAGAGGACACATGAACAACGCTGTGAGCAAGACGCTCCAGCCTGGAAAGATATTCTTTTATCGAGATCTCATAGATTTGATCTATAGCTCTGGCTGTTGCCAGAGCCGATACGAAAAGACGGTTTTCCCACCGTCTATAGAGCAAGGGCCACACCCGTTCCCATTCCGAACACGGAAGTTAAGCCTTGCTTCGGCGATGGTACTGCCAATTTCTTTGGTGGGAGAGTAGCGCGACGGTGGGACTTTTTACTGTACGGCGTCCGATGATCAAAGACTCGATGCAAATCGAATCTGGGTCTCGGGCGCCGTTTTTCGTTTTGGGCACCTGAATTGAAAGATTCTCGCCTATCAATTCTTGGGTGAAGCGTTTCACGTATCGACGAGTCGATCGGACGCTTCGGGCTTAGAGCGCCGGCTCAGGTATCCCTTTGGCTTCCGGATCCCCTGGAAGGGGTGGTGGGATACACCATTGGCAATGGCCGCGCCGGGAAGCGCTGCGGCTAGAGAAATAGCGGCTCCAAGGGAGTGGCTGCAAGAAAGCGCTCTCTGATACGTCGAGCAATTACAAGCGGAGCCCATCGAGTTCTTTAGCGCCTATCCCCTATCCATGGGCGCGCTACCAGACCCCATCGTTCTCCATCGACGACCAGGGCTCCTGCGGCGCGAGTGATTCGCCCTTTTGGATGAGCTCAATCGAGATCTGGTCGGGAGACCGAACGAAGGCCATATGCCCATCTCTCGGCGGGCGATTGACCGTGACGCCGGCATCCATCATACGCTGGCAGAGTCCGTAGATATCCTCGACTTCGTAAGCGAGATGACCGAAGTTGCGACCGCCGTCATAGGGTTCGGGATCCCAGTTATGCGTCAGCTCAACCTGAGCGACTTCGTTGCCAGGCGCGGCGAGAAACACGAGGGTGAATCGGCCGGCTTCGATGTCGAAGCGGTTGAGGACTTCGAGGCCGAGTAGCTCGCAATAGAAGTGAAGAGAGGCATCGAGGTCTGTGACCCGAACCATGGTGTGCAGGAATCGCATGCGGGATGATCTCCAGTAAGAGCGCGGATGCCAACGCACGTGGCGCGGCCAGAGGGGCAAGCATACGAGGTCTTTCTCGCCCTCGCCGGTGCGATGCGCTAAACCCGCAGGAGCGAACGCGATTTCGTAATCCCCCGAGACGGTTTAGGCTCGCCTTTACGAGCTTTGAGTTGATGTTCTGCTGGGAACTAGCCCCGCGGAAGGTCGATGTTAGTCTGCGAGGGGCTCTGTTGAACGGGATGATAGGCGGATTGCGCTTGGTCGATGTCCTGGACATCGTGATCGTTTCAGCTCTTTGTTGGATCGCGATCGCGTGGGTTCGCGAGGCGAAGGCCCGAGTGGCCCTAGGCGGTGTCGCTGCGATCGGCGCGCTCTTTTGGGGTGCGACTTGGCTCGATCTGCGACTGACGACAAATCTGCTTCAGGGCTTTTTTGCGATAGCTGCTCTCGTCGTAGTCGTGATCTTCCAGGATGACCTTCGTCGCTTTTTCGAGGGCATCACGCTCTGGCTCGTGCGCAGTGCGACGCCGCGGCCCGCCACAGACGCGCTCGAGATCCTAGAAGAACTCTGCTTTTCGTTCGCCCGCGGCCATGTCGGCGCGCTCTTCGTACTGCCCGGACGCGAACCTCTCGCTCGCCTGTTAGATGGTGGCCACTACTTGGGGGGACGGGTGAGCGAAGCCCTTCTTCGCAGTCTGCTAGACGCCGGGACCCCAGGGCACGACGGTGCGATCATTGTCCGTGGCGCAAAGGTGGATCGATTCGGTGTGCACCTGCCATTGTCGACCGAGTGGTCCGAAATAGGCGAAGGTGGGACGCGGCATGCTGCTGGCCTGGGGCTGGCAGAGCGCAGCGATGCGCTCACTATTATCGTGTCGGAAGAGCGTGGGGAAGTCTCCGTCGCTTGGCGTGGACGCCTTACGCGACTGGAGGACCCCGCGGAATTGCACGCGCTCGTCGAAAGATTTCTTGATCGCACGGCGAAGCGGCGTCGCGAACCCTGGTTCAAATCCCGCGTTGATCTCATGCGACGCCACTGGCGGGAGGGCATACTGGCGGTGGCTGTTGCTTCCAGCATGTGGGTATTGACCGGGCCTGGGGCCTCGCTTGACCGCACCTCTAAGGCTGTTCCCGTTGTGATCGAAAATATTCCGGAGGGCTATCGCGTAGCCTCGATCGAGCCGCCTTCTGTGAACGTTGAGTTCGAAGGACGGCGGCGAGATTTCGTGCTCGCACCGCAGGCGGATTTCCAGGTGCGCGTTGACGGGGATTTGGTTGGTCAAGGGCGACGCACATTCTCTGTGGATGAGGCGCAGGTCGAGCATCCCCCCGAACTCCAAATCGTCGGCATGGAGACGATTAAAATTCGCCTCAGTGTGGAATCGCCATAACGTAAAAAACTCAACGCAGCAGCCCTGCAATGTAGAAGCTGAGAGTTGAAGCGCTATGGGCTCCCTATTCGTTAATCAGCATCGCTCTGCCGGCGATGCTCTACGCTTCGCTTGTTTGCCCGACCGGCTTAGATATGCCGGTGACGACGAGTAGGGCAGGTAGCACTACTAGATTCGCGATCACCGTCCAGAACATACCGATCGTGAGCATGACGCCTAACGTCCGCATGCCTTCATGTCCCGACAGCGCAAGGGTGCCGAAGGAAAGCGTTGTGGTCATCGCGCTGTAAAAGACGGCTCCTGCTGTTGAACTCTCTACGAGCGACCCGCCCGCCGCGCCTTCTGTCTGTTGGTCCGCGTCGTGCCTGGCGCGGTGCACCAGATGGATGCCGGAATCGACGCCGATGCCAAAGAGCAAAGGCAGTACCAACACGTTCGCAAAATTGAAGCTCATGTCGATGACGACCATAGAGGCACATGTCAGAATTGAGCCTAACGTAAGGGGCGCTAGGACGAGTGCGACATCTGCCGGCCGGCGCCAGAGGACGAAGAGCAGGGTGGATATTGCGATGGCAGCACTTAATAGAGCCTGTCTGAAGGAGCGTGCCGTCGCTTCACCAAAATCAACGAGATTGATTGCTATCCCGGCGGCCTTGGGGTCCACTTCGAGAACGGCGGTGACGAACTGCTTAAGGCTTTCGAAGTCCTGTAGCTCCTCCTCCGGGTAAGCCTGGATACGAAGAGTTCCGTCCGGCGCGCGGAGACGTCGCACTAGTTCTTCGGGTAGCGTTGCGAGCTCGATTCCGGACACGGAAAGCGAACGTCTGAACCGACCGATCTCCTCTGGGAATTGCTCGAGGAGAACGGCTTGGAATTCCGCGAGGACTCGGTCGGGCTTTGCTTCGCTTTTAATTCGTTCGATAAATACTGTTAGTCGCGCCTCGAGTGCATCGAGGCTGGCGACGAGGACGCTGTCTGCGGGGGGGCGCTTCGTGTTGCGCAGCACGCCGTGGAGCATGATGAGTGCTTCGGTCTGTTCCTGTACCGAGTAGGTAGGGGCTCCGTCGGGGCCTCGAACAGGCGCTTCGAGCATGAAGCCGAGGTCATCGAGAATCTCGATCTTTTCTTCTTGGTCTTCAGGCACATAACTCGAGAGCTGAACCGTTCGTCCGATTTCGGGGCGAGCTTCCAGTGCCTCTGCCAGTTCGGCTGCTCGATCTGAGTTGCTCGCCAAAAGGTTCACGTACCAAGGAGAACTGTTGCCGTCCGCAAGGAGGTCTCGGAAAGCTTGAACCGATGGTGTGTCTGGATCGCGCATCTCGATCACGTGGGCATCGAATCGTAGGTTGAAGAGGGGCGGCACTGCGCAGATCGCTGCCAACACCGCCACTGCGCATACTGCGCGCGGAATGCGGGCGAGGCGGATTGCGAGACCCTGCTCGATACGTGTTGGCGCCGGGACGTTGTAGTCGTTGGGGATTTCGAGCCAACCCAAGAGTAGGGCCGGGAAGAGCGTCAAAGTGAGGAAGAGGATGATGAACATGCCGGCGCCGGCGATGGCGCCGAGCTCCGCCACGCCTCGGTATTCGGTGGGCAGGAAGACTAGAAAGCCGATGGCGGTGGTAAAACCGCACAACACGAGGGAGGCACCGATTGAATCGACGGCGGCCGCGAGGGCGTCGGCATTCGGGAGGCCCTTCTCTCGGCGCTCCGCTGTGAATGCCATGCCGAAGTGGATAGCGAAGTCGACGCCGAGGCCAATGAAGAGGATCGCGAAGGCGATCGAGATCAGATTGAGTTCCCCGATCGTGGCGGCTGCAAACGCGCCCGTCCAAATCAGTCCGATGAGGAGGGTAGCGAGCGAAGCGATTACGAGTTGCCAGGAACGGAAGGCGAAGTAGAGAATCACTGCGACGAGCATGAAGCAAAAAACGCCCGCTCCGCCGATGTCCCATGCTAGGCCAAGCATTTCTTCGTGGTTTAGCGCTGGGTTACCGGTGATGCGGACCTGAACGCCGGGCATCGTATCGAGGCCGACAGAGTGAGTCGCCTCTTTGATCGCGTCGATCGTCGCGCCGGCAACGAGAATTCTTTCATAGTCGAGATGGGGGTCGACGACGATGACGCGTCGGGTGGGGATCTCGAGGTCGGAGCCAGCGAGCAACATGGTTTCCCATGAGATCCTTACAGGCGCTTCCTCATAGACTGTGACCGTCGCGTTTCCGACTTCATCGAGGAGCGCGGTCCATTGCGACGGATCGACTCCAGAATCTCCGTTAGCCTCGAGGCCTAGTCGAACGAGCTCTGCTAGTTGAACGAGGCTCGTATCGCTCTCGAGACTTGCGAGAACCGGCTGCTGGGCAGCGAGTTGGTCCGCAAATTCGTCGAGCTCTTCCGTGGTCCTATAGAGCAGCGCATGCTCTTCAAAAAACTTCCCACCTCCTGGTACGTATACGTCGCGAAACGTATCGCCCATGGACTCAAGCTCGGCTGCAAGCGCATCCGTTGCTTCACGTGCGAGGGAGGGCGTTTCCCCATCGACGACCACGAGCATCGCTTCTTCAAGATTGGGGAAGAGCGCCGAGAAGGCCGCATGGTTTTGGCGCGACGCGAGGCTCTTTGAGACAAGACTCAGGTTATCCGCGTTAATGCCCAAGAACAGAAAGGCATAAACGAGGAAGGCGAGTGTCATGACTACGCCGACCGTCGAAATCGTTGTCGGGCGAGCAGCGATAAACTGGAGCCAACGCTGAAGCCGGGGCGTCAGCATCCTCTGGAGCGGTTCATTCATGGAGTGATGTATCTCGGATCAGCTCGAGAAGAGCTGCGCCTGGCTTAGGCGATGCGCGAACACAGGGATGTCGGTCGCGCGAATACGGGGGCGGCCGAATAATAGGCAAGGAGCGCTAGGCTTGCGCCGGCTGCTTGGACCGACGAGGTGCGGGAGTAGGGCAGGAATAGGGCGAAGCGGCCGCTACTGCGATGCAGCGTATTCGCGTTATATCGCTCGAGGAGCTGATGACGCTGCGGTGACTGACGAAGCTCCGCGAGATGGGTGACTGCCGCGCCTGCTGCCGCAGATGCTGGCATTGAACGGTTCTCGAACGGGTTCTTACCCGTCCTCGCACCGGTTTCGGGGGATTCTCGTCGACCCTTATCGTCGATGACGGCGGTGTTCGCGTCCGTCCATGCCGCGTAGCGTGAGCCACGTCAGGCCTAGAAGGGCAAATGCGATCGTGATGCTGATCTCGTCCACGAAAAACGACCTCACTGGGGGTTCTGCGCTGGGGTCTTCGGCCGGGGGCGGCCGAAAGCAGTTGTTTGGGGCAAGCCTATGTATCCATCTAACACACGAAAGATTCCGTGATACATGTCACTCTGGTCGATTTTTCGCTGTATTTTCGTGTTTTATTTCCAGGAACAGATGCGGGGAATTGAATCTATTCTGGGTAGCCAAACATCCAATCGACTTGAAGCGGGTCCATTGTTCGGGAGGAATGGCGGGTTCGCAGGGAAGGTCGGTGAAGGCGGATGGGGATCCAATATCCGAGCCCATCGTTCTAAAATTCGGAATGAATCTGATTATGGGCGGGGATCATCTTCGTTGCGTTACGGAGGAGTTCGCGCGAGATGATCTGGCGGCGCGCACCACCTCCGATGCTTTCGAGGAAGCTGGTTTGCGGATCGGCCGCCATGAAATTGCTTGGAGTTGGTGGTTGATCGGCGGGATCGCGCTCGTTGGCGCGGCCCTTATCGGTTTTGAATGGTTGTTTTCGCGAGTTTGCTTGTGCTCTTTGCGGCTGCAGCCATTCTCTGGGAAGAGACGCTGCGGGCGCTCACCGCCCTAGAGCAGAGCTGGCCCCTCACGCGCAAATTCTGCAATTCACGAAGGGCGTCGTAGCGATTCGTTGGGTCTATTCGAGTTTGAGTGTTAGGTTTCGTGCTCTTGGGTAAAACGTTAGTTGGACGCGTCCTGCGCACAACGGAAGCCCAATGAAATACTCGAGTAATCCGGGGCGTCTTCGGAAAATGCAGCGGCGCGAAAATAGGCGGGGATGCGATCCATCCAGGAGCCGCCTTTGAAAATTCGACCTTCGCCTTCGCCACTCGATGTCGCTGTCCACTCCCAGACGCTTCCGGAAAGGTCTTGCAGTCCATCTGGAGTGGCGCCTTCGGGATGGCTCCCTACGGGTTCTAGTCCTAGCCCCTCGCGCGTCAGGTCGCGTAAGCGGTTGGCGTCCCATTCGTCTCCCCACGGAAACGTGCGGCGGTCTTGGCCGCGGGCAGAAAATTCCCATTCGTCTTCAGTAGGCAGACGCCTGCCGCTCCATTCGCAGAAACTGCGCGCATCGGTCCACGACACATGAACGACGGGATCGCTCGGATGGGCGAGGGCATCTCTTGAGGGCTGTGGATTGCGCCAGCTACATCGTCTGCAGCGCGTGATGTCCCAGCTGTATCCGCGCTCTTCCGCGGTCGTCTGGTAGTCGGTCTCATCAATGAACTCCGCGAAAGCCGCATTCGTGACTTCGGTCTCATCAAGGATCGCTGGGACCAGGGTGACGGATCGCAGACGTTCGTCCGCAAATACATCACGGGCACAAGCGCGTGACGTACCGCCGCCTCGCTCGCACAAGTAGATGGCTCGATCGATTTCTTTGGGAGTGCTGCCGAGATCTACGGTGACTTCCGCCGTGCCGTCCGCCTCGGCTAAAGTCGATGGGGCAGATGTGAGCACGCCGGACAGGTCCGAGCCCCCTGGCAAGCGGTTTGACCAATCGACTCGGGAGAGTCCGAGTAGTCCTAGGAGCACGACTGCAGCGATCACGAGAGGCCGAATCGATAGGCGAGCCCCAGTCGATCCGCCCTCGGCGGCGAATGCCTCAGCGAAGGAGGTGCACGATGCGAAACGATCTTCAGGTTGTCGGGCGAGGCCCTTGATGATTGCCTTTTCGGCGGATTTAGAGAGTGGGCCCTTAAGCTTCTTGCGATTGATCGCCGGCGGTCCACCTTTTTCTTTGGCGATGAGGATCGCCTCGTTGGTGTTGCCGCTGTAGGGAAGTTCGCCGTTGACCGCGAGATAGACGACTGTGGCCAAGCTGTATTGATCGTAGGCAGGGGTGAGGATGCGATCTATTGCCTCGGGCGGGGCGTAGGCAGGCGATCCGACGAAAGTGCCAACGACCGTGAGTTCGCGGGGGACCTCTTGGGTCGGGGCGTCGGGGTCGGCGGCGCCGATCGCGGTCGCGATTCCGAAGTCTGAGAGCACGGCGTTGTTCATCGCGTCGAAGAGGATATTGGCGGGTTTAACGTCGCGATGAAGCGAACCGTTTCGATGGACCGTATCGAGGGCATCTGCCACGGTCGGCAACCACGCGAGAATTTCTTCCCGGGTCTGCTGCCCACCTTGTTTGGTGATGCGTTCGCGTAAATTCCCTCCGCGCAAATACTGCACGACTGCATATGGGACATCCCCAACGGGGCTGGCATGGGAGCCGGAGTCAATGATCGACAGGATCGCCGGATGTTCGTGGGTGGAGAGGTCGCGGATCTCCTGGAGGAAGCGCTCTCTAAAGGCGCGGTCCGTCATCAGGCCCGCATGGGGAATTTTGACGACGACCTCGCGCTCTAGGGTTTGGTCCCAAGCGAGATAGACCGTTCCCATCCCGCCGCGGTCGAGGGACCTTCGAATCTCGTACCGATTGTCCAGAAACTCGCCGACGAGCTTGTCGTCGCGGTCGATGTCCTTTGTTTCCTGCTGTGTGTCCGGATTTTCGACCAAGCCCGCTCTTCCCCCCGCTCTTCCTCCGAAGTCACGGTATCCTATTCCAAATGCCCAAACTCGGCGTCTCTCCGACCACATCTGATTCGAATGAACACAGCGTGGCCCCTTTGCGGGGGCTTCGCCGCGCTT
Organism: Deltaproteobacteria bacterium UBA4427; assembly: GCA_002390675.1. Taxonomy (GTDB): domain Bacteria; phylum Myxococcota_A; class UBA9160; order UBA9160; family UBA4427; genus UBA4427. Next base: position 8,637 of record DGPZ01000139.1, read on the forward strand.
TGTTCGTACTGCTTACGCTGCTCCCTAAGAACGCGATGTCCCGCGCTATGGGACGTTTTACGTCTATGCGGCTGCCTGGGCCGATCCAGCGCGCTGAGATTAGGCTATTTGCGGCGCTCGCAGGAGTGGCCATCGAAGAGGCGAGGGATGACGTCGCTGACTTTGCATCGCTTCAGCAATTCTTTACGCGGGCGCTCCGTCCGGGCGCGCGCCCTCTCGAAGGGGACTACAAGACGCTGGTTTCCCCATGTGATGGTGCTTGGGGGGAGTCGGGGGCGATCGAGTCCGGCACGATGATGCAGGTGAAGGGCCGTGCCTATCGGGTTGCGGATCTTCTCTGCGACGAAGACTTGGCGGCAGCATATGAAGGGGGATGTTATGCGACCTTCTACCTCTCTCCCCGCGACTATCATCGTTTTCACACGCCGACCGCCGGCCGCATTACCCGGGTCGAGTATGTCCCTGGAGCACTGTGGCCCGTGAATTCGATCGGCCTGCTTGGCGTCGACGGCCTATTCGCCCAGAACGAGCGGCTCTGCGCCTATTTAGAACTTGGCCACGGCGCTTTAGAACTTGGCCCCGGCGCTTTAGAACCTGGCCCCGGCGCTTTGGATTTTAGCCCCGGCGAGGGAGCAGGCGCACAAAGCGGCGATTCCGGTCCCGTTTCTTCGCCTGGAATCGCGATGATCGCGGTTGGGGCGACGATGGTTGGTTCCGTGCGTCTCACCTTTGATGAGATGCGAACGAATGTGGCGAACGGGAGCCCCGAGCGTCGTGATTTCGCTGCGAACGCGCCCACTTTCGCGAGAGGCGAAGAGTGGGGAACTTTCGAGTTCGGCTCGACGATCGTGATGTTAACCCCGCCGGGTGAGATCGAACTCGACTCCCGCGCAACCGGTACGGCCTTAAGGCTCGGCGAGGCGATCGGTAGCGTTTGTCGCTAAGCGAGATTAGAAAGGCGCTCTCGTAGGCACTTGCTCAGAGAGCAAGGGCCAGACGCGATTGACCCATCGGCACAAACGTGAGCGTGTCTCGCGCGGGTCGATTAAGTCGTGCACGCCGAAGCTTTCCGCACGAGGGAAGGGGCTTCGCCCCTTGGAGAGGGCTTCTTCTAGTTCCGCGCGCTTCGCGTCGGGATCCGGCGCCTCCGCGATTTCGCGCCGAAACGCGACCGCGACGCCGCCTTCTATTGGGAGCGCCCCTGACTCGGCCGAGGGCCACGACAAGACATGTGCCTTGGGAGCGAAATGCGCTGCGGCAGCGACGCCGTAGGCCTTTCGGACGAGGACCGTGCACCAGGGGATTTTCGACATGACGACGCGAGAGATCGCTTCAACACCGAAGCGAATCGTGCCGGAGCGCTCTGATGCCGACCCTATCATGAAGCCGGGCTCGTCAACCAAGGTCACGACCGGAAGATGGAACGTGTCGCATAAGTCGACGAAGCGCTTCACTTTGAGCGCGCCTTCGGCATCCATGGACCCGGCGTAGAAATGCGGATCGTTCGCGATGACGCCGACGGGCTTCCCGCCTAATCTCGCTAGGCACGTGATGAGGCCGCGGCCATAGCCCCGCGTCATCTCGAACACACTCTCCTGATCAAAGACGGCCTTGAGGATCTTCCGCATGTTGTAGACCTTGCGCCGTTCGCGAGGGATCACTTCGAGCAAGAAGTCCTCGCTTCTGCCCGGATCATCTTGGCAATTATCCTCGACCGGCGGAAGCTGAAGAATGCTCGTCGGTAGATACGAGAGGAAGCGCTTCATTTGATCGATTGCGTCGTGTTCGTCCGTAGCGACGTTGTCAACGACGCCGGAGCGCGAGTGGACCTTTGCTCCTCCGAGTTCTTGCTTCGTTAGTTTCTCGCCGAGGGCACGCTCTACCAGCGCGGGGCCCCCTATTAGGACCTGGGCCGTATCTTTAGTCATGACTGAAAAATGGGATGCCGCGAGACGCGCCGCAGGAAATCCGGCGACAGCGCCGACAGCGGCGGACGCGACGGGCACGAGTTGCATGACCTGGGCGATGGACAGGAATCGGGAAGTCGCGAACACGGCGTCGCCCATCGCCTTAGGAGCCGACCCACCCTTGGGGCCCTTCGTTCCAGCGACGCTGCCGCCACCGCCCTCAAGAAAGCGCACTAGGGGGAGCCTAAGGTCGATTGCCAGTGTCTCGGCGTAGACACTACGACGGAGGCCAGCGGGGGAGGGAGAGCCTCCGCGTTGAGTGAAGTCCTCGCCTCCTACGACGATCGGTCGCCCGCCTAGCTCTGCTAGGCCGAGTAGGTAGTTTGCAGGATGAAATGCGATGACATCGCCGTTCTCATCTATTTCGGTCTCGCCGGCTATGGGCGCTTGTTCTTCAAGGCTGTTCGAGTCGACTAATGCGGCGATGCGCTCGCGTACGGTGAGGCGTCCGCGCTCGTGCTGGAGCTCGACTGCTTCGGGCCCGCCCATGGACTTGGCGGCCGCGCGCCGTGCTTTGATCTCGTCAACTTCGGGTTTCCAGCTCATGATATTCCTTTTGACAAAATTCTGGTGGCGCAGGCATGACCCTTGCTGCGGTTTGCGAAATTGTTTTTGTTAGGCGTCAGTCAAAGCTTTTGTGGGGTGGCGCAAGTGCGACTAAAAGCGGAGTAGTTCGGCGCGAAGAGAAAGGAGGTCGACCACGCCCACGGCATTACGTCCGGCGAGCATTCCGGCGCATTCTCCGGGATTGAAAATTAGAGCACCGTCGTGGTCTTCGAGTCGGTGGCGATGGGTGTGGCCGTGAAGGATCAAGTCGATATCCGCGGGGACGGTCGGGGGGATTTCCTCGGGGTCGTGCGCGATAAGGATTCGGCGATCGGCCCATTCGATCGTGCGAGGCGGATCGACGAAATCCATCCCTGCGAGGTCGGCTCGGGCTGTTAGCGACTCCCGCGTTCCTGCATCATTGTTGCCAAACACGCCGAGCAGGGGGATTTCTAGGGCCGCGAATCGGTCGAGCACCTTGGCCTGTGTGATGTCGCCCGTATGAACGACGCGCTCGACCCGGGCTTCGCGGAAGAGTTCCACGATCTGGTCGACGTTGGTCATCATGTTGTGAGTGTCGCCGACGACGCCAATGCGCATACGTGAATCTTAACACGTCACGTGTGCGTTCTACTCGACGCTAAGTCTAGGATTTCTTAGCAGGCGTGGTCTTCTGATAGCTATCGTCCGGCGCTTGTCGCGGAGCTCGCGCGAAGAATCAGGAGATACGAGATGGCACCGGAACTTTCATGGGCACTTGAGACGATGAACGCGCAGATTGAGGAGGAGATCCTCACGCTCACGCTGAATCGGCCGGATCGTCTGAACGCGTTCAACCAGCAGATGGGTGAAGACTGGTTGGAAGCGCTCGATCGCATTGATGGGGACGATCATGTGCGCGTGGTGATTGTGACCGGGGCAGGGCGTGGCTTCTGCGCGGGAGCGGATCTCGGGGCAGGGGGGGATACCTTTGATCCCAGCGGCGGCATGGATCCGAAGAATGAAGAGGGCCCGACTGAACGTCGAGATCTCGGGGGCCGGGTGACCCTTCGTATCTTTCGCTGTCGCAAGCCGATCATCGCCGCCTTTAACGGGCCGGCTGTCGGCGTAGGCGTGACAGGTACTTTGCCTATGGATATTCGCATTGCGAGTTCGAAGGCAAAATTTGGTTTTGTGTTCGCGCGGCGCGGCATCGTGCCCGAGGCGGCGAGCAGTTGGTTCTTGCCGCGGGTCGTCGGGATCAATCAGGCCATGCAGTGGGTTGCGACGGGACGAGTCTTTGATGCGCACGAGGCACTTCGAGGCGGCCTGATTTCTGAGGTCGTGGAACCCGATGCCCTGCTGCAGCGCGCACGCGAAATTGCGAGGGAGATCTCGGGTAATACCAGCCCGGTCTCCGTTGCGTTGGCGCGCCAGATGATGTGGCAGATGTTAGGCGCCTCGCATCCGATGGAAGGTCACCGGATTGATTCCCGAGCGATGAACTATATGGGGAGTCGGGCGGATAGCATCGAAGGCATCGAGAGCTTTCTGGAAAAACGAGCACCAGCGTTTCCGCTTTCAGTCTCCGCAGACTTTCCTGAAGATCTGGGCTTCCCCGAAGAACCTCCGTACGAGTCCTGAACTCGACTCCGGGGGGCTTGGAATTGAGGTGGAAGATCCCCGAGTAGAGCTTGATGGAGGCTGAGTCTCACGGAATGAAGATGAATCCTACGCGTGGGTGCATGGTTTAATTAAGCACACAGCGAAATGAGGGCATCCCGGCCGCGGTCGGTTATTGTACCCATGTGCTCACGGGACTAATTATCGTCGGGCTTCTGATGGCCGCAGGCTTCGCGCTTCATCGCCGAGGTTATGCTGGCTATGCCCCAGCCCCAGCCGGTCTTGCGATCTTGCATCGCGGGGAAGCCGCATTTGTGGATGCAGTGGCGGAAGTGCTTTTCCCCGCCGGAGGCGGACTTGCACTCTCGGGGATCGACGCGCAGCTGCCGCATTCGATCGATCGCCATCTTGTCGCTTTGCCTTGGAGGCAGCGCGCTCAGATTCGGTTGCTTCTCGGGGCAGTCGAGCACATCACGCTCGTGCTTCCTAGCGAAGAACCGGGCGGGCGTGGCCGCTTCTCGAGCCTGTCCGCCGCCTCACGCATAGCATTGCTCGATCGTCTTTCGCGTCACCGCTTCGGGCTCCTCCGGCTATTGATGACCGCGTTGCGCTCGGTCTTTGTGCTTGGCTATCTGGGCCATCCGGCGAATCTGCACGGGCTTTCACTCGCGCCCTTCGAAATTGAGCTAGGCGTAAGCGAGGCGGAATTGCTGTTTCCACGGGTTGGTGGTCTTGTTAGTTCGATCGCATTCGGTCCCGAGGATCTGAATGTAGCTGAATACCGAGAGCCGCTTCGGCCAGATGGCGAGCGGCATCGGGCCTATGCGCGGACTGCGGCGACTCAGACGGGGAGGGCTAAGCGATGAGTGCGCTGTCGACCGATTGGATTGAGCCTGCGCGGGACCGGGTTCGCGTTTTCGCGCAATACGATCACGCCTTTGAAGAGAAGGCGGATGTAGTTGTGGTGGGGTCTGGACCAAGTGGCGCGGTGGCCGCTTTTGAGCTCGCTGCTGCGGGCCACGACGTGATCCTGCTTGAGGAAGGCCCGCCATTTACGGTCCGGGATTTCGAACTCGACGGGAATCTCTCGATGACCCGTACGATGCGAGAAGGCGGCCTTCGCATGACGCGCGGGACGACGATGCCGACCATGCAGGCAGTGGCTTTAGGAGGTGGTTCGCTCGTGAACTCTGCGATCTGCGTCCGCCCGCCGGACTCGGTCTTCGATCGCTGGGCGACTCGCTACGACCTCGAGCGCACGGACCGCGCGCATCTAGACCCTCACTTTGATGCAATTGCGGATTTTTTAGGGATCGCGCCCACGCCCGAGGAAGTTCAGGGCCCACGTAACCTGCTCTTTCGCGACGGCTGCGACCAGATGGGCGTATCGAGCGAGCCGATCTCCCGAAACGTAAAAGGCTGTCGGGGAAGCGGCGAGTGTTTCACCGGATGCCGCAGCCGCGCCAAGCAGAGCATGGACGTGAGTTATGTGCCAGCAGCGCTTCGTGCTGGCGCTCGCGTTTTCACTTCCGTGCAAGTTCAAGAAATTCGTCGCAGTGGCCGGCGTGTGACGGGTGTCTCCGGCCAAGTCGTTGCGCCGTTCACCCACGGTGCCGCAAAGGGGCGTAGTCACCGCTTCCGGATCGAGGCGAAGGCAGTCGTGCTCGCTGCGGGCTGTACGGCGACGCCGGTATTGCTGCAGCACAGCGATGACCTAGCCAACGCTTCGGGGCAGGTTGGGGAGAACCTTCAGTTTCATCCTGGCGTCGCGATCGCGGGGGTTTTCCCGGAAGCGGTACAGCCGCAATTTGGGGCTACCCAGGGCTATCAATCGCTCGCGTTTCTCGATGAAGGTTTCAAGCTTGAAACCTTGTGGGCGCCGCCGCCGCTGCTTGCGCTGCGTTTTCCTGGACTTGGTGAAGAGTTGCAGGCGCGCTTCGCTGAGCTGCCTAACATGGCGATCTTCGATGCGATCGCCAGTGCCAACCGCTCCCTTGGTCGTGTGCGAAAGCGCTTTCGAAGCCTCGAGCCGGTTCTCGAGTGGCAGCTTCACCCCGATGACGTGGCCATCCTGCGACGCTCTTTGCATGTCATCGCGCAGATATTCTTCGCCGCGGGGGCTCGCAAAATCCTGCCTGGCGTGAGTGGTATTCCGCATGAGTTGACGAATATTGAAGACGCCGCCGTACTGGATTCATCTGCGGTCAAAGTTGGCAATCTGGTGATGGGCGGGAATCACGTTTTCTGCACGACGCGGATGCATGGCGATCCGACGCGCGGCGTCGTTGACGAGGACGGCCGATGCCATGACCTCGAAAATCTCTACATCGCCGACACTGGGATCTTTCCACAATGTCCCTCCGTCAACCCTATGTTCACGGGAATGGCGCTTGCGCGACGCCAGGCTATCGCTTTGTCGGAGCGTCTCTAACCGGCTCTCTACGTCGCCTAGGCCCTAATTTCCGAGAGGCCGAAGGAATGCTCGGCAGCAGCCTTATTTATCGCTCTCGTACCCGGCCCCGTTTATTGCCCCCTGAGGGCTGGGCGCTTGATCGCGATCAGCCCCGGACTCGCGCGAGGGGCCGTTGGTGTCTTTAGCTGCCGGTGCGATAAGCCGATGGAACCTCCATGAAGGTACGCCACGCACAGCTTCGCGGTTTCGCTTTTCCGGCCCTTGTCGGTCTGATGGGAGCGCTCGTCGCATCGTCCTCGGTGGCTTCGACTCCCGAAGCGGGACAGCGCGGCCGCTATCGCGGTCAGTGCATACAAATGACAAACCAGATCGAGCATTTAGAGCTGGACGTTTTGCCCATGGCGGTCGCACGGGGCAACCGGCTGTGGGAAGACGCAACGAACGCGCAGGTCGAGCGAATCTGGAATCGCCGTGCAGATCTCTGTCCCGAATACGGCGCCGAGCGAACTGCCATGCGGAAGGCCGCTGATCAGGTCCGTCGCTTCAAGAAGTTCATGGCGCTTACCGGTCGCGCTGCGGTCACGTATTTCACGGGCGGGATAGGAGCCGGCTTCTAGCCTGGCCCGCGTTTTGCTGCCGACTGGCAACCTCCGTTCATCGAGCGAACCGTTCCGCGTCGTCGAACCTCCAAGTCCTCATGTCGTTTCCCTCTGTCTGCGGTTCGGCGCGTCGCGCGGTATCCGATAAGATTTCGATTCCACGCCCATTAGACAGGGCCGGAGGTTCAGCCTCGATGCTTTCCAAGCGACAGCGCTCGCCGATTACGACAAGTCGTCGTGGTGGGCTGCTTTTTGCTCTGCTCCTCGTTTTGGTCTTAGCTCTTCCCCTTGGACCGGGGGCGCCGACCGCCTTCGCGATAGGAGACCGCGGCGCAGATGGGGAATTCGAGCGACGAGATTCCTTCCACTTCACCCTCTACCAAGACGTCGACATCGACGAGAGTGGCGGCCTCTACGGTTCCCGCCGCTTCGAACAGCAGATCCTGGCTGAACTCGAAAGCGCCTTCGATTCGCTGGATCGCCTGCTTTCGCTTCGACCGGAAAAGAAGATCGTCGTCTATGTGTGGGATCCGGCACTGTTTGACCGCGAATATTCTGGGCTCTTTAGATTTCCCGCCGCTGGGTTTTACGGCGGGGCGATTCATATCCGAGGGACCGACCGGATTACGCCCCGGCTCGTGCGCGTCCTACATCACGAACTCGTGCATGCGGCGTTCGATGTTGAGGCACCACGCCTGCGCTTGCCCGCTTGGATGAACGAGGGCGTGGCGGAGTGGTTCGAGGCTCGCGCGATGGGGAAACGCGCTTTGACCGCGCGTGAGCGAAGGACCCTCAGTCAGTATGCGCGACAGGGGCAGCTTTTCTCCTTGGCCGATCTAAGTGCACCGAGTCTCGGAGGATTTGAGCCGAATGCCGCCGCATTGGCCTACCTGCAATCCTATGCCTTCATCGACCATTTGGTGACGACCCACGGCGAGGGCGATCTTGTTCGCTTCTGGTCGGCGGTAGTGCGATCACGAAGCCTCGAGCGCGCGGCCCGGCGGGCCTACCGGAGCGACCTCTTTGAACTCGAATCTGAATTCAAGAAGGCGTTGTCCAAGGGCTGATTCCATCGCTTCGCAGCGGCCCTTTCGCTAGGTTGCGGCCGTGTTGCCGCGTCCCTCCTACTCAGCGCTTCTGCCGTTTTTTACGCACGACCGATTCGCTGTCGATCGGACGATCCGTTTCTTTTCTGCGACCGAGGGCACAGGCAAGCGTCTGTTCGCCTCTGGTGTGTTGACAGCACTCGTCCTTCTGCTGAGCGCGACGAGTTCTCTCGCTGGCGACGATTCGGTGGCGTCGACGGACGAGACGAATGGAGATGAGTCGTCCGGCCTGTTACAGGCGGAGGACCGCTCAGCTGCTGACCTCGTCGATCGTCCTCCCTTGCCCCCAGTCGGAGTGCGGCTGGCGGAGGTGCTCGAAGGCGGAGAACTTCGGCTCGGATACAGCTGGGAGCGACGACGCTCACAGGGACTTCTCGCTGGGACGAATGATGTGACGCCGGATTTTGTTCGAGGGTCCCTCGGTTATACGTCGACGCCGCGCTCTCTCGAAGTCACGGTCCACACGTTTGAAATTGCCTACGCGCCGCATCCCCGGGTGACGTTGGTGGCTGAGCTGCCTTTCGTACAAGCGGAGCTCGAACGAGTCGACTTTTCGACTTCCGGCCCCTGTAGTGGTGTGCGATGTCAATATCAGTCGGAAGGCTTGGGCGATGTTCGGTTTTCGATGATCGTGCCCTTCATTCGGAAGGGTGCGGAGAGCTCGCAAATTCATATCGGAATCGACGCGCCGACCGGCGCATTCCGTCGTCAGGGCGGTACTGCGATACGGCTTCCTTACGCGGCACAGCCTGGAAACGGCACCTGGGATCTCGAATGGGGGTGGACCTATAAGGGTGAACTCAAGCGCTTCTCTTGGGGTGGGCAGGCGGTGGGCCGGCATCCCGTCGCACGCAACGGGCTTGAGTACCGCGAGGGCTCGCGCTTTACGGGCCGTCTCTGGGGCGTCGTTCGAGTAATCTCAGGCTTGGATGTTTCAATTCGAGCGGAATGGGAAAAGCAGAATGAAATCGAAGGTTTCGATCGCAGTCTTCGGCCAACAGTTGACCCTCTCGAGAACCCTGAACTCTACGACCGGACCAGCATCACTCTGTCGCCGGGCATGAGCATCGAGATCCCTGCGCTCGGGGGGCAGCGAATCGGTGTCGAGATCGGGGTTCCCGTTTATCAGGACGTCGACGGTCCGCAGCTCAAGCGCGACTGGACGATTAAGACGGCATGGCGATGGGTTTATTGATGAGGGACTGGCGGCGACGGTCCGGACTTTCTGGGCGTTCTTTCAGCGCTTCTTTATTCGGGCTGCTCGCTGTGGTTTTGCTCGTGAGTTTCGGGCTGGGCTGTGACGTTGGCGAGGGCGGTGGTGGTCCTGGTGTGTATTCCGCGCGGGGCACGGTCGAAGACGTGGACCAGGAAGGTCGCCAAGTGTTAATCGATCATGGCGATGTCGATGGCCTGATGCCGGCGATGACGATGAATTTCGTGGTGCCCGGCGACGACGTGCTCGCGAGACTGGCGACTGGGCAGATCATCGATTTCGAGCTTCGCTTCACGGGGCGCAGCTACGAGGTCGAAGGCTTCGAGGTCGTCGGTGAAGCCCCGCACGAAGCTGGATGGCGCCGCCTTGGAGACGCGCTGGTTCGGACGAGTCCGGCCCCCAAGTTTAATCTCATCGATCAAGCGGGACGCCCTGTGACTTTGGCGAGCCTCGCCGGCAAGGTGCTAGTCGTCGACTTTATCTACACTGAGTGTCCGGGGCCGTGTCCAATTCAAACCTCCAATCAGGTCGCGATTCAGAAGCGTATCCCTGAAGAACTCTCTCAATACATTCAGTTCGTCTCGATCAGTCTCGATCCCGAAGTAGACCAGCCGGAAGTCCTAAGGGCCTACGGAACGTCGCGGGGTGCAGATCTATCGAATTGGTCCTTCTTGACCGGTGAGCGCGGTCTCGTGGCGGACCTCGTGCTGAAATGGGGAGTGGGATCTGTGCGCAAGGAAGACGGAACGATCGACCATACGCTGCTCACTTTTCTGGTGAAGGATGGGCGCGTCATGGAGCGCTACTCGATGCAGAACGCCACGGACGATTCGCTCTTCGGCGATCTCGTGACGCTTGCCGAAGAGCGAGCTCGGGAGGCGACGCAGGAAGAGCTTCCGGAGGGCGCTCGCTCATAGGGTGGCCCGGGCGAACACGCCGGGGTCGCAGAGGAGCCGCTAGGCGTCAACGCATTTTGATGGATCCTTGCGATGTCGCAATCGCCGCGTCCAACCAAAATTGCAGGAATGTCTTTCGCTTCTCTTTCGCGTGTTGGGATCGCCCGCTAGTCTGGCCTCCCGCGAGCACTCTTCGAGGACTCTTCGTGCAAACAGAGGGATGAGTATGGACGAGAAGAGTGCATTGTCCGCATTCCATCCTGCCGTGCGACGCTGGTTTGAAGCGCGTTTTCCACTCGGCCCTTCCGAGCCTCAAGCTGCGGGCTGGCCCGCGATTCGCCGCCGCGAGAACACCCTCATCGCTGCCCCAACTGGGACTGGCAAGACACTCGCCGCTTTCCTCGTGTGCATCGACGGCTTTTTCCTTCGCGCTCAGGAGGGCGCGAGGCTGGACCGGGCCGGGCTTTCGGAAGCCGGTGCAAAGAACGACGGCGTCGCGTCTAGTTTCACGCTTAACCCGGACCCTGAGCCGGTGCGCCCGCGCCGACGCGAACGCGGCTATGTCCCGCTCGATGCGAAGCTGGGAGATCGACCGGCCGGGGTCGAAGTGGTTTATATCTCACCGCTGAAGGCGCTGGCGGCGGATATTCAGCAGAACCTTGAAAAGCCTTTGGTGGAGATCGAGGAGGTCGCGCGCGGGATGGGGCTGCCGGTGCCCGAGGTTCGCGTGGGGATGCGCAGTGGAGACACGCCGGCTTCGGCACGGGCGGCGATGCTCAAGAAGCCGCCGCAGATTCTGGTGACGACGCCGGAGTCGCTTTACCTGCTGCTGACCTCGGCGCGTGGGCGCGAGATCTTACGGCCGGTTCGGACGGTGATCGTGGATGAGATCCACGCCATGGCTCGGGACAAGCGTGGCTCGCACTTGGCGCTTTCCCTTGAGCGGCTCGAAAACCTCTGCGACGAATCGCCGACTCGAATCGGATTGTCGGCGACGCAGAAGCCGATCGAGCTGGTCGCGAAGCTACTCGTAGGCGTTGGCCCCGACCGAGTGAATGCGGAAGGCAAGCCGCGCTGCACAATTGTCGACGAGGGACATCGCCGAGCTCTCGATCTCGAAACCGTGTTACCTGGAACCGAACTCGAAGCCGTCGCCTCCACCGAACAAATGAACGAGGTCATCGACTCGATCGCCGAGTTAGTTGGGCAACATCAAACAACGCTTGTCTTCGTGAACACGCGGCGCATGGCGGAGCGCCTCGCCCATCAACTTGCCGAGCGATTGGGTGAGGAGGGCGTGGCCGCACATCACGGTAGTCTCTCTCGCAACCGTCGACATCGCGTCGAGGCCGCGCTCCGAGAAGGAAGACTGCGTGCGCTCGTCGCAACGGCATCCCTCGAACTTGGAATCGACGTCGGCCCGGTCGAGTTAGTTTGCCAAATCGGTTCGCCGCGAAGTCTCGCGACTTTTTTGCAGAGAGTCGGCCGCTCGGGGCATTTCCGTGGCGGGACTCCGAAGGGGCGGATCTATCCGCTGACCCGCGACGAACTCGTCGAATGCGCGGGGCTCCTACGCGGGATTCGAAACGGACGGCTCGATCGTTTGATCCCGCCCGTCGCGCCCCTCGATATTTTGGCGCAGCAAATCGTGGCCGCGTGTGCAGCGGAGCCCTGGAAAGAATCCGAGCTCTATGAACTCTACTTGCGCGCCGCGCCTTATGAGGGACTGACACGCGAGACCTTTGATGAAGTGGTTGAGCTCGTTTCCGAAGGTATCGAGACCGGCCGCGGCCGCCGCGCCGCCTATGTACATCGCGACCGAATCGGCGGACAGCTTCGCGCGCGGCGCGGCGCACGCCTTGCCGCGCTGACCAGCGGCGGGGCCATCCCGGATGTAGCGGATTACCGCGTCGTCGCCGATCCAGACGAGACATTCATCGGCACAGTGGGAGAGGATTTTGCGATCGACAGCATGCCGGGCGATGTATTTCTGCTTGGCAGCAGTACCTGGCGCGTTCGCCGCGTCGAAGCGGGCAAGCTTCGGGTCACCGATGCGCAGGGCGCGCAGCCGAATATCCCCTTTTGGGCGGGAGAAGCGCCGGCTCGAACCGAAGAACTCTCAGACGAAGTTTCGAATTTACGAGCGGACCTCGAACCGATCCTTGAGACCCACGACGAAGCGGCGGCGATCGAATGGCTCATGTCCGAGGCGGGTGTCGGCCGCGACGCCGCGGAGCAAATCGCACGTTACCTCGGCGTTTCTCGGACGGCGTTAGGCGGCTTGCCGACGAAGGACCGCCTCGTCCTCGAGCGCTTTTTTGATGATGCGGGCGGAATGCAGCTCGTGATTCACACACCGCGGGGCGGTCGTCTTAATCGCGGACTTTGTCTCGCCCTCCGAAAGAAGTTTTGTAAGAGTTTTAACTTCGAACTGCAGGCGGCGGCGAACGATGACGCAATGGTGCTCTCGCTTGGACCGCACCACAGCTTTCCCTTGATGGATGTGCCCTTCTTTCTGTCGACAAACGGGATCGAAGAGACGTTGTCCCAGGCCGTGTTGCCGCTGCCAATCTTTACGACGCGCTGGCGCTGGAATCTGAATCGCTCGCTGGCGGTTCTGCGCTTTAGGGGCGGGAAAAAGAACCCTCCCCCGATACAGCGCATGGAATCCGATGACCTGATGGCCGCGGTTTTCCCGCAAGCCGCGGCTTGCCAAGAGAACGTCGCCGGACCCGTCGAGATTCCGGATCATCCGTTAGTTCGGCAGACTTTGCATGATTGTCTTTACGAGGCGATGGATGTCGAGGGAATGAAGGACCTGATCGAACGGATTCGCGACGGGCGATGCGAGCTGCTTTGCGTGGATACGACGGAGCCTTCTCCGCTCGGGCATGAGATCCTGAACGGTAAACCCTTTACGTTCCTCGATGACGCGCCGCTTGAGGAGCGCCGGACCCGCGCCGTGCGGATGCGACGGGGACTGCCCGTCGAGGAGCGGGACCTCACGCAGCTTGACCCCGATGCGATTGCGAAGGTACGCGCACAGGCTCTGCCTGAGCCGAGGGACCGGGATGAGTTACATGACCTTCTCCTAGGCGCGGGCATTTGGCGAGCGGATGCGCGCTGGGAAGGTGCTTTCCGGGAACTCGAAGCGACGGGGCGTGCGTCGGTTTTCGAGGTTCGAGACAAAGAGGATCGTTCTGATCTTCGTGATGCGCGAGGTTGTGGGGTCACCGTTTCGCCCGGGGCTGTCACCTTTTGGGTCGCGACGGAGCGATTGGCTTGGGCTCGGGCCATCCACCCCGCCTGCTTTGATGATGATGTTGACGTCGGTAGCTCGACCAACGCCGATGAACTTTCGGCTCAGGGTTTAGCCATCGATCTTTGTCGCGAAGGCGACGTGGATGAAGGCGCCGCGATCGCGCATGTCTTGCGAGGTCATCTGGAAACGACAGGGCCCATAGATGCGGTCACCCTCGCGGCGCGGCTATGTGTCCGTACGGGCCTGATCGAGATTGGCCTCGCAGCGCTTGAGTCTGAAGGTTTCGTCTTGCGGGGCCGATTCGAGCCGGGCGATATTGGCGAAGGGCCTGAGCAGTTCTGCGCACGTCGACTTTTGGCGCGCATCCACGGCGACTCCCAATCGCGCCTGCGGGCTTCGGTAGAGGCAGTATCCGCCCAGGAACTGATGCGTTTCCTCTTCGCTTGGCAGCACGTTGCGAAGGGTACGCAAAGAGAAGGCGCTCCGGGCGTCGCGCAAGTGATCGAACAATTGCAGGGCTTCGACTTGGCGGCGGGGGCTTGGGAGAGCGAAGTCCTGGCGGCACGTGTTCGGGGCTACCGGCCTGAATGGCTCGATCCGCATTGTTTGTCGGGCCAGGTTTCGTGGTTGCGTATCGCGCCCCCCGCCGAGCAGATTGATGCCGACGAGAGCGCGGGTGCTCGGCGGACACGCGCGACGAGTAAATCGACGCCCCTCTCTCTGGTGTTGCGCGGCGACTTGCCGTGGCTCTTGCAGGCACATCGAAAACCCATGCCGGACCCCCTTCAGCCTCTGGAGCCCCGGCGAGAAATGGGTTGGGGCGCGCTTGCGAGCCCGGTCAGAGAAACGAAGCTGACGGGTAAACCGGCGAGTGCTTCCGAGGCAGAAGCACTGGCCGGACTTCGTTCGCCAGAAGAGCGTGCAGATTCCTCGGCGGCTCCAGCGACCGGAGGTCGCGAATCACTTCCGGATAGGATCCTTTCGCTGCTTCGAGTTCGAGGTGCGCTCTTTCATGCAGAGCTCGTTGCAGCACTCGATGCCAAACCCCTCGAAGTCGAGGGCGCGCTCTGGGATCTCGTATCCCGTGGACGCGTTGGAGCGGATGGCTTTCAGGCTTTGCGATCATTGTTGCAGTCGCGGGACCCCAAGAAAAAGGGGCGTGCGGAGACCAGAGCACGTCGAGGTTTGCGGCGCGGGCTTGCGGCGGGTGCAACGGCGGGAGCCGAAGGGCGTTGGAGTCTAGTTCCGGCGCGAGAAGAGCCGGAAGAAATGGACGGGCTCGCGGAAGCGGTCGCTGAACAGCTCTTGGTGCGATGGGGCATCGTCTTCCGCGACGTCGTACTTCGCGAAGAGCTGGCCGTTCCCTGGCGAGAGGTCGTCTGGGCCATGCGGCGACTCGAAGCGCGTGGCGTGATTCGCGGCGGGCGCTTCGTGTCCGGATTTACGGGCGAACAATTTGCCTTGCCCGAGGCGCTGGATGAACTCGCGCGAGTGCGGAGGCAACCTCGGAACGGCGAGCGGGTTCGGATTTGCGGTAGCGATCCCCTCAACTTGGTAGGCATCTTGACGCCAGGCGCGAGGGTTTCCGCCGTGCGAACGCGTGAAATTATCTTCGTAGACGGACTTCCGGCTGAACTTGAGGATACCGAGAGCGCGCGCATAGCAACGGCGGCTCCGGATGATGTAGAGGCGAACGTGATTGCTCGTGTGGCGCGTGCTTCGGATATGGCAACTGCGTTCTCTACAGGGACCAAGCAGGGAACGAGTGCGGAAACGGATGGTCTCCCTAAGGCTGCCACGAACACGGCGACTAAAAATGAAACTAAGACCCAGGAGGACGGGGCGGAGCGTCCGGTTTCCTCGACACAGATGGAGCTTCGATGAGTGGAAAACCGCGCGTTGCGTTTTTGTGTTTAGGAGTGATGGGCAGCCCTATGGCCGGGCATCTCGCTCGTGCTGGCTACCACGTCACGGTCTATAACCGCACGCGCGAGGTCGCGGACGCTTGGGAGAAAACCTACGCGGCACATGCAGTCCGGGTTGCGGCGACCCCAGCGGACGCCGCTCGGGATGCACAGATCGTCTTTGCTTGTACCGGAGCAGACGAAGATCTTCGCGAGATCACACTTGCGGAGGCGGGTGCATTTGATGCCATGGCACGGGGCTCGGTATTCGTCGACCACACGACGGCGTCGGCCACCTTGGCTCGAGAACTCTCTCGCGCTGCAGATGCTCGGGGTTTGGGCTGGCTCGATGCGCCTGTTTCAGGCGGACAAGCCGGGGCGGAAAACGGCGCGCTCACGATTATGGTCGGCGGAAAGAGAGACGTCTACGAACAAGTCGCGCCGGTGCTTGAATGTTATGCGCGCAAGCATGCGCTGCTCGGGCCTGCCGGCCATGGCCAGATGGCCAAGATGGTCAATCAGATTTGTATCGCTGGCCTCGTTCAAGGACTTTCGGAAGGGCTCGGATTTGCGCAGAGAGTGGGCTTGGATGCAGAGGCAGTGGTCGACGTGATCTCCGCTGGCGCTGCAGGATCATGGCAGATGGAGAATCGGGCAAAGACGATGCTCGAAGGGAAATTCGATTTCGGTTTTGCGGTGGACTGGATGCGAAAGGACCTCGGCATGGCCATAGATGAAGCGGCTCGATACGGCGCCGATCTGCCGATCACCGAAATCGTTGATTCACGTTATGCCGAACTTCAGCGTCGCGGAGGCGGTCGACTCGATACGTCGAGTCTGATCCTAGCTCTGCGCGAAGACGACGGCGAGGCGTGAGGGCCGGCCTAATTTCCAGGGGCGCGATATAGTGCTAGGCGTGCGATTAAGAGGTCCCGTTCGTTAACCTCGCCATCTCCGTCGAGATCGTGGTTGGGGTCGTAGAACTCGCTGCGTGCGGAGAGCGTGATGGATTCTAAGTCTCCGCGCTGATCGACGGGGTAGATCTGGCCGTTTGAGCGATTGACAAGGCCGTCGTCATCGACATCCGCGTCGCAGCGATTTCCGAATCCATCGTTGTTGGTGTCGCGCTGATCCGGGTTCGGCTCGAGCCAGCAGTTGTCAGCAATGTCCCCGATCCCGTCCTGATCACGATCGAGGAGTTCGTCTTCGGGAAGCTGGAATTCTGGGAGCCGCCTAAGCGGGTCGCCGACAAATAGATGTTGTCCGCCAAGGGTTGGGAGCGACGAAAAATGTGCTTCGATTGCGCTCGCGCCGTGGGCCCACGCCGAGAGTGCGAGGGCGGGGCGAGCGACGCGCGCGAGTTCTGCATCTTCGAGGGTAAGGGAGATCGCCGTGGCTCCTCCTGCAAGCCAAAGATTGACGAAGGACTCGAGCGCGGAGGGGCGCCCCTTCCTTTTTGTGGTGGAAGGAGCGGCGAGTGCGATGACGACTCCGGGCTGGCCGACTCTCGACGGATTGCCTTCGCTCTTGAGGTCGGCTTTGGTGGGGAAGATGATGCCTGCCATTTCTGCCTCTCGTGTTTTGGCGTCGCAGCTTGAGCAGACGCGATGGCCTGCAAGCGGGAGCTGCGCCTCGATCGGAGCCAGCAGCAATGCCGTGGAGGTGGTTCGCTTTGCGGGAGCTGCTCCTGCGACGAACCAATGCGGCTTGGCTAGGGCATCTTCGGTTTCGGGGGGGAGAGCGTTGGGGCGCTCAAGGAGATCGATGATTGCTTGTGGTGTCCTTCCTCGTTCGCTTTGTGAGTCCGGGGTGGCGGTGAGTCGAGCGACAAGGAATCGCAAAGGCGAATCCGGATGATCCTCCCGGAATTTGCTGAAACGCTCGAGGGATCCAAAGAAGGGGTTCGCGATTGGCGTGGGTGCGGACGTGGAAGAAGGAGAGGAATACACATTAGTGCGCGCGCCCCCGAGTTTTGAAAGCGAACCATCCAGGGGGCGAAGTCTGCAATCAGAGATCGAGGCCGGCGCGGCAGGGCGCGGCGGGGCGATCGCGGTTGTGCCAGAGGAAGGCGCCGAGGGACCCGCGGACTCTACTAATTCGGAGAGATCGCCAGGCGACGGGAGCTCGATGGGGACGACTTCACATCCTCGGATCATCAGAGGGAGTCCGGGCGTCGTGACGAGCAGCCAGACCTCGTCGTGGGCTTCTGCGAGCGTCAGGTGACGGGTGATGGGGCCGGCGATCTCTCTTTGGTAGGTCGCGGCGTCTATCTCACGGGCGTTCGGTGCCGTAGTCAGGCTCAGATCCAGGATTCTTTCGTCGGGGACGTCATAGTGCTCTGCAAGTGTTTCGGCGATCGCGCGGGAAGCGGCATCGCCGCGTCGCGCAAGAATCAAGATGCCATCGCTATCGGAACCGCCCCAGAGACTGCAGCCGCTAGCGATCAAGAGCAGCAGGGCGAACGAGAGGACGCACGGAAGGGCGCCTTTCGGCATCCGCTTTTGGAGCAAGCGTGCGGAATCGGCGGAAATATCGATGTTCATCCGCCATAGCGGCCTGAGGCTACGCATCCAATCGGGATCCAATAAGCGGGGGAGGGGGCCGGGAGTCTACGCTGCTAGACTCCGCCGCGTCCACATTCAGGGAGAGATCGTCAGTTGGCTCACGAATTTGTCTATACCATGAACGACCTGCGGAAGGTGATCGGGGATCGCACGATCCTCGACGGCATCACGTTATCGTTCTTTCCTGGCGCCAAGATAGGCGTGCTCGGCGCAAACGGCGCGGGTAAGAGCACGCTGCTCCGCATCATGGCGGGTATCGATGACGATATCCTGGGCGAGGCGAAGCCGGCCCGGGGATTAAACGTCGGTTACCTGCCTCAGGAGCCGGAGCTCGACCCCAAAAAAGATGTGCTGGGCAACGTCGAAGAAGGCGTCGCGGAGATCCGCAGCTTGCTCGACGAGTTCAATGCAATGTCTGAGAAATTCGCAGAGCCTATGGAAGACGATGAGATGAATGCGCTGCTGGAGAAGCAGGGCAAGCTTCAGGATCGTATTGACGCCGCGGATGCGTGGGAGATCGATCGCGTATTGGATGTCGCGATGGAAGCGCTGCGTTGTCCGCCGGGAGATGCGGACGTGACGACACTCTCTGGTGGAGAGAAGCGTCGCGTAGCACTTTGCCGATTGCTTCTTTCGAAGCCAGACATGCTGCTGCTCGATGAGCCGACGAATCATCTCGATGCCGAGAGTGTCGCGTGGCTTGAACGCTTCCTGCAGGAATATCCCGGGACGGTCGTAGCGATTACGCATGATCGCTACTTCCTCGACAACGTGGCGGGTTGGATTCTTGAACTCGACCGCGGAGCCGGCATCCCATGGGAGGGGAACTACTCCTCTTGGCTTGAACAGAAAAACAAGCGACTCGAGATTGAAGACAAGCAGGCCGGCGCGCGTGCGCGCACACTGTCTCGCGAACTTGAGTGGATCAAGATGAGTCCGCGAGCACGCCAAGCTAAGGGCAAAGCACGAATTAACGCCTACGAAGAGCTGGTGAAAGAGAGTGGAGCGCGCGCCCCGGACAAGGTCGAGATCGCGATCCCCGTGCCGCAGAGGCTTGGCGACGTGGTTGTCGAGGCGGAGGGGCTCCATAAGGCCTTCGGCGAAAAGCTGTTATTCGATGATCTCTCGTTCAAACTTCCGCCTGGCGGCATTGTTGGGATCATCGGTGCGAATGGCGCCGGTAAGACGACCCTCTTCAATATGATTGCTGGAGACCAGAAGCCCGACGGCGGAGATCTCCGCCTTGGTGAGACCGTGCATCTGTCCTACGTCGACCAGGAACGTCGAGATCTCGCGGCCGATAAGTCCGTCTGGGAAGTGATTTCCGGTGGCGACGAGAAGATCATGATCGGGAATCGCGAGGTTCCGTCGCGAGCTTGGGTCTCCTCGTTCAACTTTAAAGGATCGGATCAGCAGAAGTTAGTTGGGTCACTTTCGGGTGGTGAACGCAACCGCGTAAACTTGGCGCTCTTGCTTCGTGCCGGGGGCAACGTCCTGCTCCTCGATGAGCCGACTAATGATCTTGACGTCGATACGCTGCGTGCTCTCGAAGATGCGTTAATTGACTTCCCTGGTTGCGCCGTCGTTATCTCGCATGATCGTTGGTTCCTCGACCGGATCGCGACGCATATCCTGGCCTTCGAAGGCGATAGTCAGGTGGAGTGGTTTGAGGGAAACTACGAAGACTATGAAGCCGATCGTAAAAGACGGCTCGGCGCGGATGCGGATACGCCTACGCGCATAAAGTATCGGCGGATCGACGCTTGAAGTTTATCCCGGCGCAGCTCGCCTATGTACTAGAAGACCGCGAAGCGAAACAAAACCTCGGCGCGCTTCTGCGTTTCGTTGGAGGGTTGTTTGCGTCTATCGGTGTTTTCTCGGTCATCTTCCATTCGATCATGGTCTACGAAGGGCAGAGCCATTCGTGGGTGACCGGCGTCTATTGGACGCTGACAGTGATGAGTACGCTGGGATTCGGAGATATTACTTTTCAGAGTGACTTAGGCCGTGCGTTCAGTGTCGTCGTCCTTCTGTACGGAATCGTGATGCTGCTCATCGTCGCGCCTTTCGCCTTCATCAGGTATTTCTATGCCCCCTGGCTCGAGGCGCAGATTCGGATGCGCGCACCTCGCGAGATGCCGACCGATACAGAGAATCACGTTATTATATGCGGTTACGACGCGATCGTTGAAGGCTTTGTTAAGCGGCTCGTGGATCTGGAAATCTCCTATGTGATCATCGAACCCGATCCGACGGCAGCCGCCGCACTTCATGTTGACGGTCACATTGTTGTCACAGGGCGTCGCGATGTTCGTGAAACCTACGAACTGGTTCGAGCGGATCGCGCGCGATTGATTCTTGCGAATCTCTCGGATGCCGAGAATACGAATATCGTAGTTACGATTAGGCAAATTTCGACGGAGGTTCCGATCGTCGCCTTCGCTGAAAATGTCGATTCGGTCGACGTGCTCGAACTCGCCGGCGCAATGCATGTAATTCCGCTCAAGCAGCGACTCGGAGAGCAACTTGCGGCTCGGGTAACGGCCGGAACTCAGTCAGCACATAGAATCGGCCGCTTCGAAGATCTCATTATCGCGGAGTTCCCTATCCACGGAACTGCGCTCGTGGGACGTACTATTCGCGACACGAATTTGCGAAAGCTCACGGGGCTTAACGTGGTGGGGGTGTGGGAGCGTGGGCACCTTGAGCCGGCGGGACCCGAAACTGTTTTGTCCGAACACAGCGTGCCCGTCGTTGTCGGCACCGAAGAGCAGATCACGGAACTCGATGCGCTCTTCGTGATCTATCACGAGGTTGATGCGCCGGTGCTCGTGATCGGGGGAGGTAGCGTCGGGCGTTCGGTGACCGAGGCGCTGCGCGAGCGGGGCGCTCGCGTGACGGTGCTCGATAGCGATGAGTCCGTTCGCGATTCCTTTGCGAACTGTGCCGACAAGGTGGTGATCGGCGATGCGGCGAATCTGCAGACCGTAAAGGCGGCTGGTATCGACGAGGCGCCCTCGGTCGTCCTCACCACCAACGACGATGCGACGAATATTTTCCTGTCCGTCTATGCTCGCGGGCTCTCGAGTGATGCGCACATAGTTAGTCGCATCACACATGACTGGAATCTAGAAGCGATCCATAGGGCGGGTGCAGATTTTGCGCTGAGTCGCGCCTCTCTAGCCGTGCAGATTTTGGTTTCGATGGTGCTCGGACGAGATCTCGTAGTCGTGGGTGAGGGCACGGAGTTAATTGTGGAGCCCGTGCCTAAGCGACTCGTCGGCAAGAAATTGGGGTCGAGCGAGATTGGAAGCCGTACCGGTATGAACGTGATCGGGATTCGTGCCAATGGTGAGTTCATGGCGAACCCGGCTGCCTCGACGGAGCTCGAAGCCGGAAGCGAGCTTGTCATGATTGGGACAGTGGAGCAGCGACAGAGCTT
>DGPZ01000064.1:0-14259 GCA_002390675.1 Deltaproteobacteria bacterium UBA4427
ATCAAAGAAGACCGCGGCCGTGCGATCGATCTGCTCGGTGTACGCAGCCAACTCGTCTTCAACACCTTCCACAACAGTCGACTCCACGACTGGGAACATGCGGACGATCTCGACTTTGCGTACGGCGTCGCTCGTGCGCACAACCGGGCCATGACCGAGTTCTGCTCTGGCGATCGCCGCCTACTCCCAACTTGTTATGTCCCGCTCGCAGACTTCGAGCGCACAGCGGCGATGGGCCGAGAAGCACTCGAGATGGGTGCCGCCGCCTTGCTCGTGCCGTCTGGATGCCCGAAGTATCATTCGCCAAGCCATCTCGGGCTCGATTATCTCTGGGCTATGGCACAGGAAGCCCGGATTCCAATCGTATTCCATGTAGGAGGTACGGGGGCACTTATCGATCCGAGCTACTTCGTGAACGGCCTACCAATCCCGCCCGACTTTCATGGGGGTGAAGAGAATTTCCGAAGTATCGACTACATGGGCATTCCTATTCCACCCATGCAAACCCTGTCGACGATGATCTTCGATGGCGTGCTCGAACGCTTTCCCGAGCTCAAAATCGGCGTGATCGAGCAAGGTGCGATCTGGCTCCCCTCTTGGATAAAGCAAATGGAATCCGCCGTAGACGCTTTCGAGCGCCACGAGCAGCGACTTCAAAAGCTCTCCCTGCGGCCAGGCGAGTATGTCCAAAGGCAGATCCGCGTGACGCCCTACCCGACCGAGGATGTCGGATGGATCACCGACCAGGTAGGCCCCGACATCTGTCTTTTCTCGACCGACTTCCCGCACGTCGAAGGCGGACGGCGCCCAATGGAGCGCTTCGAGCGAAGCCTAGGCCCAGCAAGCGACGGTATTCGCTCGCGATTCTACGCGGAGAACTTTGTCGACCTCATGGGCGACGGGCTTCCCGCCGATCTTCGTGACTGACCGGCCCGGGCAAGTCACGCAGCTACGGCTCGACAACTACTTTGCATTCCGTTGACGGCGTGCGCAGCGCCTCAAAGGCAGTCGGCAAAGCGTCCAAGGAAATGCGATCCGTCACCATCGGCAGTGGATTGATCCGTTCTGCGGCGAGCATGTCGACGGTGAGCTGGTAGTTCTGATGCGTGTAGTAGGATACGAATTGCATGGTGAGCTCTTTCGTTCCAAAAACGAGCGGCATGAAATTATCTGGGGCCATGCACATTCCGGCCGAAAGAATCCGCGCACCGCGATCACAGATCAACGAAATCTGATGAACGATATCCGGTCGCCCCACGCACTCGAACGCCAACATGGGGGCGCGGCCCGTAATCTTCTCAAATGCCGGTCCAAGCTCTTCAGTCGCGGGATCGATCGTCGCCGTCGCTCCACAAGACAATGCCATATCGCGTCGATGTGCCGCGTAATCACTCACGACGACTTCGCGAGCTCCTAACATCTTCGCCCAAACCGCACATGCGAGTCCCACGGGACCTGCGCCGACGATCAAAACATCCTCACCTGTCATGAGCCCCGCCTTGTCGACGGCATGCAACCCAACCGCAAGCGGCTCCACGAGTGCGCCGTCAGAGCTACTCACATTATCAGGCAGCCTAAAAGTCATCCGGTCGCCACCGATCGCATACTCCGCATAGCCGCCTCCGATCTCGCCGAATCCGGTCATGCGCAAAGCACTGCAGCCCATCACATCACCTGAGACACAACGCGGGCAAGTGCCGCAACTAATGCCTGGCATCGTGCATACCCGGTCGCCCTCTCGCCACGGACCATCGGGCCCGGTCGCGCCCTTCCCAACGGCCACGATCTCTCCTGCGAATTCATGCCCCATCACCGCCCCATGCGGAACGGCACCTCCTAGCTCCGTTACGTGAAGGTCTGAACCGCAGATCCCACAGCCTTTTACAGAGAGTACGATTTCACCGGGCCCCGGCGTCGGGTCCGGGACTTCCAGGATATCAAAGGGTTTTCCGGATTCGTTGAAGCAGGCGGCGCGCATTTTATTCTCCTGGTCGGCGATTGGGATAGGAATATCGCATCCGCTAGCGACGCTTTCCTTAGATCGGCTGGCGCCTCGAATGCGCCCCTACCGATCATCGGGTCTCAATCCAAGCAGCGCAATGCGCGCTAGAACCTTCGAGATTCTCTATCGTTCAGACGTGCTGAATCCACTTACGCTCACCGTCGTTGAACAATCCCCCGTCCGCAAAGGCGGCACTGGCGCAGATGCGCTCCAGGAGACCATCGAACTCGCTGTTGCCTGCGAATCAATGGGCTACGAACGTTTTTGGGTCGCCGAGCATCATAATATCGGCGGCATAGCGAGCACGAGCCCCGAGATCTTGATCGGCCAAATCGGCGCCGCTACCTCCCGCATTCGAGTCGGTAGCGGTGGGGTCATGCTTCCCCACTACAGCGCGTTCAAAGTCGCAGAAAACTTTCGTATGCTCGAGACGCTCTTCCCGGGGCGCGTTGACCTCGGGCTCGGA
The DNA here is from genome assembly GCA_002390675.1 of Deltaproteobacteria bacterium UBA4427. Classification (GTDB taxonomy): domain Bacteria; phylum Myxococcota_A; class UBA9160; order UBA9160; family UBA4427; genus UBA4427. Next base: position 2,469 of record DGPZ01000064.1, read on the forward strand.
CGAGCGCCCGGCGGCGATCAGCGCACGATGCTCGCCATGTCCTATCCATCGAGCCCGATCGACGTTCGTGCCTATCCAGAGCAAATCGAAGATCTAATCGGATTCCTCGGCGACTCTCTTCCCGCGGACCACCCCTTCTCCGCGCTTCGCGCCGGCCCGCCAACGGAAGGGGCACCTGAAGTTTGGCTCCTCGGCAGCGGCGTTGACTCCGCCCGCCTCGCCGCCGCCCGCGGCCTGCCATTCAGCTTCGCTCATTTTTTTGGCAACGCAGCGCAAGGACCGTCGATCGTCGAACTCTATCGTCGCGAGTTCCGCCCCTCCCCCACGCTTGCCGAGCCCCTAACGCACATCGCAGTACAGGTGTTATGCGCCGAGTCAGCCGAAGAAGCGGACTGGCACGCGGCCAGCTTAAAGATCGGTCGCATCCAGATGGCTCGTGGAGAAGAGCGATCGGGCATCGTCTCGCCTGCAGAAGCCGCCGACCATGTGTTCACGCCCGAAGAAGAGCATTTCCTCGCGAACTCGGGAATGCGCGCCACGACCGGCAGCCCCGACGAAGTGAGCGACGAACTCCGCCAAATTGCCGAACTGTACGGAACCGACCTGCTTGGCATCGTCACAATTTGTTACGACTTCAAAGCGCGATTGCGCTCCTATGAGCTCATCGCCGAGAAGCTCATTCAATGAGTCAAATGGAGACCGAGGAAGAAGCGGGCCTCGGGGAATCTTCGTCTTAATCCAGCGCGGGAGCGAACTGGACCCGAGTCTTTGAACGCCACCGATTGCGCACGGACTCCTACTCGCGATCGGCGTACTCGCTCTCGGGCAAGCCGTCGGATTGGGGCTCACCAATCATGACGACACGGCACTCTTCACAGATAACCAACCCTTCCTGCGAGACCTATCAAATTTATTCGGGATCTTCTTTATTGCTCTCTTCGATCGCATGGCCTTCGGTGCAAACGGGTCATGCCACCGCCCCATCTTTTTTCAGTCCCTGATTCTCGACAACGCCGTATCGTCAGCCGTCGCCGGCGACAGTCTTGCGCTCTTTCACGCCTCGAACACGCTCTGCCCCAACGAAAAGGGCCGACTCCGGAGAGTCGACCCTTAGTTTCTTCCGCGCGCCTTAGTCTGGCGGGGCGGACCTTTTACTCAGGACGAATCTGATGCCTTCCTTACTCGCGCGGTGGCAACCCATGAATAAGCTGAAGGAATTTCATGGTCGTTCCTGCTCGACGATGCTCCGAGAGCGCCTGGTATTCCGGATCTGCCCACCATCCGCGCGCGGCTGCTTCACTCGGGAACTGGAACATGACCATGCGGCCCTCGCGGCCTTCATCACCTTCGACACACTCAGAACTATCATCGAATGTGAGAAACGAGCCGCCATGCTTCTTCAGGAGCGGAAAGAAGCCCTTCTCGTACTCGCGGTACTTATCTGCGTCATGAACGTGAAAATTTCCAACGAAATAGCAAGGCGCATCGGCCATCGCAGTAGTCCTTTCATGGTCTCGCGATCGAGACCGACCGAGTCGTGCACGCGCGAGATGCCTAGTGCTCGGATTCTAAAGTGGTCAGTCGTGATCAGAAGTGGACTGTTATGCCTCGTACTGATGCATGACGGGCGCGCCGGCGATGAATCCGCCGATCGCCTCACCCATACCGCCCATCGCCGCAGAGGTCTTATGTGCTTCGAGATCTGCTTCGGTCGCCCAGCTCTCGACCATCACGAATCGAGTGTCATCGTCGCAGCTTCGGAAGAGGTCGTACATTTCGCAGCCCTGATCTTCCGCGCGTACACGCGCAAGGGCCGGCCCTGCGGCGGCTTCGAAAGCATCGGCCTCGCCGGCCTTGATGGGAAGCTGAACGGTCAGTCGAATCGACATCGTGTAATTTCCTTCATGGGTTTCAGAGTTGGATAAAGAGTGGGCCCGATCACCGAGCCTCTAACGAGCTCTCGGCGGGACTCTAGCGATCAGAGAGCCCGGACGGTAACGCACGCAGAAAGCTGCGCACGCATAGAATTCGAGACCGCAGTCGCTGGAAAACACTCCTCGCGTCTTCCGAATTCACCCTGTAGAGCCCCTCTCATCGGGTTATGATTGCCATCCCCATCTTGGCTCGTCTATGAGTTACGAACCGGGACAGAACGACATCATCATTCTGCGATCGCGCCCTGTAATGTGGCACGGCAACAGCAAACACAACTGACAACAGAGGAAAAATGTATGGGTGAGCAAAAGCTGAAGGGATCGATTCCGACGGGTGGCCTTGAGGGCATGGCGGTCCTCGTGACCGGCGGTGGCACGGGCATTGGCGCTGCGACCGCGACAAGACTCGCAACCGATGGCGCAGCTGTCACGATCTGTGGCCGAACCGAGTCCAAGCTCGAAGATGCCGCCAAGAAAATTCAAGCGGCCGCCGGTCACGGCGGCAGTATCCAGTTCGCCGCGGGCGATGTGACTAATGAAGCTGATGTCGAACGCATTATGGCGAAGGCAGCCGAACCGACCGGCGAGCTCGACGGTGTCGTGGCCAATGCGGGGGGTGGCGGCGGAATGGGGCCCTACCACCTTCAGGACACTGAAGAGTTCATTCGCGTCCTTCACCTGAACGTGCTCAGCACGATGCTGTGCGTAAAGCACAGCGTGCCTTATATGGTTAAAGCCGGTGGTGGCTCCTTTGTTGGCATGTCATCGATCGCCGGACAGGTGACCCATCCCTACTTCGGCGCCTACTGCGTCGGCAAGGCGGGCATCGAGCAAATGATGATGAACGCGGCGGATGAATTCGGCCCAAGCCACCTGCGCTTCAACTCAATTCGCCCAGGCTTCATCGCCACCGAAATTATGGACGGGGTCCCGCGCGAGAGTGATGTCTACAACTCGTATCTCGAGAACACACCGATGAACGACGTAGGCCAATCCGAAGACGTCGCGCATCTGGCGCGCTATTTGGTCGGCCAGGAATCACGCTGGGTCACCGGGTGTGCCATCAACGTCGACGGCGGACACGCCCTAAGACGCGGACCAAATTTCCAGCAGTTCATTGAACCTGCAATCGGCAAGGCAGCCCTCAGCGGCCACCCCGCCGGCAGCTGAACGCGAGCGAGTAAGGTGCGGGCGTAGGCAATCGTAATACCTATGCCCGCTCCTTATCCACCGCGCATCATCGAAACTCCGTGAACACACCCGAACTACTCTATTTCGAGGACATCGTTCTCGGCGAGGTGCTTAAGAGCCGTTGGTACTGCGTCGAGCGCGACGCGATCATCGATTTCGCCCGTGCCTGGGATCCGCAGCCTTTTCATCTCGACGAAGACGCTGCGAGAGATTCGATCTTCGGCGGCCTCGCCGCCTGCGCGCCGCATCTCTTCGCGATCCTCTCGCGACTCTCATTTGACCTGCCGCGTCGACTGGTGATCATCGCGGGCCTAGGCGGCGACGGGCTGGACCTGATCGCTCCGGTGTTCGCCGACACCGAAGTCCGACTCATCCGCGAATTCACTGCGGCTCGCTCATCCAAATCGCGGCCCGAGGTCGGCATAGCCACATTCGCCGACCGCCTCGAAAACCGCGACGGTCAGACAGTTTTCAAAACAGCAGGCTCAGTCTTAGTCGCACGACGCGACCCGGCTTAAACTCTGCACCTGCGCTCTCGCCAGGAAGACCTGCGTCGACCCCAATGGCTAACGGAAGGCCGGAATCACCTTCTCCGCGAAGAGTGAAGCCGACTTAACCGCTTCCTCTTGGCTCAAGCTTCCGTATTTCACCATAGCCAGGACATCGTGATCAGCGCCTAAGATCGCCTTCTGATCCCGCAGCTGCTCAGCCACTTCCGCAGGCGTACCGAACACGTTCACGCTCGCATACATATCAGCCATCGCTTCGAGGCCCATTGCGGAGATCGCTTCGGCGGCATTTCCGTAGTACTCGTAGCCCTTCGTATCCTTGAAGTGCGAGCCGCCGATTTCGTAGTGCTCAACGACGGTCATGTAGTACTCCTTAACGAACTGCGTGCCCTTCTCCCGGGCCTTATCTCCGTCTTCGTCGACGTAGATCAGCATCCCGCACATGGGCGGCGGAGCGGGCCTGTCCCGAAGCGAATCCCACTTCTCCAGGAAAGGCGTCCAAGCATTTTGCTTGAAGACCTCCCAGGGTTGCTGGGCGAGCACCATCAGCCGCGCTCCCAGAACGGCTGCTTGAGTCGCCGACTCGGGCGACACGCCGATCGCATACGCACGGTCTGAGAAAGCTCGGGTTGGCCGCGGCCGGAGCTCGACGCGCGGCCGAGAAAAGTATTCGGTTTCCGCCTCATAGAATCCCTTATTAAGGGCTTCTAAAACTAACGCCGTTCCCTCATCAAACCGACCACGGGCTTCGTCCATAGACAAGTTGAAGCCGGCGTACTCTCGCTTCGAAAGGCCGCGTCCGAAGCCGATCATCGCGCGGCCGCCACTCTGCTGATCGAGCAAAGCCATCTTCGCGGCGACGCGATAAGGATCGTTCCAAGGCATGATGACGGCGCCCGTCGCGAGCTGGATGCGTTCCGTCTCCGAGGCCACCTGCGCGAGCCACTGCATATTGTCGGGACAGAGCGAGTAGTCAAAAAAATGATGCTCGACTGCCCAGTAGCTATCGAACCCCTTGGTCTCCGCGAGCTTGGCCAAAGCCATCTCGCCCGCGATCAGATCTTCATCTGTCTCTCGCCCTTGGTAGTTCTGAAAGATTCCCAACAATCCGAAATGCATGCGTGCCTCCCTATTCGCGACCGATCATTCTACCCCGGCAGACGCCACGGAAAAGGCCCATTTTCGGGTCGTGATGTACGGCTCCGAAGTGTCTATGCTTTTGCGATACAGCAAATCCCTGACATGAGGTATCCGATCCATGGCCGCAACGAGCCCCGCTTCCGACACATCCCAAACGAGTGAGCTTTCGATCATCGATGTCGACGCTCATATCACCGAAGCCCATGACCTCTGGACCTCGCGCGCGCCCGCTTCCTTCAAGGACCGCGTCCCGCGCGTCGTTGGCTCGGGTGCCGACCGGGCCTGGGTCGTCGACCGAGACATTCAAATCTCGACGACGAACCCGTCTTCGGTGATCAAAAGAGACGGCGATAAATCTCGCGGAATCGATTTTTTCGGCTTCCAGATAGAAGATGTGCACGAAGCCTCTTACGACATGAAGGCGCGGGTCCAGCTGCTCGATCAATTCGGCCTCTACGCGCAGATTCTCTACCCGAACGTCGCCGGCTTCGGCAGCCAGAATTTTATGAAGGTCGAGGATTCGAACCTTCGTCTCGCCTGCGCCCAGATCTACAACGACGCCATGGCAGAAACGCAAGCCAACTCGAATAACCGCCTCTTACCCATGGCCCTCATGCCCTGGTGGAATATCGAGCAGAGCGTCGCCGAGGTGGCGCGCGCCAAAGAGATGGGCCTCAAGGGCATAGTGATGTGCAGCGATCCCGACTCTATCGGTCTCCCCGACCTAGCAGAGGACGCGTGGAAGCCTTTCTGGGATGCCTGCAACGACACGGGTATGACTGTGAACTTTCACATCGGTGCGAGTGAGACCTCGTTCAACATGTTCGGGCGCGCGGCATGGCCGTCCATGGGCATGCGCCGAAAGCTCGCCCTCGGTTCCGCGGCGCTCTTCGTCGAGAACTCACGCGTGACCTCCAACATGATCTACAGCGGCATCTTCGATCGCTGCCCCGATCTGAAGATCGTATCCGTCGAGAGCGGTATCGGCTGGATCCCCTTCGTCCTCGAGTCTCTCGACTACGAATGGGAAGAGACCGCGGCGCAAGAAGAGATGCCTCTGCAGAAGAAGCCCTCAGAATATTTCCGAGACCATTTCTGGGGCTGCTTCTGGTTCGAGAAAGCAGCGCCCAAACATCTGATTGACGTCATCGGCGAGGACAACGTCCTCTTTGAGACGGACTTCCCGCATCCGACGTGCCTCTATCCGAACGTGCAGGAATACATCGCCGAGGTCACCGCGGGCTGGAGCGAAACCCGCAAGCGAAAGATCCTCCAAGACAATGCGGCAGCGCTCTATGGGATTGAGCTGCCGGCGTAGTCAGAGCAGCGTTCGGCGAGGCGTCCATCCGAACCTTCCACTGATCGCCTTTCAGTCAGACTGAGCGGTCCACTGGATCACGGATCGACCCATCGTCTCGCGCCGCTCCATCCGTTCCAGTGCCGCGGGCAGCTCCGTGTACGATGTCACGTCGTGCACAACGGGCCGAATTCGCGCCGTATTATGCAACTCCAGCAGATGCGTGTGAATCTGTTCTCCCCGCTCGCGTGGGACGAGGTGGATCCCTGCAAGGCCGAAGGCATTAGGGTCTCCGTAGGCGAGCAGAACCCCGGCGACCGAGATATTTCCGAAGATAATCGAGCGGGGCAGTAGGCCCGCCTCGTCCTCGGCTTCGATCCCCCCGGAAAAGCCTGTCAGCATCAGGCGTCCCCCGTAGGCCATCACGCGCATCGTCTCAGTCGTAACTTCGCCACCGACCAAGTCGCAGGCAACATCGACACCCCGGTTCTCAGTCGCCTGAGCGACCTCGTCCGCCCAGTCCCCTGTCGAATAATTAATCGCGATATCGGCCCCCATCGACCGACAGAACTCGACTTTTGCAGGGCTGCCAGCCGTCGCGATCACCCGCGCACCAAGCGCCTTCGCCAATTGAACTGCGGCACTGCCCACACCTCCTGCACCGCCGTGCACCAAGACGGTTTCTCCCGCTTTAAGTCCTCCGCGTTCGACAAGCGACACATACGCGACGTGAAAGGGAAAGTAGAAGGCGGCGGCCGAATGATCATCGAATCGATCCGGACACTCGAAGGCCATCGCCTGATCCCCGACCACGTACTCCGCATGCGCTCCAGTCGCCCCGGCACCTGTCATCATCACGCGCTGACCGAGCCAGATTTCGGCACCCTCGCCCACCGCATCGACTACGCCAACCGCCTCCATCCCGAGCGTGTAGGGCAAGGGTGGATCCACGGTCCTGTAGCGGCCATAGCAGCCGTCGACCTCATTCAGGTTGCAGACCGTCGTAGCAACCCGCACGCGTAGCTGCCCTGCCCGAGGCTCTGGAATCGCCACATCGCGCAACTCAAGCGCTTTGCTAGGCGGCCCCTTCCGAACGACTTGCCAAGCCTTCATGCAGAAGCCTCCCAACATATGCCGCCCCGCCCGGACGAATGACTATGACGTTATGTCTAACTGCGCCAATGCCTCAGTGCTGCCACCGAATGCGAGCCTTAGAACTCGAGTACATGACGCAAGCCACGGCTCGCGCGCATGTGATCGAGTCCGACATTCACGTCCTCGATCGGATGTCGATGGCTGATCATGCTCTCGAGATCGAGCGCGCCTTTGCGCCAAAGCGCCAGGAAGCGCGGGATGTCGCGATGGCTATTGCAAGAGCCAAGCAAGCAGCCCTGTAGCTTCTTCTCTTGGGTGAGCAGTAAGGCAGGCATCGGCAGTTCGAGCGGCGCAAGCGCTGCGCCCACCATCGTCGTTGTGCCGCCGCTACGCGTCGCGTTCATACAATCCAAGATGAGCTGCGAGTGCCCCGCGCCCTCGAAGGCGTAGTCCACACCGATGCCACCGGTCAGTTCTCGTGTCTTCTCTACGACATCGACCTGGGTCGGATCGAGAACGTCCGTGGCTCCAAAATTGGCGGCGTAATCACGCCGCTCTGCGACCGGGTCCGAGACAATGATTCGCGCCGCGTTCGCGAGCCGCGCGCCCTGAACGATCGAAATCCCAATTCCGCCCAGCCCCGTGACGAAAACCGTCGCACCTTCTTCGACCTTTGCCGTATTGAGTACGGCGCCGACGCCCGTCTGCACCGCGCAACCGATCACACAGGCGATCTCAAGTGGCGTGTCTTCGTCGATCTTGACCGCACGACGTTCAACCACATTCGCGTACTCGCCCCAGCCCCCCAGCCCAAAGGCCTGGTACACAAACTCCCCATCACGCGAGATAGGAGACGAGCCGTCGGCCCGCGCGCCGGTCATGAAGCTCTGGCCTTCTACGCAAAGCGCCGGCTGCTCACGCGAGCAGAAATAACATATGCCGCAGGTCGGCAGTGGCGTCAGCATGACGCGATCGCCCTTTTTGAGTCGCGTCACACCCGAGCCAACGGCTTCCACTATGCCCGCGGCTTCATGGCCTAGAACAATCGGCAGCTGGCCGCCGCCGGGCATATCCACAACCGTCAAGTCTGAATGGCAGATGCCGCAGTGGCTCACCTTCACCAGAACTTCACCCGGTCGCGGATCCTCAACAATAATGTCATTGACGACGGCTAGCGATTCTTGGCTTTTTTCGAGCAGCGCAGCGCGCATAGCGTTCCTTTCGGGAGCGTTTTATTCAGTGAGATCCGGATGGGGCAAATCGCCGATTGGGACTGCGCCTTCACGCAGCACTTTATTTCGTGCGACCGGGACTAAACCGGACGGCGCTGCGACAAGGCGAGGCAGTTATCGCGCATCACCATCTTGACCTCTGAATCGCTGAAGCCGTCTAGATCCTTCGCAAAGTCGGCAGGATTCACGAGCCCCTCCGCGTGAGGCCAGTCCGACCCGAGCAAGAGATTCTCCGCGCCGATCAGATCCTTCAGCTTGAGCACGCTGTCTTCATGGAAGGGAGCAATCGAGATATGACGCTTGAATGTCTCGACTGGATCCTCAAAGAAATAGCTGGGATCCTGCCCATACGTCCGCTCGAGTGACTGCAACAGCCACGGCACCCAGAACGCCCCCATCTCGATCGACGCCATTCGAAGATTCGTAAACCGCTCGAAGAGTCGATGCGCGATTAAAGCGGCCATCAAGTCGAAGGGCGCCTTGTGGGACATAGAGATGCTCCGTAATGGCGAAGAACCAAAGCTCTCGATGGTGCCGCCCTCACCCCAATCCGACATGTATTCGCCGTAGCCAGAATCGCCGCCGTGATAAACGACCGTGACGCCGGAATCGTTCACGATCTGCCAAAAGGGATCGTAGTAAGGATCAGCCGGAGAGCGGCTTCCCCCCTTCTGATAGACGAAAGACGGTCGCATAACGATGAACCGAGCATCGTTCTCAAGCGCCCACTCGAGTTCTTTGACAGCGCGGTCGAGATCCATCAAGGAGATATAGGGCGCCGCAAAAATGCGCTCTTGATAGGCGAAGCCCCAATCGTCGAGCAGCCATCGATTAAACGCTTCGAAGGCCGAATGCACCGCGTGCGTATCGTCCTTGAGCGCCTCTTCCATTCCTACACCCAGGGTTGGGAAGTAGATGGCCTTCTCGACCCCCTGCTCGGTCATCTTCTCGAGGCGGAGATCGCGATCGCGGTAGACAGGGTTGATCGGCTCGAGAGCACCGAACGCTTCGCGGATGCTCTTTCCCTCAGGATTGATCCCGTTGTAGTAGTCGTCAAGACAGCCTGGGCGCGCGACCGGATCGAAGGTCGGGTTCGGGATGAACCGATTGACTTTTCCCGCGACCAGCAATTCCTTGCGACCGTTAAGCGTTGCCCAGTTCATACAGCGTCGCTTCATGCGCGGTTCGATATGCCGCGTGAAAGCATCCTCCGCTTCGTAGTAGTGGTTGTCAGCATCGAAGAGCAGAAAAGGCAGTTCAGCCATGAGGAAATCCTTGGGTTCTTGAAGACTATTGCAAGGCTGCGCCCCCTAGGCGCAGCCAATTCGCGTGCCGAAACAATAGACATTTCAGCGCCGTCCTGGAATCCCCCTAGAATGCGCCCGCACTGCGCACCGATCCACGCGCTTGACGCCCCGATTCGCTATCCCAAGGGCGCGATGATGCTCTCCAAAGACGACACTCTCAAGAATCTACTCACGCACCTCGAACTCGAGCGCGCGGAAGCCAGCCAACACGTTGGGGACGAATTTTTTATCGGCCACAGCCCGCCCGCTGGCAATGGTCGCATCTTCGGGGGGCTCGTTTTCGCTCAGGCGATGCGCGCTGCCCAAGCAACAGCCCCAGATCGCGGTGTCCATTCCGCCCACTCCTATTTCCTTCGGCCCGGGAATCCGGATCTGCCGATCGAATACGCAGTCGATCGCATTCGCGACGGTCGCAGCTTCACGACAAGGCGCGTCGTGGCGTACCAGGGTGACCAGGCGATCTTCAACCTCTCAATCTCATTCCAGGTCCTCGAAGAAGTCCCGGGAAGACAAATTGATATCGAGATCCCAGACGAACCGTCGGGCGAGGCCTACGAGGACGGAATCGTGAGAGCCATGGCGAAGCAGGGAATCACATTCACCAGAGAACAGCTGGGCTTCGGCGCCATCGAGATCCGGGTCGAGGGCGGCCTCTCCATGAACGACGGCGGTGGACGAGAACCCGAGATGCGCGCCTGGTTCAAGAGCCGCGGCTCTTTGCCTGACGATCAAGGACTTCACTCAGCCCTCCTCGCCTACGTCTCAGACCAGACGATCGTCGTCGCCGCCCAGCACCCCGTCGAGTGGGGCATCATGGACAAGCACACGCAGTCCGCGAGCCTCGATCACGCGATCTGGTTTCATGATGACTTTCGAATCGACGACTGGATCTACGCGGTCCACGACAGCCCGGTCTTGAAGCACTCCCGCGCCCTCGGCCGCGTGCTCTTCTACGCTCGCGACGGCCGACTCGTCGCATCCGCGGTCCAAGAGGGTTTAATGAGGCGAACCGACTAGCCCGGGGCTGATTTTCCGGATGCAAACGCATCTTTCGGCCGAATCAAATCGGCTCCCACTACGGCGCCCAGCTTGTTACGATCGAGATCCCTCGAATCGTCACGACGGAGACCCAAATCATGGCCGCACCCGCCCGAACCGCAGAGACCCAAATTATTCATCGCGCTTGCCCAACGTGCGAAGCGAGCTGCGGACTCCGCGTCGAAGTCGACCTCGCGAACCAGAACGTGATTCGAATCGAAGGCGACCCAGACGACCATAGATCCCAGGGCTATCTCTGCCCTAAGGCCTACGCCATGAAAGAAATCTACGAAGATCCCGATCGGCTCACTAAGCCCATCAAGAAAAATTCGGACGGGACGTGGACCGAGATCGAGTGGGATGAAGCGATGGAACTCGCCGCCTCAAAATTCCTTGAGATCAAAGAGAAGTACGGCAACAACGCGAACGGATTCTACATCGGGAATCCGACGGGACATAACGTCGGCGCGCAGGTTTATCTCCCGCCACTGATGAACGGTCTGGACACACAGCGGAGCTTCTCCGCCGCTACGATGGATCAACATCCTCAGAATATCGCGCTTCACACGATGATCGGGGACCCATGGTTCTTCCCGATCCCTGACATCGAGCGCACCGACTTCTTCGTCTGCATGGGCGGCAACCCTCTCGTTTCTCAGGGCAGTCTCATGTCCGGCCCCAATGCCAAGAAGCGCATTAGCGACGTGATTGCGCGAGGCGGTCGCGCGGTCACGATAGATCCCCGACGAACCGAGACCGCGGAAATTTCCACGGACCATATTTTCATCAAGCCCGGATCCGACACGTGGTTTTTGCTCTCCGTGTGCCAGGTGCTTTTTGAAGAAAATCTCGTAGCACTTGGGCGACTCACCGATTTCACGGATGGCGTCGAAACGATGCGTGAGATCGCCAAGAGCTATACGCCAGAGTATGTCGCCCACGTCACTGGCATCGCCCCCGAAACGACGCGCCAACTCGCACGTGACTTCGCCGCGGCGCAGGGTGCTTGGTACGGCAGAATCGGGCTCTGCACTCAGGAATTCGGCAC
>DGPZ01000064.1:14375-14668 GCA_002390675.1 Deltaproteobacteria bacterium UBA4427
GCGACCGGACGGAGCGAAGCGGGCCGGCCTTCGGAACCCTTCGCGTATGGGCGCTACCGGACGGTGAAAAGCGGGAGCCCTGAAGTCGCCAACCAGCTCCCCTGCGGACTCATGGCGGAGGAAATAGAGGAAGCCAGCGCCGGCGAACATCGCATGCGCGGCTTCATCACGACGATGGGTAATCCGGTCCTCTCCGCTCCGAATGGCGAGCGCCTCGCGGCCGCGCTCGACGAACTCGACTTCATGCTGTCGATCGACATCTATTTGAACGAGACGACGCGCCACGCGGATCT
>DGPZ01000064.1:14689-20919 GCA_002390675.1 Deltaproteobacteria bacterium UBA4427
AGCACGACGGTTCACAACTTCTCGCGATGGTCTCCCAAGCTCTTCGAAGCCAAGGGCGATACGCGCGAGATGTGGCAGATCTACTGCGAGTTAGGTGCACGCCTTGCCGGCGCACCCTCTTGGGAGGTCGTCGACGATATGATGATCAAGGGCATGCTTGGCATGATGGTCGGTTCGGGCACGGGTTGTCCCGACGTCACCCCCGAAGAGGCCTTCACTAAACTACAGGATGACTCCGGCCCCATGCGACTGATCGAAGGCATGATCCGCGTCGGTCCCTACGGCGACAAGTTCGATGATGCGAACGACGGCCTGAATCTCGCAAAGCTTCGGGCAGCGGACCACGGCATCGATCTCGGTCCGCTCGAAGCGAACCGGTTGCCCGCCGTCATGCCCTTCGACCGCATCGATCTCTGCCCCGAATACGTAACAAACGACATAGCGCGCCTCGAAGCGGGCTTCGCCGAGCGGATGAAAGACGATCGCCTCGTGCTTGTTGGGCGGCGGCAGATTCGCAATATGAATTCATGGCTGCATAACCTGCCCGCCCTTGCGAAGGGGCCGAACCGGTGCACCCTGATGATTCATCCCGAGGATGCCAAGCGACTCGCTCTTGAGAACGGCAAGTTTGCGCGAGTCCAATCAAGGGTCGGTGAAATTGAAGTGGAGTGCGCGGTCACCGACGAGATGATGCAGGGCGTCGTGAGTTTGCCTCACGGCTATGGGCATCAACTTCCGGGCATCAAACTCTCTGTAGCCCAGGACAAGCAGCCTGGCGCCTGCGCAAACTACTTGACCGACGAAACCATTCTTGACGTTCCCTCCGCCACCCATGTAGCGAACGGCATCCCGGTCGAGGTATCAGCGGCGTAACTCGCTTCGCGGGAGGCTAGTGAGTTAGAGCCCGCGGGCGGAAGCGTGATTCACTTTGATTCGGATTCCTTCGGGTCTCCGCACGCACATGTTCTTACGCGTTCGGCATTAAACTGTCGACATTCGCCTCAAGGGTTGAGGAGACCAGTTCATAGGTCGGCCCGCGCACGAGTCGCTTGTTATTCCGAAAGGCGGGCTGCCGGAGGGCACCGAGCCGGGCCGCGACTTCGATCGCCTTGGGCTCTACCTCTTCGGGGTCGACGATTTCGTCGAGCATCCCAGCATCAACGGCACCCTGTGGGTCGTAGATCGTCGACTGAACGATGGCTCGGTCGAAGTGACGCTTTGAAAGAACGGCCCGAGCGAACTCGACGCCGAAGGTCGGCAAGGTCATTCCGATCGCCGTCTCGTTCGCGCCCAGCTTAAAGGATCCTCGTGCCCCGACGCGGTAGTCACAAACCATCGTCAGGAAAACGCCCATCGCGATCGCGTGACCGCCACAAGCCGCGACCACCGGCTTCGCATGATAATAGACCGCGAGTCCGAGTCGGCCGCCGGCTTTGACCATTTCGTTCGCCGCAGCGGGGCCCTCGGCCATCGTTCCAAGATCGAAGCCAGCCGAAAACATGCCGGGAGAACCGGCGAGCACGATCGCCTTCACGTCGGCGTCTTTGTCCGCCACCTCGAGCGCATCGAATAATTCATTCGCCAGCCCGGTCGACACCGCGTTCGGCTTGCCATTATTAATTCGAAGGACCCGCACGCCGTCCGCTTGTTCTTCAGTCGTTACAAAAGACATAGCTCGTAGCCCTCTTCGGTCGAGTCGGTGGGATTGGCAGAACGGGTACAGACGTCCAGCATCATTCGCGATCGATAGCCGCCCTGGAAATCTTACGTCGCGAGAAGACGTCAGACAGGGGCGCATACAAGACTTAGGTTCAGTCGTCCCGCGCGATCGAAAATTGCAGCGTCGCACCTCCGAGCGGCGCTTCATCCGGCGTCTCCGCACCATCCGCGGCTGTGAATGCCGTCGCCAGAATCTCTCGTGCAACGAGCGCCGCGTGCTCCCCTAACGCCCTCGCCACTTCGGTGTCCCCGCAAGCCCAGACGATTCGAACTCGGTCCGAGACGTTGAAGCCCTTGTCCTTGCGAACGCTGTTGAATAGATTAATCGCATCGCGTGCGATGCCTTCGCGGCGCAGAGGCGCATCGAGCTTAGTGTCAAGGACAACGGTGTACTCGCCATCCGTCGCCGTAGCGGCCGCCTCGCTCGCTTCTCTTTGAAGCAAGACGTCTTCTAGAGTGATCGCTTCGCCCACCACTTCGATCGTCTCCCCAGCTTCGAGGCGAGCCACTTCGTCGAAGCCCCACTCGCCAAGCGCGGGCCCGATTTCCTTGAGCTTCGAGCCACATCGCTTGCCAAGGGTTTTGAAGTTCGGCTTCACCTGAACCGTCGCGAAAGCGCTTTCGTCAGCGCTCGTTGCCACGTTCTTAACGTTGAGCTCCTCCGCAATCAAATCTCGCGCAGCTTCGACGCTCGCACGAACCGACGCGTTCCGGTGTACAACAGTCAACTCGCGCAGCGGCTGCCGCACCTTGAGCTTATGATCTTCGCGGACACGCCGGCCAAGCGTGGCCACCGCACGAACCGCTGACATGCGCTGCTCTAAGTCGGCATCGATCAACGCGATATCCGCCTGTGGATAGTCGCACCAATGCACACTCGCGGGCGAGGCGTCATCAACAACACGCACGAGCCTCTGATACACCTGCTCCGTCAGGAAAGGCATGAAGGGCGCAAGGATCTTCGAAAACGTCGACAGCACCTCGAATAGCGTGGCGAAAGCGTTGGCCTTGTCGCGGTCATCTTCGCTCTTCCAGAAACGCGCTCGGGAGCGGCGTACATACCAGTTCGTCAGATCATCAATAAAGCTCACCAGTCGCGGAACGACTGAATAGAGGCGGTAGCCCTCCATCTCCGTATTCACGTCCCGCGCGAGACTCTGTAAAACCGACAGGATCCATCGGTCGATATCCGGGCGATCCGCGACCGCATCCGCCTTCCAGGTACGCGGGTCGTATCCGTCGATCGCAGCGTATGTCGTGAAGAAGGAAAGCACGTTCCAATAGGGAAGCACGACCGTCCGTACAATTTCCTTGAGGCCCACTTCATCGAAGCGAAGCTCCTCAGCACGCACGACCGGCGAATCGATCATGTACGCACGCAAGGCGTCGGCACCGAAACGCTCGAGTACCTCGTTCGGGTCGGGGTAGTTTTTGAGCCGCTTCGACATTTTCTTGCCGTCGCTCGCGAGAATCAATCCGTTCACGATCACGTTCTCATAGGGACTCTTATCGAAAAGCGAGGTCCCTAACACCAGCAGCGTATAGAACCAACCACGAGTCTGGTCGAGCCCTTCGGCGATGAATTGCGCCGGGAAGAACGAATCGAGCTGGCCGCCCTCCCCTGCCTCTGCGGCAAAGGGGTAGTGCTGCTGCGCATAGGGCATGGAACCGGATTCAAACCAACAGTCGAGCACCTCAGGCGTTCGGCGATAGGTCTTCCCGTCCTTCTGGATCTCAACCTCGTCGACCACATGCTTGTGCAGGTCATCGACGCGCACGCCGGACAGCGCTTCGAGTTCATCACGAGAACCGACGCAGATCGTGTCCTCAGGATCTTCGACGTTCACCCAGATCGGAATGCACGAACCCCAAAAGCGGTTGCGGCTGATATTCCAGTCCTTCGCATCCTTCAGCCAGTTACCAAAGCGATTCGCGCCGATCGACTGGGGTACCCACGTGACCTCGTTGTTATTCGCGACCAAATCGTCACGTATATCTTCGACCTTCACGTACCAGGCTTCGATCGCGCGATAAATGAGCGGCGTATCCGTTCGCTCGCAGAACGGATAACTATGCTCGATCGTGCTTTGGTGAACGAGCTTCCCCTCATCCTTCAGGCGCTTGATGATCGGCTTATCCGCATCCTTACAAAACAGGCCGACATATTCGGATAGCGGCTCCTCGAACCGGCCCTCGGCATCAAGCGGATCGACGAGGTCGATGTTTACAGCTCGACATACTCGGAAGTCGTCTTCACCGTAGGCAGGCGCCTGATGTACGATCCCAGTACCGTCTTCGATTGTGACGTAGCCGTCTTCGAGTACAACGAATGCGTTCGGTGCGTCCGAGTAGTAGGGGAAGAGCGGTTCGTATTGAATCCCGACGAGATCCGAGGCAGCGACTCGACCGACGAAGCGGTAGGTCTTCCCTTCGGTCCCAACAGGGTCCGCGCCCTCCTCCAACTTTCCGAGCGCTTTCCCGAGTTTTTTGTCGTAGCTCGCGAGTCGCGCTTCTGCGAAGACATGATGATCGCCGCTCTCGAGATCTTCGACCACGGCATATTCAACCTTGGGCCCAACACAGAGTGCAAGATTCTCGGGCAGCGTCCAAGGCGTCGTCGTCCAAGCGGTCATAAAGAGCGACTTGCCCACAGGCAATTTAGGCGAGATCTGGTCGGCACCTTCGGTTACACGGAAGCGGACGGTGACCGCTGGATCTTGAACGTCTTTGTAGTTCTGATTTGCTTCAAAGTTTGAAAGCGGCGTCGCCAGCTTGCAGCTGTACGGCATGATCCGGTAGCTCTTATAGACGCGGTCCTTGTCCCAAAGCTGCTTAAAAACCCACCAGACTGACTCCATGAAGTCGATGTCCATGGTCTTATAGTCGTTGTCGAAGTCGACCCATCGCCCCATACGCGAGACGGTCTTTCGCCATTCGCCCACATAGGTGTCCACCATCTGGCGACACTGTTCGTTGAAGACGTCCACCCCGCGTTCAAGAATTTCTCCCGTCCCGGCAAGGCCGAGCGCTTCTTGCGCGAGGGCCTCAACCGGCAAGCCATGACAATCCCAGCCGAAGCGACGCTCGACGTGATGGCCTCGCATATTCCAAAAGCGCGGGACGATATCTTTGATCGTGCCGGCTAAGAGGTGGCCGTAGTGCGGCGTTCCGGTTGCGAAGGGCGGACCGTCATAGAAGACGAATTCCGGCTGGTCCGCGCGTCGTCGATTGCTCTCGTGAAAGGCGTCCGCCTCTTCCCAGAACGCGAGAATCTCTTGTTCCATCGCCGGAAAATCGGCGCTCGCCTCAACGCGTTCGAAGACGGCGGCATTCGGGTTCGCCGGGCGGTCTTCATTCTCATTCGACGCGCTCATCTTGGGTCCTTACTGGGGGCCTGCACACCTATGATAAGGGGCAGTACGGGAGGGGTCGCGGGAGTATGGAGGCAAACGGTCGGGGGCTCAATCACCCGACGCGGATTCGAGCCCCCGATCCATGCGATCCGAGGCCGATTGTTGGATTTCTGCCCGTGAAGGGGCCCGGCTTTAGGACCGATCCCTGTGCTAAAACCGCGAGACCGCAATTTTCAGGGCATCCGCTCAAAAGCGGACCTGATCTCACGATCTTTTCACTCAACCCTCTCAAAGGAGTCCCGCAATGGACCTTGGCGCCCTTCTCACGGGTACGAACCCACTCTTCGTCGACGTAGCCTTACTCGTCGGCCGTGTGGCCATCGGTGTTTGTTTCATGATTCATGCCTTCGGCAAGCTTGGCTGGGTCGGCAATGGCAGCTTGGATGGCTTCGCCGCTTGGCTGAAGGACCTCGGAGTGCCTATGCCGGAGATTCAGGCGCGCATGGCGATGCTCTCGGAGCTTGTTGGCGGCGCGTGCCTCGCGCTGGGCCTGATGACTCGTCCCTCATGCGTGGTTTTGATCGGCACCATGCTAGTCGCAGGAATCGTCGGGCACCGTGGCGCCGGCTACCTCATCACGAATGAACCGCCCGGTGCCGAGTACACGATCAACCTCGCCGTCATCTGCGGCATGTTCCTCTTGATCGGCCCCGGCGCGATCTCTCTGGATGCGATGCTCTTCGGCTAGCCCACGGTCGCCCGTGGCGTGTTAGTTAGGCCGCACTCGGCCCAATTCAGGCTACACCCTCGCCTGCGCTTCACCCCAATCTCGAAAGGACGCACCCCATGCCTGATGCGATCGTCGAACGCGACGGACATATCATGACAATTACGATGAACCGCCCCGAGCGATACAACGCGCTCACGGGAGAGATGCTCATCCGTATGTATGACGCCTATCGCGAGGCGGACGCGGACCCGGAAATCCGAGTCATCATCATCACCGGCGCCGCGGGCAACTTCTGTTCGGGTGCAGATCTGAAGGGGATGGCCGGCGATTCAGGCAAGGGCGACTCGGATATCGACGTGCAAGCGCGTATGGCGGAAGACCCGGAAATCCATTGGAAGGCGCTGTTCCGGACCTACCGCCCCTCGAAG
>DGPZ01000053.1:0-4508 GCA_002390675.1 Deltaproteobacteria bacterium UBA4427
TAGCGCTTCGAGAACTGGAAGCGCGCGCGAGCGCCCTTCTGTCCGTACTTCTTGCGCTCTTTCTTTCGAGGGTCACGGGTGAGGTAACCGGCTCGCTTCAGAGTGGTGCGCTGGGAACCATCGAGCTTCTCGATCGCACGAGCAATGCCGTGTCGGAGAGCTCCGGCCTGGCCAGCAACGCCGCCGCCGCAAAGCGTGGCTTCGATGTTGTATCGGCCGAGGGACTCGGTCTTCTCGAAGGGCGTGCGAACCATGATCTGGAGCGCCGCTCGCGGGAAGTACTCGTCCATCTTGCGGCCATTGACCGTGATCTCGCCGGATCCGAAGGTGAGTCGCACTCGAGCAATCGCGCTCTTTCGCTTACCAGTGGCTTGGATGACCTGCTCAGACAAGGGGAAGCTCCTCCGGCTTTTGCGACTCATGGGGATGTTCGGGGCCAGCATAGACCCGGAGCTTGGACAGCATCTGCCGACCGAGCGTGTTGCGGGGCATCATGCCGCGAACTGCAGCGCGCACGACGCGATCCGAATGCGCGGAAGCGAGAAGCTTGTCCGCGGTGATCGACTTGATGCCGCCCATATACCCAGTGTGGCGGTAGTAGGTCTTGTTCTCACGCTTGCGACCCGTGAGGACCACCTTCTCGGCGTTGATCACGATGACGTGGTCACCAGTATCCGCATGAGGCGTGAAGGTCGGCTTGTGCTTGCCGCGCAGGACACTCGCGATCCGCGTGCAAAGTCGACCGAGGACAAGGTCTTCGGCGTCAACGACGTACCATCGGCGCTCGACTTGGTCGGCGCTGATGCTTTTCGTCGCTGCAAAGGCTCGATTAGCCATTTCGGGTGGATTCCCTTTTAATTTCTTCGATTGTTTCGAAACGTGTTTCGGTCGACCGTTAGTTGTCGTCGACTGAACTCGAAATCGTCACGTCCGCCCCACCGCTGTTCCCGTTTGCTCGTCCGGCGGCACTCAATTCAATAAGATCGAATGCGTCGGCTTTGCTAGGAGACCGGCGGGTTGCCGGGATCGATTTCGCAACTATTTTGAAAAGCTTGTCTGGAAAGCTTCTGGTCTGTCTCTGTCCCTGCCCTCAGCATACTCACGTACAACTCAGTGAACACACACGCGGGCGGCAGATCAGCAACGAAGCCGCACCTGTCACCCCCGGGAGGGAACTCCAGGACCGCGAATGTTTACCCGACGGGACCCTCGTCGTCAACCGAATCGGGCACTTGCGTGTCGTCCGAGGGCGAATCCCCTGAGGCTACCGAATTTGATGCTCTTCGGGGTTCGATATCGTCCCAAACTCTCATCATGGCGAGCCCATGTGCCGGCGCTGTTGGGCCGGCCTGGCCGCGATCTAGGGAGCTAAGAATCTCGCGTACGGTATCCGGCTGCCAGCGCCCTCGCCCGACCTCGATCAAAGTACCCGCGAGATTCCGGACCATATGACGCAGGAAGCCCTCACCCTCGACGTCCAAGATGATCTCGCCGCCGCCGGCCCCTATAAGATCTAGCCTTGTGAGATTCCGGATCGTCGTCTTGACCGAGGAACCCGATGCCTGCATCGCCGCGAAATCCTGCCGCCCCACGAAGAACTCAGCTCCAGCGCGCATTGCGCCCAAATCCAACCCCTCACGCACCCAATACCAGCGAGCCGCTCGAAGCGGAGAACGCACCCGCCCATTCCAGATCTGATATCGGTAGTGCTTCGCACGAGCCGCTCGAAGTGCGTCCCAATCCTCCGCCACGAGTTGGCAGTCGATCACGGCGACATCCGCAGGCAGCCGGGCATTTAACGCCCCTAGCATCCTCTCAGGAGTCAGCTTGCTCTCCACACGGAGACTCGCGACCTGCCCCCACGCGTGCACGCCAGCGTCCGTTCGGCCCGCACCGCGAATCCGAGCAGGCTGGCCCGTAATCTGAGCGGCCGCATCACGAAGCAACCCCTGGACGGTCCGCGCAGGTCGGTCGCCATCTTGGGTTTGCCAACCCTCGAAAGCCGTTCCGTCGTATTGGATAACAAGCCTGAGTGTCTGCATCGAACTAGCCGGCCGCGAATCGCTTGCACCACCTTCCGGCGCGTCACGGACCTGCTCGTCACTCACGCTCATGAGAGCCCAAGCCGCACCCCGGCAATCCGTGTCGCATGCGACGCCGAGAGCCGAATCGGATCAAAGCTCAGCCACAGCCGCCAAGAGATTCCCGCTTCGCGAGTTTCGTCTGGCTCGAGCCGACCGACGAGCACGTCTCCGCTTCCGGCAGCATCGCGAAGCGTCGGACCAACCGGTTCGGGCCCATCCTCTTCAACCGGAGCAAGCCCGCGCGAGCCAATGCCATCGGCAATCCAGATCAGCCCTTCACCGAGTTCAAGACTCGAAACCAGAGCCGTGGCATCAACCGGCTCCGCAAATTCGAGAGCTAGAGAGATGCCTTCGCCAACAAAAGTCGGCACCTGAATATTCGTAAAATCGACGGCAGTGCCCTCGACTAACCATCGCCCGAGCTCCCCACGTACTCGCGGCACATCAACACCACCGCCCGGAATAACATCAAAGGCGACCGCCTGCCCAGCCGGCCCCGTCAAGGGTTCCTCGGTTTGATTGAAGAGCGCAATGGACTGCTGGGACAACGCGAGGACTCCCTTTCGTCCATGGGTCGCCGCACTTGAAAGAACCGTTCCCTGCGCACGCACGACTGACCCGATCGTTTGCAAAGCCGTCAGGATCCGTGAAGTCGCAAGAGCCGTGGCGCTCGGCATAGCCAGAAGCGGAGCTACCGCCACAGCCGAAGCGCCCTCGCCCTCAAGATTCTGCGCGAAGAGCAGAGGCACTTCCGTTTGAGTGGCAAGCGCGCCCGTTAGGTCCAGGCACGGCACCTCAGCTTTCAGAGCGTCACGCACGATTTCGAGTGCGGACACGCCTCGCGTGCAGATCACGACAAGGTCGTACCCCTTAAGCGGCGGCCACTCTGCCGTAACATCGCCATCCAAACCGCGAAAATCGAAATCCGTGCCCGCCGACTCGCTCGAAGCGACGCCGACCAATTCACTAATGGACCATTCCGTGTCATCGAGTTCGTCGAGGAACTCCTGGCCGAGTTGCCCCGTAACTCCGAAGACGACGAGTCTTCGCGGCTCCCTGCTCGCTTGCGACATCCACCTATCTCCTGAGCCGCGAGTCGCATAGCGATTCCGGCCGATCATGCATGTCCCCCCTAGCACGACGCTAGGCGGTTTTATTGAACGGAGCGCATAAGGCCACCGCGTGCAGACCGCCAAGCGCTTCGTACGGAACGGTTTATTGCCCCCTACAAACGCGCCAGCGAGGAAGCCTTACCCGAGTGCCTCGAGAACGAGTTCACCCATCCGCTTACAGCCGACTGTCTCGCGGGTTTCTCCGGGCAGAAGCAGATCGCCACTGCGATGGCCCGCTTCGAGTACATCAGAAACCGCGGTACGAATCGCAGCCGCTGCATCCTTCGCGCTGAAAGCCGTCTCAAGCAGCATCGCCACGCTCTGAATTGCTGCCAGCGGGTTCGCGATATCCTGGCCTGCGATATCAGGTGCCGAACCATGGACGGGCTCAAATAGGCCAAAGCCACCGGTTGCGAGAGACGCCGAGGGGAGCATGCCGAGCGATCCGGTGATCATGGCCGCTTCGTCTGAGAGGATGTCCCCGAAGAGGTTGCCGGTCACGATGACGTCGAAGCGCTTGGGCTCCTGAACGAGGAGCATGGCGCAGGAATCGACTAACTGATGAGCGAGCGTGACATCGGGATAGTCGACTGCGACTTCATCCACGACTTCGACCCAAAGCTGCGACACGTCGAGGACGTTCGCCTTGTGCACGTGAGTCACGTGGTTGCGGCGCAGACGGGCTTGTTCGAAAGCGACGCGCGTAATCCGCTCGATTTCATGTTCTTCATAAACCATCGCATTGAGCGCTTTACGAGCGCCCTTCTCGCCAGAGCGACCGCGCGGCTCGCCGAAGTAAATCCCGCCGGTCAACTCACGAACAACCAAGAGATCGACGCCTTCGACGATTTCCGGGCGAAGTGCGGAGGCATTCACGAGCGCTGGCATCACCGCCGCGGGTCGCAAATTCGCGAAGAGTCCGAGCGCCTTACGAATCGCGAGCAGTCCCTTCTCGGGTCGTATATCAACGGGCATTTCGTCCCATTTCGGCCCACCGACAGCACCGAGCAGCACCGACCGACTGGCGCGACACTTTTCGATCACTTCTTCGCGAAGCGGCGTCCCATGCGCATCAATCGAACAACCACCAATGAGCTCTTCTTCGAATTCAAAGCTGAGCCCGGCCTTTTGGCCCGCTGCTTCGAGAACGAGTCGCGCCTGCTCGGTAACCTCGGGGCCGATTCCGTCCCCAGGCAACAACATGATTTTTTCTGCCACTTGTCTTTTCTCTTTCTGTGCGGGCCCCACCAAATGGGGACGGCTCATTCGCTTTCGAATTCTGTGTATTCCACGCCCTTGGCAGGCGCTCGCC
>DGPZ01000053.1:4535-7686 GCA_002390675.1 Deltaproteobacteria bacterium UBA4427
GTCTCGTCGTCGCTTATGCCACTCGAGCTTATTCAGCGCGTGCACATAAGCCTTCGCGCTCGCCACCATCACGTCTTCGTGAACGCCATTCCCAATCACACGGCGGCCATCTTCTTGAATCGTCACGGAGACCTCACCCTGCGCATCGAGCCCCGATGTCACGGCATGGACTTGGTACTGGATGAGCACACTGCCGGTTTCGGTCAAATCTGAAATCGCGCGAAAAATCGCGTCGACAGGTCCAACACCACTGGCCTTCGTTTGCTCCCGTGCGCCGTCGACGTCTAGCGCGACTTCGGCACTTGGCGGTCCATCACTCCCGCAATGAAGCACGAGACTCCCGAACACGAACCGGTCATCCACGGTCGTCACGCTGTCCGAGACGATCGCCTCAAGGTCTTCGTTGTAGATCACCTTCTTGGCATCTGCGAGATCCTTAAAACGCTTGAAGGCGCGTTGGAAGGCTTCGCCCTCCACTGCGAAGCCGAGCTCCTCGAGACGATCTCGGAACGCATGACGTCCGGAATGTTTCCCGAGCACGAGTTCGTTGCTCGCACGCCCGATCGAGGCGGGGGTCATGATTTCGTACGTGATCGCGGCTTTGAGTACGCCGTCCTGATGAATACCCGCTTCATGCGCGAAGGCGTTGTCGCCGACGATCGCCTTATTCGGCTGAACCTGAACGCCCGTAACCGAGGAGAGCAAGCGGCTCGACGAATATATTTCCTGCGTGTTCACACCCGTATCGAGCCCGTCGAACTCTTCGCTTCTCGTTTTGATCGCCATCACGACTTCTTCAAGACTCGTATTGCCCGCGCGTTCGCCGATTCCGTTCACCGTACATTCGATCTGACGCGCTCCGGCATGGACCGCCGCGAGGCTATTCGCAACAGCGAGTCCTAGGTCGTTGTGGCAATGAACTGAGAAGATTGCGTTCTCCGCACCTGCAACTCGCGCTCGCAGATATTTGATCAGCTCGCCGTACTCTCGCGGCGTCGTGTAGCCGACTGTGTCCGGCACGTTCAGCGTCGTCGCGCCAGCGGCGACGGCGGTCGAAAATACTTCGACCAAGTAGTCGCGGTCCGAACGCGTGGCATCCTCTGCCGAGAACTCGACATCAGCAACGGCACCACGCGCTTGCCTCACGGCGCGGTCGACTTCGGCGAGCACCTGCTCGCGAGTCATGCGGAGTTTGTGTTCGAGATGGATATCGCTCGTCGCAATGAACGTATGAATGCGTGGATGATTGGCGGACTCGACGGCCTTTGCGGCACGGTCGACATCCACCTCGGCGGTTCGCGCGAGGCCACAAACAATGGAGCCTTCGATCTCTTTTGCGATTGCCTCGACCGACTCAAAATCGCCTTCGCTCGCGATCGGAAACCCCGCCTCGATCACATCGACGCCGAGCCTCTCAAGCTGTCGCGCAAGCGTCAGCTTCTCCTGAAGGTTCATGCTGCAGCCCGGGGACTGTTCCCCATCACGCAAAGTCGTATCGAAGATTCGGATCTGCGACTCGCTCATCGTCCCGTTTCGCCTCCGCGAGGTTCACCCGCTTGCATATGTTCAGACAGCTTTGTGACGTTGGGTACCGAAGGCTCTCCCCCGGGCTCCCTGCCCGGCGGTCCCGGGTCCTCGACGGGCAAGAGTTCTCGCCCCGTCCGTGCGCGCCAGATATAACCCGCTGGCCCTGAAGCCACATAGGCCAACCCTACGAGAAAAATATTGAGGCCAGGTTCGAGGATCAAGAACAGAGAAATGATTACCGGCAACACCGTCGCCGAATAACTTCGCCCGAAGCGGACGTTCTTGAAGCTGTGATACGGAATCGGGCTGACCATCAAAAGGCCAAGGCTCACGACCCCAATTGCCGGCAGTAAAGGCGGAAGTCCCAAGCCAACTTCGGGTCCCACTAGGAAACTCTTAAACCAGACTGCGGAGACGATCATGCCCGCGCCCGCCGGCGTAGGCATTCCATCAAAGCGACCTTCGTAGCGACCACTCTGAACGTTGAACCGCGCCAGTCGCATCGAAGCGCACGCCGTGTAGACGAATGCCATTACCCAGCCAGCCCAGCCGAGCGATACAAAGCTTCCCGCATGAAATGCGAGCACCGCAGGGGCGACCCCGAAGGACACCGTGTCCGCGATAGAATCGTATTCCGCGCCAAAACGACTGACGTTGCCCGTCATGCGCGCAGCACGACCGTCGAGGATATCGAAGACCGCCGCCACGAAGATCGCGTAGGACGCGACCATGAGTTCACCGCCGCTGGCCTTCACGATCGCGAAGAATCCAGCCGCGAGATTCGCGGTCGTCAAAAGCTGCGGCAAAAGCGCCGCAAATCCCATCCGATCAGGATCGTCCTTACGCCGTTTACGACGACGTCTGCGACGCTTCTTACCTTCGGGCTCTTCGATCACCATCGAGCATCGTCCCCCGTTCGTTCTTTGCCAACTTGACGAGGTAGCTCGCACCGCAGAGTGGCGAAAGAACAACTCAACGAGGCGTGGGCAAGGCCCGCGCCTCGTCGAATCCGTACCGGTCTACGAACTTCAGGCCGGTGCTAGTTCTTGGACTTGTCGACGAGCTGCTTTTCTGCCAACCAGGGCATCAAGCCGCGCAGTCGCGCGCCCACTTCCTCGAGCTGATGTTCCTTCGCCTCGCGGCGTCGAGCGTTGATGCCGACGTTACCCGCCTTATTCTCCAGAATGAAGCGCTTCGCGAATTCGCCCTGCTGGATATCCGTGAGAACATCCTTCATGCGCGCCTTCACGCCCGCGTCGATCACGCGGGGTCCGCTCACGAAGTCGCCGTATTCGGCTGTGTTCGAAATCGAGTATCGCATGTTGGCGATGCCGCCTTCATAGATCAGGTCGATGATGAGCTTCGTCTCATGGATGCATTCGAAATATGCCATTTCCGGCGCGTATCCGGCTTCAACAAGGGTCTCGAAGCCAGCCTGCATTAGAGACGTCAGGCCGCCACAGAGCACAGCCTGCTCGCCAAAGAGATCCGTCTCGGTCTCTTCGCGGAAGTTCGTCTCGATGATGCCCGAGCGGCCACCACCGATTGCGGAGGCATAGGCCAAAGCAACCTGCTTGGCGTCGCCCGTCGGATCCTGATGCACTGCGATCAGGCACGGAACGCC
>DGPZ01000050.1:0-2060 GCA_002390675.1 Deltaproteobacteria bacterium UBA4427
CCGTGGCGCCACGACCGTCGAACCAAGCCAACAGGCTGAAGACGCTTGGGGCGCCGAAATCGACAAAGGAAGCAGCTTCCTGGAGATTCAGTCGACCTGCACGCCCGGCTACTTCAACGACGAAGGCAAGGTCGGCGAAACTGAGGGCTGGTTGGCAGGTTTTTATCCGGAAGGCTCCGAAGCGTTCTTCGCCCTGCTCCGAGCTTGGCGAGCGAGCGGCAAACTCGAGGGACTCGAACTTTCCTGATCGGCGAGGTACTCGCTTGGTCGAATGTCACTGGGCTCCGCGCGAACATCTGCAAGAGGACGCTCGTTCCCGGCGCTAATGAGCGAGACGCCTACTCCACAGCGCGCGCGGCAATTTAGAGCTTGCCATCTTGCCCATTTTAAATATTATCGTGGTGATGCCAAAACTAGTGAATCACGACGAACGCAGAGCAGACATCTCCGCCGCGGCCGCACAGGCCATCGACGAATACGGCCTCGATCGAGTTCGGCTTGTCGATGTCGCGCGACTCGCCCATTGCACCACCGGAGCCGTGAGCCACTACTTCCGTGACAAAGACGCCGTGCTCGCCGCAGCCCTTGAGTACGTGTTGCAAGATCTCACGCGATACAGAGCAGCATCGATCCCCGAGGTCATCAACGGCGATCCCGTTGATGCGTTCATTCTGAACATCCTCGAAGTCCTGCCCATCGACACACCTCGACGCCGCGACTGGCGCGTTTGGATCGCCTTTTGTGGGCGGGCCGTGAGCAGCCCTGCCCTCGCCGCGATCCATCGCGAAGCCTATACAGATGTCCAACAAGTTCTCTCATCGTGGTTTATCGAGTTCGATCTCGCCGCGCCGGGCCCCGACGCACAGCTGCTCGCTTCCGCCGCGTTCGCGTCTTTCGACGGCCTCGGTCTACGCGCCACCCTCGAGCCTAACGAGTGGCCGGTCGATCGCTTGCAAGCCACGCTCGCATGCCAGCTTGGTCCGCTACTCCGCACGCCTCGCGAAATCGATTCGACGCAGTTCATCGCAACACACGTCAACCCCGCCAATGAGGAGAAGTCCGCATGACCCTTCAGACACTCGCCCCAGATAGCAAAGCCAGTGATATCGTCGACGCCATGCAGGCCGACGGTGCATGTATTGTACGCGACGTACTCTCTCCCGAAACACTCGCCAAACTCAACGGAGACGTTAGGCCTTGGATCGACCGCTCCATGGTTGGCACCGACGACTTCATAGGCCGCAAGACCAAACGAACCGGCGCATTGATCGCGCGTTGCCCCGAGGTGCGCCCCGTTGTCACAAACCCGCTCATCCTCGAAGCCGCCAACGCGTTTCTCGCGCCACACTGCGAGCGCATCCAGCTACACCTAACACAAACTATCGACATCAACCCCGGTCAGGGCGAGCAACCCTTGCATCGCGACCGACTCGCGTGGGGTGGCTATATCCCCAAGGAGATCGAACCGCAGTTTAATACGATCTGGGCGTTGACGGACTTCACTGAAGAGAGCGGCGCCACGCACATCGTTCCCGGCAGTAATCTTTGGCCCCTGGACCGCATCCAGAAATCGAGAGACGAGAGCGTACAAGCCGTCATGTCACCGGGTTCAGTCGTCTGTTACAGCGGCACAGTGATCCACGGCGGCGGCGAGAACCGATCAAACGCCACCCGCACGGGCCTCAATATCACGTATTGCCTTGGCTGGTTGCGACAGGAAGAGAACCAATACCTCTCGTGCCCGCCGGAAATAGCAAAGAATCTCGACCCAGCGATCACGGACCTCATGGGTTACACGATGGGCAACTACGCGTTGGGTTACTACGCCGATCCCGAAATGATCGACGGCCTTCCCGACACGCTCCCCCCGGAAATCGCTCTCGGACGTCACCCCGACACCATCCCCGGCAACACCTTGATCGCAAATGGCCCCAGCGTTAACGACATAGACCTCGTACTCTCCGACGCAGGCAAGAGGAGCTGACGCATCCGGATGCGGCTAGCGGGCCCGCTAAAGATGGGGCACGATGCGGCCTTCGTTTTCTCGCTCACGCTCAATT
>DGPZ01000050.1:2169-2407 GCA_002390675.1 Deltaproteobacteria bacterium UBA4427
AGCTCGTCGAGCGCTTTCCCCCAGTCGATCTTTTCGAAGAGATTCCCGGCGCCGGCGACAAGCTCTCGCTCTCCGAGAAATTTGGTCGCCGCGACTATCACCGTACGATCCGAGGCGATCCGTACTGGAAGGAGCTTCATCGCTACCTAAAGAGCCGGCAATTCATCGCCGAAGTCCTCCGTACCCTCGCGCTCAATCACATCGAACTCGGATTCCCGAAGGTCGCCACGTCGATTCC
>DGPZ01000050.1:2454-13842 GCA_002390675.1 Deltaproteobacteria bacterium UBA4427
ACCCGCCTCAGCTCGCGATTCGAGTTTTCGATCCTACGTTCAGGCGGCGGCTATCTAACGCCTCATACGGACACGCCAAAGAAACGGATCACCCTCGTATTTTCGATGATTGGCGAAGACGAGTGGCGGCCGGAATACGGTGGGGCGACCGATATGAATCGTGCCCTGAATGAGGCTGATTCCTACAACTGGGAAAATCGGCGCGTCGAATTCAGAGACGTTGAGACCCTCCACAGCTATGAATTTACGCCGAACCAATGCCTGGTCTTTGTGAAGACCTTCAATTCGCTTCATTCGGTTCGGCCGATTCCCGAGACGCCATCGACCGCGACTCGCAAGACTTTGACGATCAACATCGAATCTGCACACTGAAGCCCGGCTTGAATCGCTCTAGCTCATTCAGAAATAGAGCTTCAAGCCTTAGTCGCCGGTCTAAACTAACGTAATGTTCTTGGCTCGTAGATTACGTTATGCGGTATTTCTTCAATAACAGCACCGCGCTTCAACCGTTTGGTTCCAGCCATTGTCGCGTGGCGTTCCTTCAGATCCCAACCATGGTCGGCCATGAATTCGTCGATTTGGATATAATTGCTGGACTCCACTTCGACCTGGAGTGAGTCTGGCCGGTCGAGACCGCCGAGCAGCTTAGTTGCGCCCTCAAGAATGGCCAACTCGATCCCGTCGACGTCGATCTTGATAAAATCGGGCGAGCGCATCGTTTTGTCGGCGATCAAAACATCGATCGAGCTCGCCGCCTTCAATTCGCTGGCGACCGGATTGTCTTCCAGCGTGATCGCATCGCCGTTCTGCAACTGGTTATGCGACGAACCTGTTGCCCAGTCTCCATAGTTAAAATCGATGACCGAAGCTTCACGACTCAAGGCAATCGCTAAAACCGAAATCCGGTCCGAAAGCTGATTGAGCATGATGTTGTCCATGAGCGCGACAGCGTTCCTCAAATGAGGTTCAACCGCATAGATCTGTCCCTCTGAGCCCAAATGAGGAGCTGCAAAGATCGAGTAGACACCGACGTTGGCCCCTATGTCCAGGAAAACGCGACCGGGCTTCGACTGCTCGCGCAGCCAACGAATCGTACCGGGCTCCTTGATAAGAAGCGTCGTCGCGCGCCTCAGGGTCAGTAGGTTGTCACAAATAAAGCTATAACGATCATCGCCGTCGACCACATCAATTTGAGTAGAGCCTGAGGGCGCGGTTACGACACGCTGCATCAGCTTCAAGAGTAGGCTCGGCTTGCCTCGACCGCTGGAACGAATCCGCATGATTGTGCCTCGATATTAATTGTGAGCGAGCGGGCGATCAGCCCCAAATCGGGAACGGTCATTGCGCGCACATCCCGCAATGTGTGGGATGTTTGCTGGAAGACACGGGTTGGTTGAGCTCATCTTCGCGAGCCGTTCGTTAGTATCAGCCGTCGCCACTTTTGAAGACCGTCTTGGTCGGATTCCGGCCCTGGCCTGGGCTCATACGCCCGCCTCCGCTGTCCTTGCCACCAGCATTGCCGACGTCGGAAACGATCTCAAGCTCGCCGGCTTCGATGAGAGCGACAATGGGCGGGTGTTCATCCGCCCTTGCGCCGATCTTGCCCTCCTTGCCCGGCCCCAGGAAAAGCCGCTTCCCGCCGGGAAGGCGCACACTCAGTGGTTTTTTCGCGATATTCTTGATTACCGGCAATACAGCATCTCCTTAATACCAGTGTACATCCGCAACCCAGAATAGGGGAGCACAGGACTAAATTCGTGCGCAGGTATTGCCTGCGACGCACAAAGCTTGCCCTCCTGAGTCGACGAAAAGAAATTCGACGCGAAGCTGAGCAGACAGGAGGGTGCGCGCACAGGTGGGCGCGGGGTTGTCAAAGTAGCTCTCCACCTGAGCAGTAGGAGAATCAGGGAAGTCGGCGCACCTATCAATGCTTCTGGGCGTGTTCGATCACGGGACCTACCCTCTCGCCAGACATGAACGAAAAGGAGTTCTCCATGATTCCCGAACGCTTTGCCGGCTACGAAAAGTTCGTGACTTTAGGCGCCGTCAACTTCACGTGTATTCCTGGCGACAAGGCCGCCAACCTCGCGAAGATCGAGACGAATATGCGCGAGGCAGCTGCGCAGGGCGTGAATATCCTCGCCTTCCCCGAAGAAGCGCTCACGGGCTGCGGTGGCTGCGCGCCCTGTCGGGAGGGCGCAGAACATTGCGAATACCATTCGGATTTGGCCGAGACCGTGCCCGGGCCGTCCACCGAGCGCGTGGCAGAACTCGCGAAAGAACTCGACATCTACGTCGCCTTCGGCATGGTCGAGCGGGACTCGGATGACCCATCGATCCTCTACAACGCCTCCGCCTTCATCGGTCCTGAAGGCATTCAGGGGACGTACCGAAAAATTCATCTAGGAGCACTTCCGTGGGTCACCGAAGGCATAACATTCAAGCCCGGCAAGTCGATTCCAGTTTTCGAAACCCGCTTCGGACCTGTCGGCGTCATCATCTGTTACGACTTTTGGTTCAACCCCGAACCGACGCGCATCATGGCGCTCAAGGGTGCTCGAGTCATCCTCAACACCTGCGCCTCCTTCGACGGTCCCCATAAGCGCGACAACATGGTCGCAGTGACCTGTACACGAGCGCAGGAAAACTGCGTGTACACCGTCAGCGCCAACCAGGTCGCGGGCGGACCGCAAGCAGAAAGCTATGCGGCGGGAGCAGTGGAAGAAAAGCGAAGCGGGAATTTCGCGGGCAATAGCGTGATCGCCGGGCCGGATTTCCCCTCTTTCGCCCGCCCCTACGCCGTAGCCGACCAAAATGAGCAGCTGATTTCCTCGACGGTCAGCTTTGAGAAACTGCACCGCTGGGAATCGATCTTCCCCTGGCGCGACTGGCGCGCCAACCGCCTCTCTGAAACCTCACAACTCATCGCAGACGAATTCGAAAAGTTAGTCCACGGCCCCTAAAAGGCGGCACGCTATCTGGCAGATTTGAAGCCAAGCAGGCCTCGAAACCGTCGTGCGAGGCGTTATTCACGTTGGAAAGAAGAGATAAAGGAGTGATTCCGTGTCCGAAACTGATTTCGATCTCACCACCGTCGACCGACTCTTGTCGACTACCCGTGCTGTCCGACGTCGTCTAGACCTCGACCGCCCAGTCTCACGCGAACTCATCCTCGATTGTATCCGGCTGTCACAGCAGGCACCGACCGCCACTAATATGCAGACCTGGCGTTGGATCATTCTCGATGATCCGGGCAAACGGAAGGAGATGGGCGAACTTTACGGCCGGGGCATTCCGTTGATCAAAGAGGCCGCGCGCAAGGCCCAGGACGATCAGACCCGGCGCGTCTACGAGCACGCACAAGAATTTGCGGAACGATTAAGCGAAGTGCCGGTCCATGTCATCCCCTGCGTCGAGGGCGGCCTCGACGCCACGTCCGAGGAAGCGGGATACGCCGCCACGGTCAGCTTCTATGGTTCAATCTTTCCAGCGATCTGGAGCTTTCAGCTTGCGCTCCGAAGCCGAGGGCTGGGATCAGTGCTGACGACGCTGCATCTCACGTACCAAGAGGAGTCACGCGCCATCCTCGGCTTGCCCGACGATGTGGCTCAGATCGCCCTAATCCCAGTCGCCTACACCCGCGGCCTCAACTTCAAGCCGACACAGCGCCCCCCCGCCGAATCGATCACCCACTTCAACGGATGGAACGCCTGACGACGACCTTGTTTCGCGCCGCCCTGTCATGGCTCGAAGAAAAGACACACGCGGTCCGACCTATTCGTCCTCGTCCGGCGCGTGGGTCGGTGTAATCCCTTCCAACGCGTATTCGAACTTCCCCTGCTCTGCGAGGACGAAGAATTCGGGACCGAACGGATTGCCTCCGCGAAGCGTCATCAAGCCGCGCTGAATCGTCCCATCCTTCGGTGCTAGTACTCACGCTCTTGCCAAATAATGCCCGGCGGATCTCCGCGTCTCCGTGGTTCAGCAACGGATCGACCCTCGTTATTTATGACAAAGCATTTTTTCTATACCTATCCGCTGAACTTCTGGGTTCGGCACACGGTGAAGCCTGGCATCGACTATACTCGGCCGCCTAAATGCTATCTCTTACGAACGTTACGAAACGCTATACGAGTCGGACCGCCCTGTCCGGGATCAGCCTCGAGGTCGAGGCCGGCTCGACGGTCGGTCTGCTAGGCCCCAATGGTGCGGGTAAGACCACAATCCTCCGCTTACTGCTCGGCTTTACCCAGCCCACCTCCGGAAGCGTTCTCGTCAGAGGTCTCGAGCCCAGCGATCCCGAATCACGCCGCGGGCTTGGCTACCTCCCAGAACGAATGATCCTGCCCGAGAGGATGACCGTGCGTGGACTACTGCATCTGCACGCGGACCTCGCCGGGATTGACCGGGGAGACCACGTTCGACATGCCGACGAGGCAATGGAACAGGTCGGGATCGGCGATCGCGCAGAAGATGGCATAGGAACCCTGTCGAAGGGCCTGCGGCAGCGCGTCGGTTTCGCGCAAGCCTTTCTAGGAAACCCCGGACTCTTACTCCTAGACGAACCGACGTCAGGGCTCGACCCGATCGGAATGCGGGACGCCCGCGAGTGGATCGCCGCGCTGCGCGATCGCGGCGCGACGGTGCTTGTCAGCTCGCACGTTCTTTCGGAAGTGGAACGGGTTTGCGACAAGGTCGCGATCCTAAACGAGGGACACGTCGTCGCTACCGGAAGTCTCCCGGAACTCGTCGGCGATAGCGAAACTCTCGAAGACGCGTTCGTTAGGTTGGTACAGAAATGAGAGCATTCACGGCACTCTCAAAGGAGGCACTGCTCGACGCCATCAGGCGGCGGATAGTTGCGGCAGTGATCCTGCTCTGTCTCTTTTCGCTGATGGCAATCGACGGTTTCACCTCCTGTGCCGGCAATGTCTCCCTCAACGGCGAGGATGTGCAACTCGCCGAAATGGCCGGGGCGAGCGGCGCCATACTTTTCGTCGCACTGGGCCTTTGGATCGCCGTGCTCGCCGCCATCCTCGCCTCGGACCATCTTCAACAGACGCTTGAAGACGGCTCGGCCAACCTATCACTGGCGCGCCCTCTCTCACGTAACACCTTCGCCCTCGCGCGGCTTACCGGAGTGCTTGCGGTGGCTTTACTGACCGGTGCTGTGTTGTTAGGTAGCGCAGCTGGCCTGCTCAACTTGCGAAGCGGCCTGGCCCTTGGGCCAGCTCTGATTGCCGGTGCGCACGTTGGGGTCGCCGCCTTCGTCTGCGCGACCTTCTCAATGACACTCTCTCTCTGGCTTCCGCGACTCGCGACAATGCTCACGATGCTTGGCTTCATCGCCACCATGGCGACGGCCAACTTGATGTCCTTCGTACCGAGAGAAGAGCCTTGGACGGGCTCACTCGCCCTACTCGATCGCCTCGGTCCGCCGCTTGCGAAAGCACCGATCGCGGCACTCGCGAACTGGATGCCAGTCGCAGAGACTGGACTCAACCCTGTGCTCAGCGGCGCTGCGCTTTGGATCTGGGCCGGACTGGGCTGCGCGGCGTTATTAATCAGCTTCAGACGGGTCGAGCTCGGTCGCTAAAGCCCAATGTCGTGCTGAACCGTGAGCATGATGCAACTAGTTGACCGTGTTCGGTGCGGCACTCTTCGGACGCCACGCATGCAGGGGGCGGCGGGAGCGAAAAAGACCCCGTCGAAGCGCAATATGGCGGCGGTGATTAGGTTGAGTCTGTCGCTCGTGATTTGATTGCCCTGCCGGGTTCGTTACCGGGCTCGTTCCTCGAGAAGCGCCTTCGTTTCGGCCGAAACCGGAGCTCCGAGAATCGCCGTCACGAGATCGATGAGGTGACTGGCGAAGAGTCGGTCGTCCTTGCGTCTCGGATTTTCGGCGCGGCGTGCGAGCTCGACGAAGGTAATGCGTGCCGCGGTGAAGCGGGCGTGAAGAGGGGCGACCGCGATGGGCGACATCTCGGGGACGACCATCGTGCGCCAGCGATGCATGCTCTTGGAGCTGCTCACGAGTTCGACCGGGTCGACCCGGGGCCGATAGTTGTTGACGAGCTGCGCCACGATGCGTAGGTAGGCGCGGCCCCCGTCGCGATCCGAGAGCTTCGCGGCGGAGGGCAGCACCAGAGCGGACGCGAAACTGTAGAGGTCGCGATCATCCTTCTTCTCCATCACGTCGAGCATTTCGTTGCGGCTCTCATCCACCATCCGCTCGTGCTTTTCCAGGATGGCGAGAAGCAGGCCCTGTCGGTCACCGAAATGATATTGGAGCGCGGTGGCGTTGCGCTGGTCCGCCTCCCGATTGATCTCTCGCAGGGAAACCGCGTCAACGCCGCGATCTGCGAAGAGGCTTTCTGCGGCGCGGATGAGCTGAGCGCGGGTGTTGTCCGCGTTGCGAGGCATGCGATATCTCCCGGGGCTGGCGTCTGCCCCTCCGGACGTTATCATGCAACCGCATTAAAAAAAGTCCATCTGCTTCTTGCCACGCAAGGAGCTGCTCGATGACAACCCACTGATCAGAACGACAGGAGAAACACATGGCGGGCCTCGAAAACGTTGACGAGATGTTCGACTTGCGAATGTCGGAGGGTGCAAAGCCGCTCTTCGAAAAGGTGAAGGCCTTCATTAAGGATGAAGTAGAACCGATCACTCTGGAATTCCATCAGCTCGGAGCGGATCGAGACGACCCCTGGTCCTATGCACCGGGACAACTCGAGTTGCTCGAAGGCGTCAAGGCGAAGGCCAAAGCGATGGGCCTATGGAATTTCTTCCTGCCCGACGACGCAACGGGACAGGGGCTCTCAAATCTCGACTACGCCTATATTGCTACCGAGCTCGGCAAGAATCCCCTCGCCTCGGAATGTCTCAACTGCGCCGCACCCGATACGGGAAATATGGAAGTGCTCGAGCGTGTCGGAACGCCTGCGCAGAAGGAAAAATGGCTCAAGCCCCTGTTGAACGGCGAAATCCGCTCGGCGTACGCGATGACCGAACCCGACATCGCGTCGTCGGATGCGAAGAACATCGCGTGCCAGGCATGGCTCGACGGCGACGAATGGGTGATCAACGGCGAGAAGTTCTACATCTCCGGCGCCGGTGACCCGCGCTGCAAGATCATGATCGTGATGGTCCAGACGGATCCGGATGGTCCGCCGCATACGCGCCAATCGCAGATTCTCGTGCCGACGGACGCGGAAGGGTTCGAAATCCTCGGGCCGATGCACGTCTTCGGGAAGGACGACGCGCCCCACGGCCATATGCACATCCGTTTCGACAACTGCCGTGTTCCCAAGGAGAACATCCTGCTCGGCGAGGGCCGCGGCTTCGAAATTTCCCAGGTTCGCCTCGGCCCCGGACGCATTCATCATTGCATGCGTTCGATCGGCGTAGCGGAGCGGGCGATCGAGCTGATGTCGAAGCGAGGCCTTTCACGCAAGGGCTTCGGAAAGCCGATCGCAATGCTCGGCCGCAATGTCGAGACGATCGCGAAGGCGCGCATCGAGATCGAAAGCATGCGCATGATGGTGCTCAAAGCTGCGAAGGCGATGGACGTGCTCGGTAATGCCGAGGCGCGTGTCTGGGTGAGCGCGGTCAAGGCGATGGTTCCCATACGTGTCTGCGAAATCATCGACGAAGCGATCCAGATCCACGGCGCGACGGGTGTGTCGCAGTGGACACCGCTGGCTAACATGTACACGAACCAGCGAACGCTGCGTCTCGCCGACGGCCCAGACGAGGTCCATTGGTTCGTTGTCGGGCGTGCGGAACTCGCGCGTTGGTCCGAGGACGGCGCGATGGACTACAATCCGAAGGAGTCCTACTTGGCCTCCGAGCAAGCCTCCCAGTAGATCTTCAGCGGCCCCTAATCGGCGCTCTTCGCTGGACAGCTCGCTCAAGCGCGAGCGAGCTGTCGCGCCCTCCCCTCCCTACATACCCATCGATAGAGATGAACGCAGCGATGCCCACTATGGCGACGAACGGGATACAAGAACTCTCCGAAGGTCCTCTCGACATCGTGGGAGACGTGCACGGTGAGTACGACGCACTCGTAAGCTTGCTTAAGAAACTTGGCTACGACGATTTGGGACGTCACCGCGAAGGCCGGCGACTCGTCTTCGTGGGCGACCTGATCGATCGCGGCCCCGATAGCCCGGCCGTGCTTCGCGCCGTCAAAAGGATGGTCGAGGCCGGCAATGCTCAATGCGTTGCGGGCAATCACGAAATCAACGCGATTCGCGATCAAGCCGATCAAGAGCGGTCGGGCGAAGGCTGGTGGTACGGCCGGAATGAAGCGCCCTACGCATCCGTCGTCGTCGATCCGCGCGAGAAGGAAGAGTCTTTCCTCCCCTTTTTGCGTGCTCTGCCGGGGGCTCTCGAATGCGCAGATCTTCGTGTCGTCCACGCATGTTGGCACGAGCCCTCTATCGACCGGTTGCGCGGCGCCTCAACCGTGATCGATGCCTTTCGCAGCGAAGCCGAAGCGAACAAAAAGAACCTGGAAGGTCTAGGACTCGCACTCCGCGCGCGAGCGAGCGTCGAGAACTTTGAGTGGCGACGGATCAAAGACGAGAACACTAAGCTCGAATTCATTCCCGAAATCGCCGCCTACGATGAAGCCAATCAAATGGGAAACGCGATCAAGGTCGCGACCTCCGGCGTCGAACGTGCCGCCCGCGACAGCTATTGGGCTTCCGGAAAATGGCGCATGGTCGAACGGGTCCCCTGGTGGGACGAGTACGAGGGCCCACCGGTCGTCGTTGGACATTATTGGCGGCGCTATCAGCCAAACGTCAAACATGCATCGAGCAAGCGTAACTCCGACCTTTTTGGCGACACGCTCCCACATGAGACACTCGGTCCCGCAGGCCAAGTCATGTGCATCGACTTTTCAGTTGGGATGCGTTTCCTAGAAAGAAACCGAGCACG
This sequence comes from Deltaproteobacteria bacterium UBA4427, assembly GCA_002390675.1. Taxonomy (GTDB): domain Bacteria; phylum Myxococcota_A; class UBA9160; order UBA9160; family UBA4427; genus UBA4427. The sequence continues at coordinate 11,401 of DGPZ01000050.1, forward strand.
GCCCTCTGTCCCCGAACGCTTCGAATCGTGCCTCGCCGCGCTTCGACTGCCCGAGTGGCAGTTGGTATTCGATGACGAACGGCCAAGCCTTAATGTCGACATTCAACCACGCAATTAGATCCGAGCGGCGCGACGATCGATCGCCCGGATCACAGACTTGTTAGAGTGCTTCTCGCATTGGCCATCATCGCAGTCTTCGCGATCGGCGGCCGCGACTCACTAAGGGCGCCGTAGTCCCTCTCCCCTTCAGTCCGCGCCTGCCGCAATAATCCCAATTTCAACATCCACTCCTGGAGCAGCGAGCCGCGCCTCAACGCAGGCTCGAGCAGGCGGATGATCCGAATCCACCCACGCGTCCCAAACTTCGTTGAACGCCGCGAAAGTCCTCATATCCGTCAGCCAAATGGTTGCCGAGAGGATCTTCGATTTATCGGTCTTGGCTTCCTCGAGAAGCCGATCGATGCTCGCCAGCACTTCCCGTGCTTGCTGCGGGACGTCACTACCTCGATTGTCATGGGAGACCTGCCCTGCGAGGTAAACCGTCCCGCCATGAATCACGACTTGACTCATTCGGGCGCCACTATGCAAACGTTCAATGCTCATCCGGATCTCCAGTAAACAGGGTTCTTGAATGGTTTTCGATTAGATCCATACGGCACCTGCGTCCCCGACTTCAACCCGATTGATAGAAAACAAGCACCGCTTTTCGCACCACCCGAATAATGCCGTCACACAAGCGGCACCAGCCTGNNTGCGCGGGCTCTTCAAGATGCGACCCTCACGCGACCCTCCGCCCAAGCCGGGCACGGACTGCTCCGATGGCCCTCCAGCACCTTGGTCGGGTGCGTCCCCCTGGATCAGGACTGGAATTCCCCCTCTCAGAGCCACGACGTTCTCAGAGTTTGCCCATTCAACCCTCATTCTTGAGCGGAACCGGCCCGTAGCCGATACGATGCCTGGGTAGAGATTCCGGGAAAGCCGATCATTGGCATGGGGAATCTCGCGTTGGCCTGGCCTTTGCCTAAAATGGAAAATCCAACCACGAGATGGAAGACCTGACCCCGACCCATGCGGCGGAAGACGCAGAGTAGGTCGCTTAGCCGTCGCGCTCGCTCGCGAAGCCTACGAATGACAGGCCCATCTCACACACACGGCTCGACGGAACACGAGTCACGCAGATAAGAGGAGCCCCAGGCGAGTATGAAAGCGCCCGAGAGTCTCGAGACTCTGATCGAATACGGGATCATTCAAGAAGTGATCCGTCCGCTCATGAGCGGCAAGGAGGCTCAGGTCTTCATTGTCGCCGCAGCCGGCGAAGAATGTGTGGCGAAGGTCTACAAGGAGGCGACGCATAGGACCTTCAAGCATCGATCCGACTACACGGAAGGTCGACGCACGCGCAATACCCGAGACCAGCGCGCCATTAGTAAGCGCAGTCAACACGGCAAGAGCAAAGACGAGGATGCCTGGCGCAGCACGGAGGTCGACATGATCTACCGCCTGCGAGACGCGGGCGTACGGGTGCCGGAGCCGATGAACTTCGTCGAAGGCGTGCTCGTAATGGAGCTTGTGAAGGATACGGACGGAGATGCCGCGCCGCGTCTAGCTGATCTCGACTATACACCCGCCGAAGCGAAGGCGGTCTATGACCAGTTGATTCGCGAAGTTGTACGAATGCTAAGCGCCGGTGTGATTCACGGCGATCTATCCGAGTTTAATGTATTGATGGCGGGCGACGGCCCGGTGGTCATCGATTTTCCCCAATCGATCGACCCCACGCATAACCCGAACGGCGAAAAGCTTCTACTTCGCGATGTCGAGAACCTCCACCGCTTTCTGTCTCGCTATGCGCCGGAAGAAGAGATCCGTCCCTACGGACAAGAAATTTGGAAGCTCTTTCAGACGAACAAACTCCGTCCGGATACGAAACTCACTGGAGTCTTCGCTGCGCCTGAGGGCAAGGTGGATACGACCGAGCTGATCGACCTCATTGAGGATGCGACGAAGGACGAAGCGCGCCGGCGCGCTGGACCCAAATTATTACGAGACGACGACGACGAGTTCGAAGCAGCGCGAGATGCCCTTGCGGCAAAGCCGCCGACGTTCAGGAAGGTCGTCGACTTCTCCAAAGAGCTGCCATCTCGGCCCGCGGCACGAAAGCAGCGAGGGAAGCCGGCAGGAAAGCAGCGAGGGAAGCCGGAAGGAAAGCAGCAGGGGAAGCAGAACGGCGCAGCCGAGGGAGGACAGAAGTCGGCTCCGCAGCGGCGACGGTCGCGGACGGGGGGAAACGCGCCGGCCAGATCCGAAACTGCACCACCAGCACCCGCGCGGCCGGGAAGGCCCAAGCGAAATAGTCGGCCCAAGCCATCCGGTGACCGTCCGAACGCGAATGAAAAGGCCTCTTTTCAGAAGACGCCGCCTCGCGGTCCCAAAGCGATGATG
>DGPZ01000078.1 GCA_002390675.1 Deltaproteobacteria bacterium UBA4427
ATCGAGCATCCCGATGGGGCGCATACGCTTGAGGCCTTGGCGGAGCGGATGACGATGAGCCAGCGACATTTCTCACGCGTGTTCACGAAGCAGGTGGGCCAATCCCCGGCGCGATTCGTCGAGCGTGTTCGAGTCGAAGCGGCTCGGCGTAGCTTGGAGGATTCGGCAAACGGGATTGAGCGCGTGGCGAATGACGTGGGCTTCGGCACGGCCGAGACGATGCGACGCGCTTTTTTGCGCCAACTCGGGGTAGGGCCCGCGGCATATCGCGAGCGCTTTACCAGGAAAGCTTGAGGTCCGGACGACGACACGGATCGACCACGAAGCACCCTCATAACCGGATTTTTTGAAGGAGAAGCGAAATGAGTGAAGCGAACCAGAACCGGTCGAAGCCGAATGCAGAACTGACCGTGGGGATGGTGCTCTTCGACGGCGCCGAGGAACTCGATTGGGTGGGTCCCTTCGAAGTATTCACGATGGCGAAGGAAGCGTCGGGCGAGTCGGGGCCAGCGTACGGATTGAGTGTCGTGCTCATGAACCAGGATGGGGCCGTCGTGAAGGGGGCTAAGGGATTACGTAGCGAAGTCGATGCTTCCTTCGCGAATGCACCGGACTTCGACATCTTACTGATTCCAGGCGGGGTCGGGACGCGCCGAGAAATGAAGAACGAACAGATGCTCGAATTCCTTCGCAAGAAAGCGATGGACTGCCTTTGGGTCACTTCCGTGTGCACCGGCTCGGGCCTACTTCATGCCGCGGGCCTAACAAAAGGTAAGCAGATCACGACGCATTGGGGATACGTATCGACTCTGCGTAAGGACGCGAGCGACGAGACGGAAATACTCGAGAACGTTCGTTATGTGCGTGATGGGAATTTGCTGACGGCGGCAGGCGTTTCCGCAGGTATTGACATGGCGCTCTGGCTCGTGGGTGAACTCTACGGCCCGCCACACGCGCGGCTCACTCAAAAGGTGATGGAATACGATCCCGCGCCACCTTATACGTAGGAAGTCTGATTGGGAGTCGCGTCGCCGTCTTTGTGACGGCGTGCGATTTCGTCGCGAATGCGATCAGCCTCGGCGCCGTCGAGTGAGAAACGTGAAAAAGCGACCATGCCGATCAGGATGCAAGTGAGTGGCGCGCCGCCGATCATCCCCTTGATCGTCCACTTCACGACTTCACTCTGCTCTTCGTTCGGTACGAACCCGGAGAACTGAAGCGCCCAGCCCGATATCGCGATCATGAGGCCTGTTCCGAATTTGGCGGAGAGACTCCACGCAGCGAGGTACGAACCTTCTTTGCGCTCACCGGTTTTGTATTCGTCATAGTCGATGACGTCGCCCTTGATTGAGTAGCCGAGCGTCTGGCCGCAAGCGGTCGCGAAGCCATTGATCAAAGAACTCACGATCATCAACCACAAGCGCCCCTCGTCCTGAAAGATCATCGTCCCATAGCCCAGTGCTTGAAGGCCCATGGCATAGCGCCAGAGCACGTGTCGCTCGTATCGGTTTCCCATCCAAATCCAAAAAGGAATCGAGAGCAGGGCGGGGGCTGTATAAAAGAGAAACACGAGCCCTACATAGCTGGAGGCCTTCGTGACGTAGATGAGTAGGAAGGGCGTCATCGCGCTGGTTGCGCCGATACCAAAGACCTCTATGAAATAGACGAAGAGCAGTAGGCGAGCGTGAGGATTTTTGATGACATCGCGAACTGCGGCGATCGGGCTTACCGCGCCGCGGCCCGCGGGCACAACTCGTTCGGAAGGAAGCCACCAGGTCGTGAGCGAGCAGGTGATGGCGAGCAGAGCCGCGCCACCAGCGGCGATCCATGCAGCATTCTCGCGGGCGGCAGGATGACCCGTGATGAGAGGCGTTGCTATGACGAAGCAGGTCAGCATGCCGAGGGTTAAGGATATCTGGCGTACGCCGAACACTCTCGCGCGTTCGTGAGGCGATGAAGAAAGCTCGAGGCCGTAGGCCATCTGCGGAACGGCAAAGAGAGTGAATGCCGTATAAAAACCAATCACGGACACAGCGGACCAAGTGATCAGCATGTTTCCGGAGAGCGAAGGCGGTGGCATCCAAAGCATTAGAACCATGGCGACGGTCGGTAAGATCGATGCCACCATCCAGGGCTTACGTCGGCCAAAGTGCGACTTCGTCTTATCGCTTAGATAACCAACCAGTGGATCGGATACTGCGTCCCAAATCTTCGATGCAAAGAAGATCGTGCCGATGATGCCGGGAGCGATAAGAAGGACGTCCGTCGCAAACTGCATGTACACGACGGTGAGCATCATGTAGAGCGCGTAGATAGGAAGCAGCGGGGCGGAGAAGTTGACGAGCGTGGGCCAGGCGATTGGAGTCGCTTTTGGAGAAGTCTGCGAAGGCACGTCGCCGTTATGTTCGTTCGTGAGGGACAAGGCTTCTCCAACGAGGTCCCTTGACGCTAACACCTTGAAGACGTGCCGGGGCCGGGATTCTCGGCGATCAGCACGAAGCTTGACAGCGACAAGTAGGTCGCGCGCCCCCTACGAGTCCGTTTAGCCAGGAGCGCGCGAGGGACTTGGTTGCCTAATATTTCGCGAGAAGAACGGCGATAGACTGAAGCTCGAACGCGAGAGACTCTAGATTTTCACTAGATGGTTGCTAGAGAGACTTGCGGAAGCGCAGCGTCATGCGGTCGCTCTCGCCGATAGCGAGGTACTCCGCTGCCCCCTCATCTCCGTTGCGTAGCGATGGCGGCAAAGTCCAGACGCCACCTTCGTAGTTGGCCATGTCCTTAGGGTTCGCGTTCACTTCGGAGCTGGCTTCGAGCTCGAAGCCGGCCGCTACTGCGAGCGCCACGACCTTCTCGGTCGGAACATAGCCATTGAACTTGGTCGTGTCGGTTGCTTCGCCTGCGCGGTGCTGCACGACGCCTAGCACGCCGCCGGGTTTGAGGACGTCAAAGAACGCTGCGTACGCAGCTTCTGCGCCACCATCCCGAATCCAGCCATGGTTGCTTCGGAACGTGAGGACCATGTCCGCGGATCCGTCTTCGCCGAGGTCGATCGAAGTGGGTGCGGTTATTTTTGCCATTTTAGCGTTACCGAAGACGGCCGCTTCGTTCTTAAAGCGCTTGACCATCTGGTCGTGGCCGCGCTTGCGATAGTCGGGCTGGTCCGGGAGATCGATGTCGTAACCGGCGGCGATGTACTGACCCTGCTCGGCGACGACAGGAGCGAGGATCTCGGTGTACCAGAGGCCGCCTGGGAGTATTTCGATGACCGTCATGTCCTGGCGAAGGCCGAAGAAGGAGAGGGTCTCAACGGGATGGCGATAGGCGTTGCGCGCGATGTTCTCTGCGCTTCGGTGCGAGCCAATCGCAGCTTTGGCGATGGCTGCCTCGGTGGCGGCATCGGTTCCGGCGTCTGCCGAAAGTCCGAGCATGGCGCAGCCGCCAAGGGTCATCGTCATAGAAATCGTGAGCACGGCCGCGCGAGTGACCTTCGAAACGGGATGAATCAAGGCAAAGCCCTCCTGCTTTACGCGGCCTAGGAGTTGGCCGCGCTAATGCGCGTGAGAGTGTGCCAGATCAGTATCCGAGATTCGACGCCAACCACTTCTCCGCGTCCGCCGGTGAGATGTTCATGCGCTGGGCATAGTCCTCGACCTGATCTCGACCGAGCCGACCGACCGTGAAGTAACGCGAGTCCGGATGACCGAAATAGAGCCCCGACACGCTTGCGGCGGGCATCATGGCAAAGGTCTCCGTGAGCTCCATGCCGATCTCTGGAGCTTGCAATATGTCGAAGAGGGGGCCCTTCGGAAGATGATCGGGGCAGGCCGGGTAGCCAAAGGCCGGGCGGATGCCCTGATACCGCTCTGCGATTAGAGCGGCATTGTCAAGATTCTCTTCCGCGCCATATCCCCAATCCTTGCGCGCGCGAGCGTGGAGGAATTCGGCGAAGGCTTCGGCGAGACGATCCGCGAGCGCTTTAACCATGATCGCGTGGTAGTCGTCGTGATCCTTCTCGAAACGCGCCGCGACTTCGGTCGCTTCGATGCCACTGGTCACAGCGAACGCGCCGACGTAGTCGGCCACGCCGGCCTCGTGCGGAGCTACAAAATCAGAGAGCGCGCGGTTGGGTTTGCCATCTGGGTTCACTGACTGCTGCCTAAGCATGGGGAAGCGCGCAATTTCGTTTGCGAGATCTTCCTCACTGTAAAGGATGATGTCGTCGCCCTTGGTTCGTGCGGGCCAGAAGCCGTAGACCGCGCGCGGGTTGAGCCACTTCTTTTCAATGATTTCATCAAGCAGGTCGCGGCCGTTCTTGAAGAGTTCGCGCGCAGCTTCGCCGTACTTTGGGTCGTCGAGAATCTTCGGGTATTTGCCCTTGAGGTCCCAGGTCGAGAAGAAGAAGGTCCAGTCGATATAGGGATCTAGATCCGCGGCGGTGACATCGTCGACGACTCGGCGTCCAAGGAATGACGGCTTGGCCGGCGGTTTTGTCTGGAAGTCGATCTTCTCTGCGTTCGCGCGTGCTTTTCCAATCGAGAGCAGGGGCTTCTCTTTGCGGTTGGCATACACCGCGCGGAGTTTTTCCTGCTCTTCCCTGTTCGCATCTGCAAGCGGGCCGCTTCGATCGGCGGACAAGAGGTCGGAAACCACATTCACTGAGCGTGAGGCGTCGAGGACATGCACGACGGGTTGTTTGTAGTGAGGCGAAATCTTGACCGCGGTATGCTGGCGACTCGTCGTCGCGCCACCAATCAAGAGCGGGAGATTCATCCCGCGTCGCTCCATCTCTTTGGCCACAGACGCCATCTCATCAAGCGAAGGAGTAATGAGGCCCGACAGCCCGATCATCTGTGCGCCTTCGGCGATCGCGGCATCGAGGATCTTGTCCGCCGGTACCATCACGCCGAGATCTATGACGTCGTAGTTGTTACAACCGAGCACGACGCCGACGATGTTCTTGCCGATGTCATGGACATCGCCCTTAACAGTGGCCATCACGACCTTGCCCTGAGTCGATCCCTCGACTTTTTCCTCTTTCAAGTAGGGCTCGAGGTAGGCGACCGCCTTTTTCATGGAGCGCGCGCTCTTAACGACCTGGGGTAGGAACATCTTGCCTGCACCGAAGAGGTCGCCGACGACGCGCATGCCGTCCATGAGTGGTCCTTCGATCACGTTGATCGGCTTGCCGAGTTTCTGGCGAGCCTCTTCCGTGTCTTCATCAATGAAGTCGACGATTCCGTGGACGAGGGCATAGGAAAGTCGCTTCTCGACCGTTGTTTCTCGCCAGGAGAGATCGATCTCACGCTTCTTGCCGCCGCCCTTCACGTTTTCTGCAAAGTCGACCATGCGCTCCGTCGCGTCTTCGCGGCGGTTGAAGATGATGTCCTCTACGTGCTCAAGGAGATCTTTCGGGATGTCCTCGTAGATCTCGAGCTGGCCAGCATTTACGATGCCCATGTCCATGCCGGACTGAGTTGCGTGGTAAAGAAAGGCGGAGTGAATGGCCTCGCGCACGCGGTTGTTACCGCGGAAGGAGAAGGAGAGGTTCGAGACGCCGCCCGAGATATGCACGCCGGGGCATTTCTCCTTAATCAGGAGCGCGGCTGCGATGAAGTTCTTCGCGTAGTCGGCGTGCTCCTCGATGCCTGTCGCAATCGCAAGAATATTCGGATCGAAGATGATGTCCTCGGGTGGGAACCCCGCCTGTTCCACAAGGATCTTGTAGCTGCGTTCGCAGATCTGGACCTTACGTTCAGTCGTATCAGCCTGACCGTCTTCATCGAAGGCCATCACGACGACACCGGCCCCGAAACGACGCACGACCTTGGCCTTTGCCAAGAAATC
>DGPZ01000109.1 GCA_002390675.1 Deltaproteobacteria bacterium UBA4427
GGTTCACCTCCGCCGTCGAATCCTTCACCGGTTCCGCCGCCATTTCCAAATCCGATGCGCCCACCGGCTGCACCCACGCTACTTCAAATCGTACCGGTGAATTAGTAGGCGCAGGGGAGAGGGGCTTCAGCCTCTCGCGGGCTAAGCACAGAGACCCGAACCTTCGCTTTCTGGAACGTGCAAGAGAGACCGAGTAAATAGAATTCTGCACGGTCTCTTCGCATTTCGACGGCTGAGAGTCAACGGAACGCTAGATTGCGTCGATCAGTTCGATTTAGGCTGAATTGCGATTGTGCGGTTGCGCCACGAGAGTTGCCCGGGGTGTTCTCGATCCTGGTGGATGTGTCAGAAGAGTCCGCTGAAACGAGAAGCGGCAATCGAGATCAGCGGATTCGGGCTGGGGCAGGTCGTTAGGCTGGCCGATCCAAGCCGCGCGGGGCGTTGTGCCCTGGTCGAAGGCGATGTTGAGCGCATGTCCGATGCCACTGGCTTATAGGCTGCTGGAACTATTCGGGTTGTTATGCGTTGGTTGCATGCCGTCGCTGCTGCTCGGCTTTTAATCGACGAAGATCTACACCCTGTGCCGCCGGATCGAAATCGGTGGGATCACGCTGCTCGAGGTGCTCAGTCAGATCGTGAACGTAGTCGTCATGATCGCGCCGGCGTGCCAGAGTGCGACGGCCTGGGCCTTGGAAGGGGCCTATTGAGGCCTACTTGTCAGAATAACTAGTATCGGTGGTGCGGAAAATACTGCTTGAACTTCCGATTCCCACAACGCACTTCTGTTCTCATAACTAGACCTCGGTCTCGGCTTTTGCTTCGCTCAGCGCATCTGTCATTGCATCCGCGAGATCGCGTACGTGGGGAGGCTGCAGCGTATGGAGGTGGTCTGAATCGATATCGCGCACGATCACCTTCCGCGCGAAGTTCTGCCAGCCTAAATCGGGATCGATCTCAAGCCAGCTTTCGCATCCAGCAGCAGTAGCTCTCGCCACGAGCACGCTACTCGAAAGCCAATTCAACCGACGTGTAAATTCTTCGACTTCGGCCTGCACTTCTGGACCGTTCGTAGAAATATCAGTCAAGCGCGCTCCATTATGCGATGCCACCGGAAGCTTGAATAACCGCTTCACCAATCGAGCTGCAGCCCCAGCAATGAGTTCCCTAGAACTCCTCGCGGCTTCAAGCGGTTCGCGCCACGCCGTTTCTGCATAGCTACGCAGGCGCGCCATCGAGTCCACCCGCACCGCAGTCGGCAGCACGGTGTCCACAATCGTGACGAGTTCGATCTCTTCGCCTTCCGCCTCAAGCTGCGCGGCCACCTCAAAGGCCACGATGCCTCCGAAGCAGAGTCCCATCAGTTGATAGGGTCCATCGGGCTGTCGGCTTCGGATCGTGTCCACGTATTCTGTCGCCAACTCGCTCGTCGCCGGCCGCTTGTCCTGCCCTAGCTCAGAGAGAAAAGGGACGTGCACACCATAGACTGTACGGTTTTCATTCAGAGCAGCCGCAAGATGCCGGTAGATCGAAATCCCAAATAAGCACCAAAGCGGAGACAGATTCGGATCGCCCTCGCGAAGCTGCACAATCGCCGGCTGGTTCGGATGGAACCCATCCTCGAGTGCTGCGGCGATCCCTTCGATCGTTGGATCAACGAAGAATTCCTGCAGCGGCATCTCCAGACCGATCTCCGCAAAAAGCAAAGCAACTACTTCCGCAGCACGCGCCGAAGTGCCGCCGATTGTGAAGAAGTCTTCGCCTAGCGCAACACTCTCAAGATCGAGCACATCGCACCAGGTTGCCGCCACCCTAGCTTCGAGAATGTTAAAATCTCTCAGTTGTGAAGAAGGCCTGCCCATATGTTTGGCTTCGAGAGGAGGCAGCTGCTTTCGGTCGACCTTTGAATTTTGATTCAAAGGGAACGCATCCAGTCGAATATACCCGGAAGGCGCGATATTCGCGGGCAGCTTCCGACGCACCTCATCAATCAAGGACTGCCGGCCCGCACGCCCGACCCAATACGCCAAGAGGCGAGGATCCTTAGAGTCGCTGGAATCGGCAACAACCACAGCACCTTCGACTCCGGGCAGTGCGCATAACAAAGATTCGATTTCACCGAGTTCGACGCGCACACCGCGAATTTTCACTTGATGATCGAGTCGCCCAAGGCATTCGAACCGCCCATCTTCACGCTTGCGCGCGAGATCGCCCGTCCGGTAGATCATCTCCCCCGGCTCCCCAAGCGGATCTTGTACAAACCGATCCGCCGTGAGTTCTGGTCGGTTGTGGTAGCCACGAGCAACTCCGCGGCCTCCTATGCAGAGCTCGCCCTCTTGCCCATCGGCTAAACGATTCAGCGCCTCGTCGAGCACGTACATCGTGGTATTCTGGATCGGACGTCCGATCGTAATATTGTCCCCGTCAAGCAAAACGCGATCAACGGACGAACAAATCGTCGTCTCGGTTGGACCATATAGATTCCAGAGCTCACACCCCTCGCCGAGAAGACGCTCTGCGAGGTCTGCGGTCAGGGGCTCTCCACCCGAGGTCATACGAAGCCCAGGGTTCGGCGTCCATCCTGCGCCGAGCAGCATCCGCCAGGTCGCCGGTGTTGCCTGCAGGAGCGAGATTTTTTCCCGCTCGAGGCATCGCTTCAGCAGAACGGGATCCTGGGCGGTCTCTCGATCCGCGATGACAACGGTGCCGCCGACCCAGAGTGGCATGCAGAGTTCGTAACCGGAAATATCAAAGGCGGTCGTCGCGATCGCCAACAGACGATCGTCCGCCGTCACGCCGGGCTCTGTGCAGAGTGATTCCAACAGATTAGAGAAGCCACCTCGCCGGACCTCAACACCTTTGGGCCGTCCCGTCGAACCCGACGTGAACATGAGGTAGGCAAGATCGTCAGGTGAATAGGAAGTGTCTAGCTCTTCAGAGGGAGCGTTCGAGTCAATATCCCCGAGTCGGTCGAATTTCCAAACCGTGGCGTCGGCATCGACGATCAGCGACGAACCCGACTCAAGGATCAAGAGCTGGGGCGCAGCGTCTTCGCATAAGCTTCGCAGGCGCTCGGGCGGCTGTGAAGGGTCCAGCGGGACATAGGTCCCCCCGGCTTTTGAGGTGGCCAGCAATGCGATGAGTTCGCGGGCTCCTCGATTCAGCGAAATCCCTACCCGACAGCCGCGCGTCACACCGAGCGCGCGAAGCATATGCGCAAGCTGGTTGGAAAGGCGGCCCAGGTCGGCGTATGTCAGGTCTCCTTCAGGTGCGCGGACCGCCCTTTGACTTGGACGCTCTGCAACCCTGTCTCGCAGGCGATGAACGAGATCAGGAGCTTCCGCCGCCGACATATCTCGTTCGCCAGCCTGAGGCGGCGGCGATGTATTTGCGAGATCCAATGTCACAAGTTTGTGGTCCGATCCGAAGGAGAGCCGAGGACGGGTTTTCTAGAAGTATCAACCTTACAGAGTCTTCTCTCCTGGAAGCGGACGGTGAATTACCACCACGCAACTCCAACTCCGGCTTAAATATTCGGAGTTTTGAGTCAGTAGCTTGAGTGGAAAAGTCGGAGCGTTTGCCCCTCACCCGTTCTCCCTTACATGCCCTAAGCGGTCGATGTGAGATGGTCTACAGATCGGCCGAAGATCCGCAGATTTCGCCTCACAAAAGGCAAAACCGAAAGCGCTCTGATGATCGCCATTACTCGGGGGCGGGCTGCCGAGACGACGAAGCCGCGTGGGAACTTCGTGCTCGCCAAGACGAGGGGCGCAAGTGGGCCCTCCGTCTCTCCTCCGTCCACGACTCAGAGGTCGTGAATAACAAAGGACTCGACCCGATGACGAGGACGCGCGTGCTCCCAGCGCCGCATTCTCTTTTCCTTTGCACTGCGTATTAAGGAATCTCCTCTTAGGATTCTTCTAAAGGACCCCTTGCCATAGACCGAAAAAGGCAAAATGGAGGACCCGGTCGTTAGCGCAACTGCGCACCGCATCTCTAATCCGAAGAAGGTCTGCCTTGGCTTGTCTATCGCGCTTGCGATTGGTTTCGCTGGGGCCGGTTGCTTTGAAGCGCTTACAGCGAAGCGCGACTCAGACTTTATCCGCGACGTATTCATTGCTGATACCTTCGCCGAAGCGGATAAGCAGATCGCCTTAGTAGAGGCGCCGAGGGAGTCAGATCTTCTAGAGACTCGGCTTGAGGCCCTAGCCCTTGCTACGGCACGACTGTCTGGATTCGAAACGACGCTTCATGCAGGACGCGGCGGCCCCTACAAAATCCTGAAAGCGCCCCCCGCGGATGCTGCGCAGATCGGCGGACAATGCGGGAACCTGACACGGCTCTTTACAACGGCGGCTCGACTTGCCGGCATGGAAGCCCGACGTGCCCACCTCTACGAGATCAAGGGAATCGACCGGCCTCGCCCCGAAGCCTATGTTCACGCGATAGTCGAAGTGAAAGTCGAGGATCGCTGGATCATCGTCGACCCGATCTATGGCGTGGTCTACCGCGATGCTACGGGCCGGCTCGCCGAAAGTTCAGATCTCGCTAGGAATCCGGAACTCGTTCGCAACCAGGTCACGAACCGTCCTCGCCCCACGGACTACATGCATTTTCCACCCGCGCCTTACGATTTCGACCTCTACCATTTTGCTGAGCTGCGCCGGATCCGCTGGACGATTCTACCGGGTGGCGAAGCGATTCGTGGCTTCATCGCGAAGGTGGTTGGGGAGGAAGCGGCCAACGAAATCGCTTATCCGCCTTCCTTTGAGCGACCGCATCAGTTCCTCGCGGTCATATATGGCCTCTCGAGCCTTGGCCTAGGCGGCTTCGCGGAGCTTCTATGGCGGCGCTTCTCACGCGATTGACCGGACGCGGCGGTCCGCTCTGCCCGGTACGGCTGCCCCAACTCCTGCCTACCTACGCCATTCGATTATTGAATAGCTTTGCTCTCGCGAATTCATTAGGTTTCGAGATATCGT
>DGPZ01000108.1 GCA_002390675.1 Deltaproteobacteria bacterium UBA4427
CCGCAAATTGCCGAACGGCAGGCGAAGTCGAACTGCAGACTCGGGTCGATCTCTTCGCGGATTCGATTGAGCGCGATGTACAGCGTCATGAAAGGCTGTTCCGCGAGTTCAAAGATCTGCATCCGCGGTTCGACTTCAGGCTCTTCCGGATTGAATCGAAAGATCTCGAACTGGAGGGTCCGTGGCTTCTCGAGCGTCACGATCTGGCTCATTATTCGTTCCTCTCTGGTCTCATCGGCGTCTTTTCATGTCCTTGCCACGCGCCCCATTGCATACGACTTCCCATGGGTTCGACTGTGGGCAGGTATCCTTCGTCACGCATGCCCTCGACAACGCGTTCGTTGTGCTGCTCGACGGATTCGTTCATAGGCTCCTGCGCAGATTTTCCATATCCCCGGTCGCCGGGGGGCAGGTCAAGCAAGCCCACAGGCTCGTATCGAAGCTCTGCCGCGTTTTCCTCTGAAGACCAACGTGCCAACGTCCGGTTCAGCCAGCGGCTGTCATCTCGCGTCGGACAATCGGTGCGAGAATGCGCCCCACGGCTCTCCGTTCGCGCCAGTGCACCTTCGGCGGTGATGAGCGCCAGTTTCGTCATGCCTTCTATTCGCAAGGCCGCCGTGAGTTCGGGATTGAGTCCGCCCGCTTGGCTACGCAATCCCACGTTGGCAATGCGCTGTTGAATGACTCGAAGATCAGCCACGGCGGACTCGAGCTCGGGGCCGTTGCGAAAGACGCCGACCTTTTGATTCAACACTTCGCCCATCGCATCGCGAATTTTGTACACATCGTCCCCGACTGTGGGCCGGTCCAGCCAGAGTGCCAGGCGCTTCTGCGCGTCCATCAGGAATGAGTGGGCAACGCTCGTGTCGACGGTCAGGCTCGCCTTCGCGGTGAACTCCGCGACGCGTTGCCCTACGACCCGCCCGGCGACGACGGTCTCGGCCAAGCTGTTGCCGCCCAGGCGGTTGAAGCCATGAAGGTCCCAGCAGGCCGCTTCGCCGACGGCGAAGAGCCCGCGAAGTCCATACGCTTCGCCGTCCTTGTTGACCCGAATGCCGCCCATCGAATAGTGCTGGATGGGTCGCACAGGGATCGGCTCCTTCGAAGGATCGACGCCGTTGAAGTCCTTGCAGATATCCCAAACCTCGCGCAGCTTCGTTCGCAAATGTGTCTCACCGAGATGACGCAGATCGAGCCAGAGATGAGGACCAAAGTCGCTTTCCACGCCTCGGCCCTGTTTGATCTCATTCATCATGTGCCGCGAAACGACGTCCCGGCTCGCGAGTTCCTGCTTTTCGGGCTCGGCCGCGACCATGAAGCGTTCGCCGTCACGATTCAACAGATAGCCGCCGTCTCCGCGGCAGCCTTCGGTGACAAGAATACCACTGGGCACGAGGCCGGTGGGATGAAACTGGACGGCCTCCATGTTGCCCAGCGGAACGACTCCTGTTTCGAGTGCGAGAGTCGCGCCGGTTCCTTCATTAATAGTTGCGTTAGTTGTGTATTGTCCGTAGATGCGACCGTGACCGCCCGTCGCGACGACCGTCGACTTTGCGAGCCATACAGTGAGGCTTCCTGTCCGCAAGCAACGTGCGACTGCCCCCCAACATCGCCCCGCGTCGTGGATCAGACTCATCGCTTCCACGCGGTCTTGTACATTGATCCCAAGTCGGACGACTTCACCATCGACCGCGTAGAGCACGGCGTGTCCCGTTCCAGCCGACGCATAACATGCACGCCATTTGGCCGTACCGCCGAAGTCGCGATGCATGATCAGCCCCGCCTTGTCCTCCGGCTCGTCGATCTCGACTTTCTCACCTTTCACGAAATAGGTGTTTCGCCCTGGCCGGACGCGAGTCCATGGCACGCCCCAATGCGCGAGTTCACGAACTGCGATGGGCGCTTCGTGCGCAAAGATCGTCGCCACCTCCTGGTCCGCGCCCCAGTCGGAGCCGCGCACAGTGTCAAGAAAGTGAATCGTCGGTTCGTCACCTTCTGCCTTGACGCAGTTTCCGAGGGCCGCCTGCATTCCACCCTGCGCCGCGCAGCTATGGCTCCGACGGGGGGGGACGAGCGACAGGAGCGTTACATCGTGTCCGGCCGTGGCGGCCTCGATGGCGCACCGCTCTCCGGCGAGTCCACCTCCAATGATCAAAACGTCAGTGGTTCGGATCTGCATGTCGTTTTATTCCTCAATCAGGAAGGCGAGCGGAGGATCGATCCAGCCAGCGAGCACCACGAGGGTCAGCGCGCCCAACCCCAAGAACCCGTAGAGCAGGACTAACTCGATGCGGCGTAGCGCTGGTCGCCCGAGGCGCGCGCCGATGCCCCATTTAACGGCGAAGCGATAGAGACCGGTACTCGCATGGAACTCGACGCAGAGGAGCAAAATCGCGTAGACAATCCAAAGTCCTCCGGCGACTCGCGCTTGGGTAGACACGGCTTCGATGCCCGTGTGCGCACCGTAGAGATCGGTGAATACATCGAGGCCGACGAGTATCAGGTGGAAGCTGCCTAAGACGAGAAGGATCATTCCCGTCCAGACCTGCCAGATCCAGAGCGAGGACTCAACATGCGCCGGTCGATCGGGCTGCACACCCTCAAGTCCCCGAGTTAAATCGCGGAGGCGCCGACGATCCCGAACCTGCGCGGGAATCTTGCGACTCGCCATTGCCGCATGGACCAGGAAGAGCACCGTGATCGCGAGGACGGTCGGTTGCGCGAGGTAAATATCTTCCATCCCGGAAGCGAGGGCATCAAAGCCACGCGCCCCGGTTAGGAAAGACCCCACGAGAAACATGTGGCCCCACATGAACAGAGCGAGGGCGACGCCGCTGAGGCCACTGAGCAACTCATATAAAAGCTGCCTACGGGCCTCGAGGGCACGCAGAGACGGTGACGGCTTCGTGCGTCGTCTCGACGCTGGCTCTCGTGTGTTCGTCGATTCGAATCTATCAGCACCCATGACGGTAATCTATGAGTGCCACCAGCTTGTTCAAGATTTGTATAGGTATTTCTGCAGATTAAACGGAAATTTCTTCGTGCTTGCAGAGTTCTACCAAGAGCTCCTCCATGCGGATGCGCGCCTCGCCCGTACCTTCGGCCAGCCGCCGATGCAGCGCGGCATCCGCCTCATCTCTTGATTCACAGCCACGCGAGTACAATTCGAAGGCCACTAGCCCCGTGATCAGTGAAGAAAGGTGGTTCGGGCACTCACAGTCGAGCGCACTGGTGAGCTCGAGCAGGCGGGCAAGCTGCTCGTCGTCGAATCGGCGCGGCGTTGGTCCTTGAGATGCCGGGGCGATCCCGTCGGCTGGAGCCTGTGGCGGACGCGGCATACTGCGTCTGCGTGCGCGGCCGATCATGACCTGGTCGCGGAGTACTCGCTGCAGCGACTCGAGTCGAATTGGAGTGCGAACGATGGCGGCTCCCGCGCGTGATATCTGAGCGAGTTCGCGCCGCGTGGCAAACCGGTAAAGGACGATGACCTGCGGAATGCCGGATATTGCTTTGCACGCCTGGACCATTGAAACAGCGTTCCCGTTCACATTTTCGAGCTCGAGCGCGACGATGTCGCATTTTTCTTGGCGAAGCGCTTCCATAAATCGAACTGATTCCGTTTCGGAAAGGCATACGTCGAAATCTGAAACCGAAACTGCGTTGATTTCGATCTGCCTTGAAAGGGCGGGCGCTAGGATCGCGATCCGCGGCCGCGCAACCGGCCTGTCTAGCTCGGTGTCGAGATGAGAAAACTTCTCTTCGAGTTCAGCCAGCTTCGCGATCCGAAGGCGAAGTTCTTCATCCGGCAGGTGCGCAATCGAACTGATCGCTTCGCGACAGTCCACCAGCCCCTTTAATAGCTGGAGTCGCTCGACGTTCCCTTCTGAATACTGGCGACGGCCGGATTCGCTCCGCATCGGTTCGATGGCCCGATAGCGACGCTCCCAAGCGCGGATCGTGTGCGCATCAATACCCGTGAGTGAAGACACCGTGCCAATCTGGTAGGTGCGTTCCTGCTCCGTCTCTTGGGCGTCTTCGGCGTCGTTCATGATTGACTCCAGGGGGGGCACCATCGGCCTGCGGATGCCCTGGGCTCGGGTTCGGATTCTATACGTCTCAGCTTTGTCTAGCTCCGGAGATACCTATCGACAAGTGAGTCGTCCCGCTTCAAAACCCCTGCAGGCCTGAGATGTGCTTGGCGCCAGCTCAGGAATCGCCCGACGAGAGGTCATTCCTTCGGTCCTCGATTGCCCGTGCGCGAGGTGAGGTGGACGGCCGGCAGGGATAAACGTCTGCCTTGGAATATTAACTGTCCAATAAATGTCGATATAAATGTAATTTATATTTGACATTATCTAGACAGGAGGGATATTCTTCGAAACGAGGTCAAGCTTCGGCTCAAGGAAGTCCCGTGGCGAAGAGCCTGATTCTGAGGTGGCGGAACACCCAATAGGTCTTTCCGCTTCCCATGGCGAGAGAATATGACTCAGGTTGAAGGCTTCTCATCAACTCTTGTCGCCACAGCAATGGCTTTAGTCGTTCATCGCCACTCGGCAAATCACCTGTATTGCGACGAAGAACGAGCGCGGCTCCGGCGGATGCAAACGAAAGAGGTTCTCATTCGTTTTCAAATCCAGTCCCTGGAGTTAGACAGGCGAGGACTTATTTCAAGCTAACCAACAATCGATTGATCCTTGAACTACACCTAACGAGGTCGCTCTCAAAAAATATGTCCTACGCCTTCGAGATTGCAAAGACCATCTCTATCGGAAGCTTTCTCTCTTACGGGCTTGCCTGTCTTTTTTCGACCCACATGGTCGTTGAGTTCGAACGTTTTGGCCTGAGCGGCTATCGACGACTCACCGGCGCTTTCGAAGTAGCTGGGGCGCTTGGGCTTGTCGTCGGAACTCTATTCCCATCGGTGTTAGTGGCTGCATCAGGAGGACTGAGTCTTTTGATGGCCATCGGAGTAGGGGTCAGATTCTACGCCGGCGATTCGTTTCCCCAATCATTGCCAGCACTGCTCTTTCTAGGCCTCAACACTTTCATACTCAATGAAGCCTTAAAGGCGATCTAAGTAGAGCCTCTCAGGCATCTGAACAACGAGGGCTTCACCTCGATATTGGAGATCAAAATGACCACGCTCGCTACGCTCCTTCAAATCATCATTGCCCTCGGGATCGTCAACGTGTGGCTTCTTCGTTTCGGCGGAGCGACCGAATGGCGAGGGGGCTCGGCTCAGAACATGACCGAGGAATTTTCTGTCTACGGCCTACCTGCCTGGTTTATGCGCGTGATCGGCGTCCTCAAAATTTCGTTGGCCGCGCTCCTCATCGTGGGCGTATGGGTGCCGGAGATTACCCGCTACGCCGCTCTCGGAATGGTCACCTTGATGCTCGGCGCGGTCGCTATGCACGTCAAGGTCGGCGACCCGCCTCGCAAGTCCCTCCCAGCAATATCCATGCTGACCATGTCGGCCGTTGTAGCGTTGATCGCTTGAACGATTGCCACCGCCGAGAGGCAGGAGCCACGCCTTGCAGAAGCAGGCTGAATCTTTGGAGGTCGCCATCGCAGCATCGATAACAAATGACGAAGAATCGTCGATTCTTCAGCTAGGAGCGCCTCCTAACGATTGCCCTCCCGACTTCGTGACGCATGATTTCGAGACGTGCTTCCTCATTGATTGTCCGCGAGAGGCCGTTTGGACTTGGCTTAACACTCCTGGAACATTCATTGATGGCCAGATTTGGCCTTTTCGGGTCGAGTTCAGTTCATCCAGCCCGGCGGCGGAACCCCTGTTTGAGGTCGGTGGCCTGAATGTACATCACGGTCCGCTCATGATGTTTGCAGGGCAGCTGACCGAGATAAGACCAGGCGAGTACAGATCGCTTCACTATTTCTATGGCAGCTACGTTTTCAGCATGCGACTCATTAGGCCTACTCGCCTGGAATTCTGGGTCTCGCCGGGCGACGGCGCCTCGAGTCGTGTCCGCCTGCGCGTATCCAGCTATACCCACCAGCGTCTTGCGCGGGTATGGACATTTTTGCAGAAGTTTTTCTGGAAACGGTTTCCCCGCTGGATGGCTTCCGCACTCGATGCCAAGCTCGTCGATCAACCTAAGTGATCTGACATTCACGGCTGCAATCGCGCGACCCTCCAGCTGGGTTTGCCGGACGGCGTGTTTGTACCGCGAGTCCAACAGGCTCGGTCGTGAACTCGACCTTCGCCTTCAGCCCACAACTCGATCCGGTTAGCTTCCAGCACGAAGCCACCCCATCCCAAGGGTCGAGGCAGCTTCTTAGAACCGTGTTCTCGTTCGAGCGTCTTAGCCTGCTCCGCATGTATTCGATCGAGTTCGGCGCGGCTCTTGACCTCCGTGCTCTGTCGGCTCGCCCAGGCCGAGATCTGGGAGTAACGACCACGGCCCGCGAAATAGGCATCCGAAACGCCCTCAGACGCTTTTTCTACGCTGCCTGTGACGCGCACCTGAAGCCCAAGCGGATCCCAATAGAAGGCTGCGCTCGCCTGCTTTTCACGGACCAATTCTCTCCCTTTCGGGCTGTCGTAGTGAGTGAAAAACGTGAAGCGTGCTTTGCGTTCTTCGAAGCCCCGACACAACACTAATCGGACCTGCGGACAGCCCTCTTCATCGACCGTCGCAAGTGCCATCGCATCTGGATTTCGGATCGAGGCGGTCGCTCGGGCCTCTTCGAACCATCGGCTCAGCAGCGGTCCGGGTGATTCAGAGAGCGGATCGGTGAGCTCGAAACGGGATTCTAAGGAAAATGGCGGACTCATCGTCGGAGTGTAGCCGCCCGCGTGACCTGAGGACGGGAGCCCAAATCGCGGCGTGCCCTATTTCATCCCGAGAGCTGGCACTCAGATTGTTGAATTCCAAGCTGTTCGCACGGGATTGATTCACGGGCGACTTACGTGAGTTTCTCGGCTGCTAGGTCGCGTGGCATTTCTTGTACTTCTTTCCGCTTCCGCAAGGGCACGGATCGTTGCGACCTACCTTCGGTTCATCGCGCCGAAACGGTTGCTGCGCCGCATGACCGTGGTCGCAATCGGAACCGTGAACGTGGGGCTCTTGTTCTTCTTTGGCTGACATAAGAATTCCTTCTTCTCAGACGGGAGGTGGGAGACCCGAGATGCCGGATGGTAGGGTGTCGAATGTAGCTACGCATAGAAGCTTATTGCTAGGAGCATAATTTTTTGATCGGTATTCACTGGAGGAGCCGTTTTGCACACAGTGAGCCGCTGGGGTGGGACTACTTGTCTGAATCGTCAAAGGCGCAGCGATTGCACTGGACTTTACGGGTTTGCTTGGTGGTCTTCGCCCATTTAATGCTAGTTGGAGATTGGACAACCGGCGTACCCATTAAGCATGCCCAACCGAACATGATCCCTGTTGATATGGCGGTATCCGATTCGGAAACAGGCGGGAATCTGCCGATCTAATATCGTGTTCAGAAGTTGGCGTAGACCTACGGGGCCGATTTTTCCCAAGAGACTGAAGGCGAGGGTGTCGTAGAGATGCCCCAGCCTTTTTAGGCACGGCAAGACTACGGTAAGGTTTGGCATTCACCAGGAGATCCGAGATGAACGCAGAATTCAAGCAAATGTCACAGAGCACGAAGGAAGATTGGGAAATCATCGGTGGCGAGACGATGACTGCCCTGGCCGGATTGCCGGATCGTGTGCTCAATCATCTCCGGCTGCTCGACGGGGATCAGGGCGGATTTCCGATCGATCGATTGCAGCACAGTCTGCAGACGGCTGACCTCGCTGCCGAAGCGGGCGAGGACGAGGAGTACATCGTCTGTGCACTCCTACATGATATCGGTGACACACTGGGAAGCGCGAATCACGCAGACGTGGGCGCGGCGATTCTCGAGCCCTTCATTACTGAAGCGAACTTTTGGATGGTGAAGCACCACGCGATTTTTCAGGGTTATAACTTCTTTCACTACATGGGAATGGATCGCAACATGCGTGACCAGTTTAAGGGCCACGAACATTACGATCGGACCGAGGCCTTTATTAACCGCTACGACGATCCGGCCTTCGACGCGTCTCGCCCGAAGCTTTCGCTGGATCCCTTCGTATCGATGGTGCGGAACGTCTTCGCGGCTCCGAAGAAGAGCATCTATCAGACGATGACCGAGTAGTTCGGCTCCTGGCGGGTGTCGCGAAATTGTTGTCTGATTTCGTGAGCGC
>DGPZ01000124.1 GCA_002390675.1 Deltaproteobacteria bacterium UBA4427
AGCCTAAATAGCCGGAAATATTGAGAAATATGAAGTTTCTTCGATCTTTTTAGGAACGAAAAATGAGGGAAATGTGCGATTTGGAGACGTCCGGTCAGCGACGCTTCGGATTTGAGACGGATGCGATTCTGGAAGCGAGTCAAAGGGCGGAAGTCATGCCATAGAGAGCCTGTGGGGCTGATTTCGGGTAAATGGCTCGGTTCATAAATCGTTCACAGTTTTGAAAACTGGCTTCTGCTAGCTGACGACGTAGGGAGGGCAGGGCTCCTGCTCGATGCCAAGGGTTTGGCGGGTCGGAGATGTTAGGCGGAGGCGTCTGCTCTCCGAAGCGCTAGGGCGTTACGCGGTTTTTGCCTCGACGACTTTGCAATCAAAACGGCCGGCCTCCTTCGGGAAGTCGGCCGTTTCGTTTGAGGGGCGCGAAGACCGGAGCAGGCCGAGGGCGCAGTCGAAAGGCCTATCGCTGGCACTCCGAGCCCGTTAGCGTCTGCTTTGAATGACCGCGCCCCTAATCGGAACCCCCGCTGATCGCCTAATTCCCCTCGGCGTCCGTCTCGCCTTTGGCCTGGGGCAGATGGCGGAGGGCATTAAGGGTTTCAGCTTCAGCCTCTTCGCGCTCTTCTACTACAACTCGGTGCTTGGGTTGTCTGCGAGTTTGGCGGGGGCGGCGATGGGAATCGCGCTGCTCGTCGATGCGGTGACGGATCCTCTGGCTGGATCGATCTCGGATCGTTGGCGGTCGAAATGGGGGAGGCGACATCCCTTCATGGTGCTGTCGGCGCTTCCGTTAGGTCTCTCGTTTTGGGGACTGTTCTCGCCACCCCAAGGACTGAGCCAGCTTGGACTCTTTGCGTGGCTAACTATTTTCGCCGTGGCCACTCGTACGGCAATGACGGCCTGCCACGTTCCGCATACTGCTCTTGGCGCCGAGTTAACTTCAAATTTCGGGGAACGCACTCGTCTTGTCGCGACGCGCCAGGTTTTCGGGTACCTCGGTCTATTAGTCATGACCCTCGCGGGCTTTGGGTATTTCTTTGCGGATGATCGTGGTGGTCGCGCGAACGTCGAGGGCTATTCGCCTTTTGGTTTCAGCATGGGCGTGATTATGGTCGTGACGATCCTGATCTCTGCATGGGGAACACGCCGCCAAATCCCACACCTCCCAGTGCCGCCCGCCCGCGCGAGCGAGGACGAAGGGATTCGTCGGGCCTTCGGAGCGACGCTAAGCGCTAGCGCCAGCGCATTCCAAAACGGGTCCTTTCGTCGCCTCTTCAGCGGCACGCTGCTCATGTACATCATGATCGGCACGGAGTCGGCGCTCTCGCTTTATATGTACGATTTCTTCTGGGGCCTTGGGTCGCAGGAAATTATGTACCTGTCGCTGATGTACCCAGTCGGATTAATCGCGGGGGCTGGGGTGACTCGACGGCTCCATGAGTTGTGGGACAAGGGGCCGACCTTGATCTTAGGCGTATCCGGGTGGTTCTTTTGCCAGGTGACTCCTGTCCTGTTGCGCCTCGGCGACCAGATGCCGCCGAACGGGACGGAGCTCTTGATCGGGACGCTGCTCGGCGTGCGCGTGGTGCAGGGCGTTCTGGTTCAGCAGGCGCTTGTCAGCTTCAGCTCGATGATGGCGGACATCGCCGACGAGCATGAATTAGATACCGGCCTTCGCCAGGAAGGCGTTTTCTTTGGAGTGGTGTCTTTTTCGGGCAAGGCAGCGTCTGGGGCAGGGAGTTTCTGCGCGGGCTTGGCCCTCGACGTGATCGGATGGCCTGCAGGGGCTTCCGCGGCCGGCGCGCTCGCCGTACCCCCAGAGACGATCCGGGCGCTTGGAATCGCGTACGGGCCGATGGTCGCGGTGTTCGCGCTATTGGCGCTTTTTGCCTACCGCGGATACGACTTGGATAGGGAGCGTCACGCAGGAATCCTTGAGGCATTGAGCGAGCGGCACCGCCAAAAGATTGACTCGCCCCGCGGCGCCGGGCTATAACAGTTTGGACCTCCTCGGTCGAAGCAGGTGTGAGTGAATACGAACTCCGCAGCGACCGCTGCGCTCCGTCGCGTCGAAACAGACGCACTCGCAACTCCATTGATCGTGGAGATCAACTGGAAGAGCGAACCCGGCCTCCGACCAACCCTCAAAGAATGGGAAGGATCAGGGGCCAAATGAGCATCGTCGGAAGTCCTTCCACGACGCCGACGGCGGAGCTTCCCTGGTGACTAAATACTTCGCGTCGAACCCCACGGAGCTGGGCTTATCCGTCTCTGCGATGGTTTGGCGTGAAGGCGAAATACTGTTGATGCGCCGCTCTGATAATGGGCACTGGGGACTGCCCGGTGGTTATGTCGAAGTGGGGGAGTCTGTTTCTGAAGCTGCGCGTCGCGAGGTGGTGGAAGAGACGGGATGGACGGTCGAAATCAGTGACTTGATCGGGGTGTATTCGGATCCCGCGACACAGGTGGTCGACTACGGTCGGGAAAAGAGTGGCCAAAGAAAGGGAGTGGCCGGGGACGGCGGGAACCGACGCGTACAAATTGTGAACCTCTGCTTTCATGCGGAGGCGGTTGAGTCGGGCGAGATGACAACGCCCGAGGAGACACTCGAAATTGGTTTTTTTGCGGCGGACGCGCTGCCTGAGCCCTTCGTTCCGATCCACGAGATCCGGATCGAGGACGGGCTGGCAAAGCGCGCAGAAGCCGCGGTTCGATGACGGTTAAGAAGCAAACAAGAATCACGAAGATTAAAGACGAAGAGATGGGGGACGCGCAGATGACGACGCAGCTTGAGGTGACTAAATGGGGAACTCAGGTAT
>DGPZ01000140.1:0-1091 GCA_002390675.1 Deltaproteobacteria bacterium UBA4427
ATCACGCGATGCCCACCTATGTAGTCACTCACGGCTGCATGGAGCGTGGCTCGATTGTCCCATATCCCGAGATCCCCCGGACTCCAGCGGTAGCGACAACTGAACTGCGGCTGCTCGGCGAAGCGAAAGAGATATTCGAGCATCGCCTTCGACTCCGACGGCGAGAGCTGCACTATGCGGTCCGTGAAGATGCGATTCACGTAGAGACTCTTTCGCCCGCTGGTGGGATGAACGCGCACGACCGGGTGCTCGGCTGGCTTTACCGGCGGCGCGCCCTTCTGCGTGTGGAGTGCTGTTAGTCCTTCGAGCATTGCTTGCATTGGGGCAGAAAGGGTTTCGAATACTAACTGCAGATTCACCCACATGGTGTCGCCCCCCTTCGGAGCGCACTCGATCATGTTCAGAACGGAGGCGATCGGAGGCGAATTACGAAAAGTGACGTCCGTGTGGAAGACGTCCGCCGCGGGGTCGGTGTCGCTATCGAGCGCGACGACTTCGGGAACCTCTGGGTCGACGGACTGAAGTTGATTGTGACCCGGCTCAAGTTCCCCGAAGCGGAGCCCAAAATCTCGATGTTCTCGGGGACTCAGATGCTGGCTCGGGAAGAAGAGCACGAGATGTTCGTCGAGGGCCGCAGTGATCGCCTTGCCGAGATCTTCGTCCACCTTGCGCAGATCAAGGCCGTGAACTTCAGCGCCGAGTGCGCCACCAATCGGTCGGATGTCAAGGTTCGGAATCTGCATGGATCCTCCGCGGAGCATAGAGAGCACTTCGGGACGGAAGCCCGATGCCAAGAATCGGATTATGACGCGCCATCACCGAACCCGCCGGTACGATGATGTGATCGCTCACCCAGCGTGAGTCGAAGCAAAGCGCCTCGGCCGAGCGAGCGACGGCCCCGATCGACTCTGCGACGGACAGACGGTTGAAGTAGGGCAAGGCGATTTCGAGTCCCATCAATGTTCCTACCTTCAGCGATCTGTGTGGCGATCACCGGATGACGAGGATGATTGGCAGGTTCTACGGTCAGCCCAAGTTTCCCGGAGCGCCGGGACGCGGCGGGAGATTGCGGCCGGGGGCTAGCACTTCCA
>DGPZ01000140.1:1104-39097 GCA_002390675.1 Deltaproteobacteria bacterium UBA4427
CCATCGGCTGCCTTTCGGATTCGATCCGCTCGCGCAATCCGGCCGCGAGATCGGGCACGCCCCCGTCTCCGAGAATCAGCGGCGCTCCGGCTTCCCAGCCGTGGAGCACCATAAACATTCCACCTGCTGCGCTGAAGACCTGGCCCGTGATATCCCGGGCATCGAGCGAGGCAAGCCAGACGATGAGCGGCGCGATCGGTTCCGGGCCGGGCGCTCCCGGCGACCAGTCCGTTAGGCGTGTTGCCGCACCGGGAACGACGGCATTCACGGTGACGTCGTAGTCCGCTAGTTCGTCTGCAGCAGTGATCGTCAGTGCTAAAACGGCGGCCTTGGCTGCGCTGTACGCTCCCTCCCCTCGGAAGCCAGCAAGTGCGGCCGGTGAGCTCGTATTCACGACTGCACCCGCGACCACTTCACCCGCGTCGGCGCGCTCGCGCCAATGTCGGCCCGCGGCACGCAGTACGAGGAACTGCGCCTTCAAGTGAACGTCGAGGATGGCATCCCAATCTTCTTCGGAAAGATCGACGAGCATGCCGGGCCGATCGATCCCCGCGTTGTTGATGACCGCATCGACGCGGCCGAATCTCGAGACAGCTTGCTCAATCAGCGCGTCGGCACCCGAACGCGTCGCGATATCCGTGGGGACAGCCAACGCCTCGCCGCCCATAGCTTCGATCTCAGCGACGACTTCGTTTGCCGGTGCACTCGACGCTTCCCGTCCGTCAGGCTGAACGCCTAGATCATTCACGACAACGCGCGCGCCGGCGCGTGCGAGCGCATGCGCATAAGCGCGACCGATTCCTCGCCCCGCTCCGGTCACCACGACAACACGTTCGCTACAGCAAGCTTCTTCGCTCAAAGGTTCTCCCCTTTCCTATTCGATGGATCATCATCCACTGCATCCTCGAAAATTCCGGCCCGCTTCTCAAGTTTCGACATCACCGCTTCGATCTTGTGCCTACCCATCAGGCCAGCCTATGCGGCCATCTCGTTTGATAGCCCCTGCGAGAGGGGGACGAGAGCTGATTCATTCAACACCTTCTTCGCGGCGCGAACGGCATCGGGGCTCCGCTGCGCAATCCCACGCGCTAATTCGAGTGCGTCTTCTATTGGCCGGTCGCTGAGCTCGGTGCCAAGACCGATTTCGACGGCTCTGCGACCGTCGATTTCTTCGCCGGAAAAGATCAGCTTCTTCGCGACGTCGAGTGGAACCAGCCGACGCAACGCCTGTGCGCCAGAGAGGTCCGGCACGAGCCCCCACGAGATCTCGACGAAGGCGAGACGTGCATCCGGCGCGACAAATCGAATGTCCGCGCCGAGGGCTATATGAAGTCCGCCACCGAAGGCAATGCCCTCTACCGCAGCGATCACCGGAACAGGTAGTTCAACCCACGACCACGCGAGCTGCTGCGCGCGGTTCGCCCCTTCTGGGCTCAGATCGGAAGTCGCTTGCTGGATCGAATCACTGTCCGGATTCAAATCTCCCGTCGCCATCTGACCCAAGCTCGCCACGTCGACGCCGGCGCTAAAGGACCCGCCTTCGCCAGAAAGAACGACCGCGCGAACCGAGCGATCTTCGCGCAACCGTCTCGCCGTACCGAGAATCTCCTCGAACATCTCGGCGTCGAGGGCATTCTTTTTTTCCGGTCGATTCAGACGTACGTGCGCAACGCCTTCCGCAATGTTCACCAATACTCGATCACTCATCTCTCTTCCTCCAATCGATTGCCTCCTCACGAACTCGGAAGGTCAAGCCGGACTCGTCACTCGCCCGCAGAGGTCGACGCGGCGGCACGCTTGGGGGCTCGTCGCGGCTCCAACATGCGGCCCGGCGTAGCGCCTGTCGACTGACCCTCTAAATGCGTTGGCACACCTGCCACGACGGTCGCTCGAATCCCACCCCCCGATCGCGTAATGCGGGAGTGCCCGCCCGGAAGATCCGAAACGAAGGTCTCGGGCGACCACCTAACATCATCCAGACTGAATACCGCGAGATCGGCCGCGTATCCCACTTCAAGAATCCCACGATCATGGATCCCAAAGAGCATTGCGACCTCGGACGTCATCCGTCGGATCGCCTCTTCAATCGAAAAGTCAGCCCTTTCGCGCACGTATCGTTCGAGCAGCAGAGACGTGTCGCCGCCGCCGCACATCATCTGAACGTGCGCTCCGGCGTCACTCGCCGCACAGACGGTCGCCGGGTGGCTCAGAAGTTCGGCAACTCGCTCGGGAACGTAGGCCGTATCCGCGAGCGTAATTTGCGGGGACAAGTCATTCGCCAGAACCCAATCGGCCAACGCGTCCGAGGGATGTTGCTCGCGACTCGCAGCGTAGTCCGCCAAGTTCATTCCGATAAACGACTCGAGCTCGGGTCGAGTTACCCCGCGGAAGACAACTCGATCCGGTCGGTCCTTGGGAAAGAGCGAAGGCTGGCCATCGTCCCATTCGGCTCGCGCGCGTTTTCTCCACTCGCGATCTTCGAGGCGCTGTCGTTTGTCATCTGCCGCAGCGGAAACGATTTCATTCCAAGCGGGCATCGCCATAAACACAGCCGTCTGGTCGAAACTCAGATTCACATCGAAAGGTCGCGGCGAGACCTGGGGGAATACCCCGGGTCCTTCCAATTGGGTTCGTGCGGCCTGAGCCAGTAACGGTTCTATGTGATCCGCGTTGTGGTCGCCGATATAGAGCTGTGTCCACGTGGCTGGAATGCCAGCCCCTTGGCATAACGAATGAACGCGCTCGATGTCCTCCATCTGCGTCTCGAGCTGCATGAGTCGGGGCACGAACTCAAACACCCCTCGACCCCTCGCAGCCATTTCGCCGACTAATACTCTGAATTCGTCGTCGTCGGCCGCACGACTCGGCACGGGACGCCCCGCGCGATCCGTATCCAGAAAAGAGGTCGAAAGACCGAATGCCCCCGCGGTCAGGCATTCCCGCATCAGCGCAGCAATCGCCGTGCGCTCCGCCTCGGTCGAAGCCCTTTCATACGACTCCTCCCCAATCACATGAAGCCGTAACGCCGAATGCCCGACGAGCGGCGCGACTTGGACGGCTGCGCCCCGCGCGTCAAAGGCTCTTCGGTATTCGGGCCACGTTTCCCAGCTCCATGGAATCCCGGCTTCGAAGGCCTCGTTAGGGAGGTCTTCTATGAAACAAAACATGTCCGTAAGGGAGGCCCGATTCTCTTTCTTGAGCGGAGCAAGAGAGAGTGAGCAATTTCCGGTCACAACCGTCGTGACGCCATGGCTTGGAAGTGGATCACAACCCGGGTCCCACCAGAGCGCGGGATCGACGTGGGTGTGTCCATCGATAAAGCCAGGCGTGACGAAAGCTCCGGCCGCGTCGATTTGCCTTTCGCCCTCGGGCTTCAGATCGATGCCGATCTCGGTGATGCGTCCTGCGCGAACGCGCAGATCGGCTCGTCTCGGCGGCGCGCCTCTCCCGTCAATGACTTCGCCGCCCCGCACTAGAAGGTCGCCCATGTCTGTCCCTCTCCATCTCGACCAAGTCGCCAAACGGTCTGCTAGAACCCACCCCGCTGACCACCGGTATTGGCAAGGATCGCGACGGAGATTCAGGTTGTTCAGGTCCGCACCCGGCTCCAGGTTGATTCCCGAATATGAGTGGCCTTCGCCGAAGACGGACTGGATGGGATCAACAATAGTCCCAACTATCTGCTGTTACGAAGTCGCGAAACCGGAGCTAGAAGCAAGTGAAATAGCCGAAACCAAAAGTGCCGTTGTCGAGCCGCTGGATAGGGTGCTTCCAGCCCCTCGCACCAGCTGGCCCGCTGCCGGTCGAACGCGCGATCGGCTCGATCGGGAGGAGTTTTTTGTGGTTGATCTGGGGGGAGGCATCGGATTTGCCAAAAATCACCTAAATGATCGAAATCGATGGTAAATTTGCAGGTTCTAATTCAGTCGTACCATCCACTTGATCGTCCCACAGCGTTCAGATCCAAGTGGTGGTCAAGACGCTCGACGGCGCGCACGGGTTTATGCAGCCGATCGATCGCGAGATTTACGACTACGATGGAAACGGTGAGCAAACGTCGAGCCTAGATGCAGTGAACGATCCGTTCATAGATCTCGAGTGAATCACCACGGCGAGTTGGCGCGCCGACCGCGATCGGACACACTCAGCTCATGCTAAATCGACTTCGCCGCCCCCTCCTCTATCTCCTCTCGTTCCAGCTCTGCGCAGCGGGCTTCCTGCATCTGCTGAACCCAGACTTCTTCGTGGCCATCATCCCCGCGAGTCTTCCTAACCCCGAATGGCTCAACCTGATCTCCGGCCTCTTCGAGATCGTAATCGGCGTTTACCTCCTTGAACCACGCACCCGCGTACTCGCCGCATGGGGCGCGATCGCGCTCATGATCGCGGTCTTCCCTGCGAACGTGAACATGATGCTCGAAAACATCGGTCCCGACGGACCCGGCTCGGGAGATCCTTTCACCAACTGGGCTCGACTACCCTTCCAGTTCGTCCTCATCTTGTGGGCTTGGTGGTTCACGCAGCCCGATCCCGAATAACACCTGAGCGGCGATCGCGTTAGGCGAAGGCGCTCGTCAGAGCGAAGAGCAGAGATGTCCGCCGTCTACGACGATTGTCGAACCTGTCATATAGGTCGATGCATCCGAAGCGAGTAGCAAGAGCGGTCCATCCAGATCGTCGAACTCTCCGTAGCGTCGCTGCGGGATGCCCTTCCTAAACTCATCTGAACCAGGACTCTCGAGGAGTACGCGGCTTACGTCCGTGAGGATGTAGCCTGGTGCGAGGGTGTTCACGCGGATCCCTAACTTCGCGGCTTCGAGGGCGAGGACTTCGGTCGCCTTGTGAAGACCTGCCTTAGAGATAGCGTACGGGAACTGGCCTTTAATCGTGCGGCTTGCCGTGATCGAGCCAACATTCACGATATTGCCGCCCTCCTGGTCGTGAGCCTTCACGCGTTCGGCGTAGAGCTTCGCGCCTAACCAGACACTCTTGAGATTCGTGTCGAGAACAAAGTCCCAATCCTCTTCATCGATCATGTCGAAGGTCTTGGCGCCAGCTTCGACCCCCGCGTTCTGGATCAGGCAATCGAGCCGACCTGCCAGCTCCCATGCTCCATCCAAGAACTGCTCAAGGCTCTCACGGTTCGTCACATCGAGGGGAAGGCCGATCGCCTCGCCCCCAGCGGCCCGAATCTCTTCTACCCGCGCCTCAATTTTCTCGACTCGCCGCGCACCCAAAACGACGCGAGCGCCCGCGGAGGCCAGCACGCCAGCGAAATGGTGGCCGAAGCCCGAGGATGCGCCCGTCACGGCGATGGTTTGACCGTCGAGACAAAAGCGGTCGAGAGGCGTAGACATGAGTGGGCTTTCTGCCGGTCTATGGGGACCGAAAACAGGTTTAATGGACCAGATCGAGGCCGGATGCTACCGCCGGAGCCGCTCACCTGCGAGCGAAACCCCGGGTCACTCGCCTGCCAATGCGAGTCCTAATCCGAGTCGAATCATTGGTTATCCTTTCCTCTCGCTCCCGCGCCCGTCGGAGCACACCCCCGCCCACCGGAGAACTCATGGAATCCCTCGACGTCGTCATCGTTGGTGCCGGCCTGTCCGGAATCGGTGCAGCCTGCCACCTCGAAGACCATTGCCCGGGCAAGACCTACACGCTCCTCGAAGGGCGCGACGCGATCGGCGGCACCTGGGACCTCTTCCGCTATCCCGGCATCCGCTCCGACAGTGATATGCACACCCTCGGCTTCAGCTTCAAGCCCTGGAAAGAGCGCAAGTCGATCGCCGACGGAACTTCGATTCGAGAGTACGTGAACGAGACCGCCGACGAGTACGGCGTGCGTGACCACATCCGCTTCCAGCACTCGCTTAAGAGCGCAGCTTGGTCGAGCGAAGACAAGCAGTGGACGCTCGAGATCATGCGCAAGGACACGAACGAAACCATCCACGTCCAGTGCAACTTTCTGATGATGTGCTCGGGCTACTACAACTATGAACACGGCTATCGCCCCGCGTTCGAAGGCGCAGACGACTTCGAAGGCCAAATCATCGATCCGCAGTTCTGGCCCGAAGATCTCGACTACACAAAGAAGCGCGTCGCCGTGATCGGCAGTGGCGCAACCGCCATGACAATCGTGCCTAATATGGCGGAGGATGCCGAGCACGTGACCATGGTCCAGCGCTCCCCCACTTACGTGGTATCCCGACCCGCGGTCGATCAAATCGCGGTCTTCTTGCGGAAAATCATGCCCGAGAAGTGGGCCTACGCGATCACCCGTTTCAAGAATGTTCAGTTCCAGCGCCTCGCCTACAATCGCACCCGCACCAAGCCCGAGAAGGTCAAGGAAATGCTGCTCGGCATGGTCCGAACGGAGCTCGGTCCCGACTACGATATCGAGAAGCATTTCACGCCTAGCTACAACCCCTGGGATCAGCGCCTTTGCCTTATCCCCGACAGCGATCTTTTCAAGCAGATCAGCGCCGGCACCGTCTCGGTCGTGACCGACCACATCGACACCTTCACCAAATCCGGTATCCGCATGCAGGGCGGCGAGGAAGTCGAAGCCGACATCATCGTCACGGCGACGGGCCTCGAACTCAAGGTGCTAGGCGGCGTCGAGTTCACGAAGGACGGCGAGAAGATCGATTTTGCGCAAACCTGGAGTTACAAGGGCATGCTCTATTCCGATGTGCCCAATCTGATCCAGACCTTCGGCTATATCAATGCTTCTTGGACGCTCCGCGCCGACCTCACCTCGGAATACGCCTGCCGCCTTCTGAACCATATGGACGCCACCAACACAAAGGTTTGCGTCCCACATCTGCGCGAAGACGACATGGATATGCCCGCGCGACCGTGGATCGACGACTTCTCCTCGGGCTATATGCAGCGCAC
This sequence comes from Deltaproteobacteria bacterium UBA4427, assembly GCA_002390675.1. Lineage (GTDB taxonomy): Bacteria > Myxococcota_A > UBA9160 > UBA9160 > UBA4427 > UBA4427. Next base: position 8,005 of record DGPZ01000140.1, read on the forward strand.
TATGCATCTCATGCCCAGGCAGGGAGATCACGCGCCCTGGATGAATACCCAAAACTACGCCGCTGATAAGAAGATGATTCGGAAGGCTCCGCTCGAGGACGGCCGAATCAGCTTCGAGAGTTAGGCCGCTCACCGCGACGGCTTAGGCGAGCCTAATCTCGGGCGACAGCGTCCGCTGCTCAGTCGAATCGCCGCACCGCGTCGAGCAAGGTCTCTCCGGATCCGAACCGAAAGACGAGGCCTACGTTCGCGCCGTAGACCATGCGGTTATCCGCTCGAAAAGGCGACAGCTTGTATTCCGACACGCCCACAGATCCACCAAACGTGAGTTCGATCGGAAGCTCGACAGGTAGCGATCGAGCTAGCCACCAGCGAACCTGCACGAAGCCCTCGGTATCCTCTGCGCTCGAGAACTCTTCCTCTGCGCGTTCCCAGCGAGCGCCGAGGGCAATTTGCACGTCGTCGCTCGCATACCAACCGGCCTGCCCTGTCACCACATAGCGATCGGCGTCTACGTCCGCAGTTCCGGGCACGTCGGAGACCTGCCTATGCGCGAACTCGAAGGAGAGCGTCCAGTCGACGGGGCCCATTCCGAGATCGGGATAGAAGATCGAAAACGCTGCGTCGCCCTTAAACTCTTCTGCATCGATCGGTCCGTCTCGTGAGAGTCGATCCCAACCACCCCCGACCGTAATCGAGCCAACCTTGGGATCGCGCAGAAAAAGTTGTGCGCCCACGCCTAACTTCGAGATTTCGTTATTGCCGCGTTCGAGACCATCCAAGCTTCTCTGTTGGTGACCGATCGCACCGCGAATCATTGCACGAGCGCCGAGCGGTCCAACGATCGGAACCGTCCCTACGATCTCTGCACTGGTCGAATGCCCCTCATGCTCCGGGATGGTTAGCGAACTCGTTGTCAACGCGGCGAAAGTGTCCGTCTTATCCTGGCGGAGGAAGTCGTAGTGGATTCCGAATCGGATATTCGGAGCGGCGACTGCGGGCTCCGCCGGCACGTGCTGGGCCTTCTCTTCTTCCAATCGAAGTGTCCGCGCTCGGATGGATTCGGCGCTTGCCGTCACCGGCAACGTAAGGGCTAACACGAATCCGAGGCCGACCGCGATCCCGACAGAGCGGATGACCTGCCGGCCGCGCACGCCTACTGCAAGGCGCCCTCCGAAGGGCTGAAATGCCCGAGGCCATTCAATTGCACAATTCAGTTTTGAGGCGGTTTCGGCGTTTTCCATGAAGGAGTTATCGACCGGTAGCACGGGCGAGTCAAGCCTGGAATTGCCGATCGGCGAGGGTGAAAGCTAAGGGCCCTAAAAAGAGCGGCCAGAAGCCCTCACTCCAGCGTGACGTCAACAGTCCCTTCAGCGACCAGACCCAAAGCGGTCGTCACCGTCAAACGAATCTGCAAAGGACCCCCTTGGCCAATTTCGACCACGAACGGCAAGACCTCCGGCCCTTCGCCAGTTGTGTCGGCCAAGCCTCCGAAATCCCAGCTCCAGCCCTCGATCGGGTCGCGCTCGTCCGAGCTCGAACTGCCACCGCTCACCTCAACAACCCAAACAACCTCCAACTGGTCATCAATAACCTTAGTAACGATGTCAATGACCGGAATCGACACCGGTGCGTCGATGACATCGACCTGCATCATCGAAAGCGATTCCTGATCGGCGTTCCGCGCGAGCAGGGTCACGTCATAGACGCCCCCTTCCGTAAATGCATAGCTCGGGTCCTGCAGAGCGGAACCGGTCGAGGTCGGCGGGAAGAGCGAATCCCGAGTATCAAAGTCCCATCGCCAGCTGGTCGGCACTTCGCAGCCCAACCCGATCGGGTCAAGACACGTCTCGTCGACGAAGTCGACGGTGTCGCCTGCAACGACAGTCACAGGCGCAGAGAAGGAGAAGGAAGAAGTAAAAGCCGTCGCCGTATCCGTAAAGCGAATTGCATCGACGTAGGCTCGCGGCGGACGGGAGGAATTCCGAGCATTCGTAAGGCGAATGGTTAGCGTGAATACCTTATTCGCCGTTGGGCCCGGGAAGGCCGCAGCAACATCCAAGCTTGCTGTGCGAACGATCGTTACGCGGGTCGTCCCACCGTCGATTTGCTCATAACGTGTTGATCCGCCGCTGTAGGCGCCATTCTCAACATTCGCTGCTGCACTCGTGATCTCAACCGGCTGCCCCACTCCGTCCGTGACCGTCGCGGTCATTGCGTCCACCGCGAGACCCGCCGGCGGCTCTGAATAGAGAAGCGCGTAGTCGAACTCGAGGACCGTCGCCGTCGTAGGCAGAATGAAGTCAGCCTGAATGCCATTCTCGACCGTGAGCACCGGATCCGTTCCATCCGTACCGAGGCCATCTAACGCAGCCCACTTCTCACCATCCGTCGGCATACCGGCATCCCCAGCCCGCAGCGCCCGTCCGGAAGAGAGAGCAATGTGCTCCGCTTCCGGAGAAGCATCAGCTCGGAGTACCCTCCAACCTTGCGCGATTTCCTCCGTCGCGGTCTGGCCTTCGAAGCTCGGATCCAAGATCGTCACTGTGACCGCGTTCGCCTGAAGCGTCACGTCCATCAAGTTGGGATCGTTCGTGTCTTCTGCGAGGCCTTCGACCATCAACTCGACGTCGTAACGACCGATCACGCCGTACGTGTGCGTCGGGCTCTCGCCGTCACATACGCCCGGCGAATCCGGCGGAACGCCATCCGGAGCCGGGTAGACACAAGTTACGCCATCACCGAAATCCCAGTTCCACTTCACGATCTGGCCCACGGACTGATCCGCGAAGGTCACGAGGAGCGGCCCCGCAGCTTCACTCACATCCGCCGAGAACCCCGCGGCCGGCACGCCATAAGGCACCACATAGTCAAACGTCTCAACCGCAGAGACTGGCGGGCTGAAGCTGCCGAACTCGAATTGAATCGAATACGTGCCAGGCGCATCGAAGTCATAAACTAAGCTCTCGACATTCCCCGCGAAGACACCATCCACCGTCCACGTGATGAGGCCCGTTAGGCCGTCCGTATCCGCGCTTAGCGTCGCATTACCCGGGCCCACGCCGTTAACCGGAGTGACCGAAAGCGTGAGCGGACGAACTTCAATCAGGCCCATGACCGTGTCGGTCCCGACGACATTCGTCACAGTCTGCGTCACGTCAAAAACTCCAGCGGTCGTAAGCGTCACCACAGGACTCTCGTCCGAAGATATCACCGTCTCGGTACCATTCGTGAAGGTCCACTGCGTCGTCGTCGCACCGACGGCGCTGCTTACGCAGGTTGTCGTGAGTGGCGCGAAACCCTGGGTGCTTAGGCACGAGAAGCCGGCGGTCGGAATGTCGGCGATTTCGATAAAGCCATCAGATGTCTGAGTGCTGCTGCCGCGTGCTCCGGAGACTGTGAGCGAAACATCAAAGGTGCCAGCCGTCGTGTAGACAACACCCACCGGATTTGGGTCCGTGCTGGTTATGCCGTTTCCGAAGTCCCATAGATAGGAGTCGATATCGCCAGTCGAAGAATTAGTGAACTGAACGGTTAGGCCAGGCAGCCCGGATGTCACGTCCGCTTCAAAGCTCGCACTTGGCAGCCCAGCCAACGAGTCGTTCCCGTTCTGCGAACTGCAACCCACGCTTGCAAATGCCAGAAGCATCGCCGCAAAAAGCGCAATCGGTGCACGCCGCAGAGACTCACGCCGCGCGCGGGTCTCTGCAGGAATCGTGTCGGTCGGGTTGAATTGCTTTGCGAGATTCATCGAATGCTCCGTAGGCCGAGATCCGTCCACCGGCCCCTCCCGACCCGACGCGTTTACGTCAAATCCAAATGGGTCCCGAATGGAGGCGAAAGCCTGCTTTCGTGAGTGCTATGCAGGCTAAAATCGCGACATCCGTCTAGGAGAACACTCCTCGGCAGCCGAGAAGCAAAAGATATCCCAAATCGGAGCTAGCTCAACGCATTAAGTCGTCCATTGCCGGTTCCTGGACAGGCTGAGCCAGAACACCTTTGCACTTTTCTTGCCGCCCCGCGAAAGGGATGCCAAAAGCAACGACGCGCTGAAATTCAATCCTTCGCTTGCTTGGGGTCGACCGGGTTGTCACCAACCCAGGCCGTTCCTTCTCCGCCTCGGGCGGCACGATCCTTTTCATATTCAAGGATCGCCTTTTCAATTCCCCCGGCCATGGCGGGCATAAAGGTCGCCGCGTTCTTCGTCGCCCATTCCATGCTTCGCTTTCGCAAGCGATTCGAATCGTTGAGGGCCGGCATGACGTTTCGAGCAATCAACTCATAGCTCTTGCTCGTAGCTGCGGGGTTCGCACAGTTGTGAACGAGAAAGAGGATCGTGCCGAATCCACCCGATTGTTCCCGAAGTGACTCAATCACCAAGATCGCGTCATCCGGTGTGCCACAGGTGAGCTTCCCGAAAATAGGAAGGCCTGGCCCGGTCCAGGCATCAAGCATCGCATCCGTCGAACTCGCAAAGGGCGGCTTCGTACCACCGAGCGCCTCCATATAGTCTGCAAGCCGCAGCGTCCCGAACTCCATATCCGCTCGTGCCTGCTCCCGCGTCTCGGCGATATGCATGGGCACAACCAAGCGCCAATTCGAACGATCGACGGTCTGCCCGTGCTTCGCCGCGGTTTCTTCGCAGACCTGCCAATGCTTCGGCAACTGCGCATAGCCCTCGGGCCCACTCGCCGCGAGAGACAATAAGCCGGCCCCGTGCATACCTGCCGCGCTCGCGCCCGAAGGCGAGATCGCCGAGGCCACTGCGACTTCCGGGCTCGGCCACTGAAAAGGCGGCAACTGACTTGATGCCTCATTCAGCTCGAACCAATCGGTCTTCTTCGTGACGACTTCCCCGTGCAGGAGCGGCACTATAACTTCGAGCGCTTCAGCCATCATGCGGCGCTGCTCGTTCGGATTGAGGCCTAACATAAAGGCGTCCGTCACCAGCTGTCCGGGCCCGCAGCCGAGCATAACGCGACCACGTGTTTGATGATCGAGCTGAAGGATCCGATCCGCGAGCATGAGCGGGTTGTGATACGGAAGCGAAACGACGCCGGTCCCGAGCCGAATCCGTTGAGTGATCGCAGCAGCATGCGCGATGAAAAGCTCCGGCGACGGAATGATCTCATAGCCGCCCGAGTGGTGTTCCCCGATCCACGCCTCGTCATAGCCCTGCTCGTCCAGCTGCTTCACTAGATCTAGATCGCGATGGATCTGCTCCGTCGGATCTTCGTCAGCAGGATGGAAAGGCGCAATAAAAACGCCAGAGCGAAGCGGTCGACGGGAAGCATTTTCGGGCATCATCTTGAATCTCCTCAGCAGAATACAGTGCATCTGCTCGCAGAAGGTTGCGCTCACGTGGCGCCCAAACCCTCTCTAGGCGAGTACCAGATCAAGGCGCAGAGTAAACGCTCACACCTCGGGCGAAGGTTTCGAGCACGCCGACTTCACTGATCTCATCAACAGGCACCGCACCGGCATCTTTTTCGAGAACGACGAGATCAGCCTGTTTACCAACCGTAATGGAACCCTTCTTGTCCTCTTCGAAATATTGATAGGCGGCCCCGAGCGTCACGGCGTGGAGCGCATCTTCGAAGCTGATGCGCTGATCTTCTCCGAGCGTGACGCCCTTTCGCGTCTTTCGACCGACCGCTACTTCTAGTAAAAGCATAATGTTAGGTGGAACGACCATGGCGTCGTTATGGATCGTGAAATGGACGCCACGATCGAGGGACGAGCGAAGCGGGCTGATGCGCATAGCGCGATCGTCACCGAAGCTCTTGCGATGCCAGTCGCCCCAAAAGAAGGGGTGCGCGGCGAAGAACGACGGAACAATGCCTAGGCGCAGCATTTCGTCGAGTTGGTCGTCGCGGGCGAGCTGAGCGTGAATCGTGACGGAGCGATGGTCCTTTGATTCTCCGCCGAGGGCCTCGTCGATGCCTTCGATCATCAGGTCGATCGCCGCGTCGCCGTTGGCGTGCGCCAAAATCGGAACCCCCGCATCGAGCATGCGTTTCACGTGCTTCTTGTAGTAAGCCGGCGGCGTCATGGGATAGGCGACGTAATCGGCATCCGCGCCGGGCGGGCCTTCCGTGTAGGGTTCCGTGAGCCATGCCGTTCGTCCCTGAGGCGAGCCATCGAGAACAAACTTCACCCCCGCAACACGGACGCCATTCACGTAGTCCTGGGAGAAGCCGACCTCTGCAGGCGACTTCGCTTCATCAACCGCTCGAAAGACGGGGAAGACCGCGACATCCACCGCAAGCGGTCGTACTGCGCCTACGCCTCGAAGGCCGTTCGCCATTTCGACGGTCGAAGCGCCGTCCTGGATCGTCGTCACTCCGAAGGACGTGTTGTAGGCGATGGCCTTGTGCACCTGAGCTGCAAAGGCAGCAGGCGTCACATTCGCTCCAGCTGCCAACATTGGCGCAAGGATCAGATGGGCCGCCGTCTCTTCAAGGACGCCATCAGGAATATTCGTACCCGGCCGTCGCCGAATCACGCCCCCGTACGGATCCTCAGTGGATTCATCGAGGCCAAAGATTTCAAGCGCGCGCGAGTTGGATGTCGCAAGGTGACCCGAGACGTGAAGCATAACAACTGCATGCTCCGTCGATGCACGATCAAGGTCATCTCGGTTCGGGTGTCGGTTCTCTGCCAACAGCGAGTCGTCATACCCATACGCCATAACAAAACCGCCTGGCGGAATCTGGTCTTCTTCGATGGTCGCCTGAACTGCCTCAATGATGTCATCGATCGAATTCATGGGGCCGACCGGCGGCGAGGAGGCGTTCAGTAGATCAAGCATCTGCATAGCCATGCCCAGATGGCCATGGGCGTCTATGAATCCCGGAACGAGAGTGTGGTCGCCTAGCTCAACGACGCGCGTCGCGTCTCCTTCGAAGCACTCGATCTCGCGGCGCGTTCCTACTGCAACGATCTCTTTCCCCCTAACAGCCACCGCCTCAGCATCTGCATTCGACTCATCGACGGTATAAATATTTTCGCCATAAAAAACGAGATCCGCAGCTTCAGGCTTAGGGCCAAATGGCATGCCCGCACATCCTGCAAGCAAAAGCCCCAAGAGCAAAACGACCGCTGCTTGCGCCAGCATGCGCGACCCCAGATCAGTATCTAGAAAACGAAATAAATGAGACATACGCGGGAGACCTCCTGAATCCGTCGCTCTCGGCGACGGAGCAGCCAAGCATAGCCGGGCCTCCCTAGCCGGCGCTCGAAACACCGTTGAAATCCAGCGTCGAGCGATCGAACATAAGAATTCCCTTCCTGCTCAGGACTTTCTATGACCTCCTATCGACAGCGCCCCGACTGGCTTCGACGCCTGAATGATTTTGGCCCCGCCACAACAGCCACCCGCAGCATCGTTCCCCTCGACCCAGCCGAGCTACTCGCCTCTGCGCGAGAGACGACTGGTCTCCAAGAAGTAGGTGACCCGCATTGGATCGAGACCTTTGAGCGGCGTATTCGCTCCATCGACGAAGAGTCGAATGCAAACTTATTGGGCCGATTCCTGGCTCGGGCCGAGGCCATCCGGGTCCTCCACACCAAACTGAGGTTGCACGAGGCTTGGGCAAGAGAACCCGCCATTCTTGAGGAACCGATCGAGCGCCCGATCTTCGTCCTAGGCGCACCGCGCACGGGCACGACGATCCTGCTCGAGCTCCTCGCGCTCGACCCCGGACTCCGGGCCCCGATCGCTTGGGAAGCGCAGCACCCCCTGCCCTTCGAAGGCGCCGAGGATAAAGAGACACGGCGACGCCTAGCAGAGGCCGAGCACGATCTATGGATGGACATCCAACCGGAGCTCGCAACCTTGCATGAAATGAGTGCCGATTTGCCCTGCGAGTGTATTCATTTTCTAGCAATGGAATTCGGCGGTCCCTATTGGGCCATGCACTACAAGGCCCCTTCATTCACGGCTTGGGCGATGAACCAACCCGACATCTTGCCCCGCACCTACCATTTCCATCGACAGTTCTTGCAGACGCTTCAATACGGTCACCAACGGAAACCATGGCTCCTGAAATCACCCGGGCACCTAGCAACGCCCCAAGGCCTCTTCTCTGAGTACCCGGATGCGATTGCAGTTCACACACATAGAGACCCTCAAAAATTCGTTGGATCTGCTGCTAGTACGACTGCCATGCTGCACTGGCTGCGAAGCGATGACGTCGACCCAAAGATTTCCGGACAACTTGCGCTAGGCGGCTTCTCCTACATGCTGAACGGCGTGATGGATATGCGGAAATCCTCCGAGCTCCCGGACTCTCAATTCGTCGACAGTCACTATCTAGACCTCATCGCAGATCCAGTCGCCGCGATTCAAAAAATTTACCGGCTCGCGGAACTCGAATGGCCCAGGGGGCACGACGACCGAATTCGCGGCTATCTCCGTGACAAGCCGAAAGGGAAATTCGGTAAACATCAATACAGCCTCGATGAATATGGGCTGAATAGTCAGGCCATCGACGAGGCTTATGCTCGCTATGTTGAGTATTACGGAGTCGCGAGCGAAGGCTGACCGCAACTCCCGTCGTCCGGAACAGCCGATAATTTCCCCATCGAATGAAAGAGAACGCACGAGCCATGTCTGAAGAAGCAGTCCAAGTCAAAGCCGAAAAAGATTACAGCGACTATCAGCGAGGCCTGCAGGGCTGGATGGAGCGTCATCGGCCCGACCTCAAGAATCTCCGTGTTCATGACCTGCGCGTCCCGGAAGGCAGCGGGCACTCCAACGAGACCGTGTTATTCGAAGTTTCCTGGGACGGCGATTCGAGTTCCGAAACAGCGCGTTATGTTGCGCGAGTAGAGCCACCGGACGGAGGTGTATTCCCGGAACAATCCCCCGCCTGCAAAATCTCCGTCGAACTTCAACATCGAATGATGGATGCGATCGGCCGAACCGGAGTAGCCCCGATCTCTCCTCTTCTCCCCTTCGAAAATGACACCTCGATTCTTGGTCAGCCATTCTTCGTGATGGAGTTCGTTCCTGGCGTGACTCCGAAGGATCTCCCTCGATACTCCCAAGAAGGCTTCCTCGTCGACGCGTCTCCGTCTGAGCGGGAGCGCCTTGTTAAAAGTGGCATTCAAGCCATGGCGGCCATCCATACGCTCGATTGGCGCGACGCTGGACTCGAATGGCTCGACACGAGCGGCACCCCCTCCATGGGTCATCAGGTCGAGATCTACCGCAACTTCGCGCGCGCCGAGCTAAAAGGGCGCGAGCATGCGGTTCTCTTCGATGCCCTCGACTGGCTTGATAAGCACGACCCTAACGCGCCCGTTGGCGTGAGTTGGGGCGACGCCCGTACAGGGAACATGATCTTCGAAGACTTCGAATGTCGCGCGGTCGTCGACTGGGAGGCCGCCTCGATCGCACCCTGCGAGGCCGACCTTGGCTGGTGGATCATGTTCGACCGGCAGTCTTTCGAACAGATGGGCGTCGAACGACTCGAAGGCATCCCAACTCTCGAGGACCAGGTCGCCTATTACGAATCCTGTCGTGGTTCCAAAATCGCAGGCGACATCCACTACTGGGAAGTCTTCGCCGTCGCGCGTTTCTGCACTATCTATATCCATCTCGCCGACCGGATGGTAGAGGCAGGCCTAATGCCCGAGGAAAACAGCATGGCGGTCAACAACTTCGTCACAGACCAACTCGCAGGCATGATTATTAACTAACGTCGCAGGGCCCTTACCTTGCTGACTCTCGGCCGCGCGACCCGCGCGGCCGCATTGCTCAGTACTGAATAATCGGGGCTTTGTGAATCCAAGTGTCGTCGCTGAGCATCCGAATCATGCCGTGGGCGCAATCAGCGAAATGGATGCGCGACATCCCACTGAATTGATCAAAACCGATCCGGTAGGTTTCTCGGTGCGGGCCAGAGACCATTTGCAGCGGCCGAAGCCCGACCCAGTCGAGATCTTGACTCTCGGCGAGCAACTCGAGTTGATGCAACTTGTCTCTGTGCCGTAGGCCCATAAATGTACGTGCGAAGAAATCAACGAAGCGCGCGCCTAGCGTGATTTGATCCTCCGCAACGAGCGTGCTTCCACCACCACACCAAACGAATCGCTTCAAACCATGAACGCGCATTGACTCAAAGATGAGCCGAGTCGCTGTCGTACACAGATCTTCTGGCGAGGCCTTGTCGATTCCAATCGCGAATAAGATCGAAACTTGGCCATTCCTACTCGCGAGATCGCCGATCGCATGGGCGACCGCGTCTCCATCCAAAGCGTCGCCCTGATAGACCGCGACCCGCTTTCGGATTTTGCCCGGAAGCTTTTCCGGAGACCGCAGATACACCGAAACTTCGTGCCCCGCTTCGATGCATTGCTTCGCACATTCTCGGCCGAGGGCCCCGGTCGCCCCAAAGATCATCACGCGCATACCGCTGGTTGCTCCATTGTTGCTCGTTCCTGGGTCGCTAACGTTTCGCAACCGCTGTGGGCCCACGATAGCTCGACTGGCCCCGCTCACCGCCGATCGGAGAAGACCATGAACGCCGACCTCATCATCCGCAATGCCGACCTCGTAGACGGCACTGGCGCTCCCGTCACTCGCGCAGACCTCGCTGTTCGCGATGGCAAGATCGAAGCCGTGACAGCGGCTGGAGAACTTGCTGGCGCCTCTGCCGCGGAAGTCATCGACGCCGAAGGTCTGCTCGTCACTCCGGGTTTCATCGATCCACACACCCATTACGACGGCCAAGCCACTTGGGACGACCGCCTCGCCCCTTCGGCGGACCATGGCGTTTCGACCGTTGTCGTCGGCAATTGTGGCGTTGGCTTCGCCCCGGTCCGACCGGACCATAAAGAGGTGTTGATCGACTTGATGGAAGGCGTCGAAGATATTCCAGGCGCCGCCCTGCACGACGGCATCAATTGGGCCTGGGAGAGTTTTCCTGAATACCTCGATGCGCTCGAATCCAAGCCGCGCGCTGTCGAAGTCGCAGCCCAGCTACCTCACGGCTCGCTTCGGACGTATGCGATCGGCAATGACGGCGATGTAAACGGACCCGCTTTGGATTCGCAGATCGCACACATGGCGCGCCTAGCAGAGGAAGCCATCGAAGCGGGTGCAGTCGCGTTCTCAAGCAACCGCATCACGATCCACACGTCGACTTCTGGAGAAGCCGTGCCCGGCACCTTCGCCGAATCCCGCGAAGTCAACGCGATCATGAAGGCTGCGCAAAAAGATGGCCGCGGCCTCTTCCAGGTCGTGCCCGCAGGTCTCATGGGCGAAGATCCAGACGGATTCCGCCGCGAACTTGCCTTCTATCGGCAAGTCAGCCTCGATACCGGATGCACTGTCCTCTTCACAATCGCGCAGAATAATGTGCAACCCGACCTCTGGCGCGAACTCTACGACATGGCCGACGCCGCAAACGCTGAAGGCGCCAAGCTCGTGCCGATGACGATCAACCGCCCCGGTGGCCTGCTGCTGAGCTGGGAGACCTTTCATCCCTTCGTCGATCGTCCGAGCTACGTCGAAATCGCAGAGCTCCCGATCGCCGAACGACTCGCCGCATTACGCGACCCGGCACGGCGTGCACGGATCATTGAAGAACCGATTCAAACGCCGATGTTCAAGCATGCCGTCGATATCGTGTTAAGCAGCCTCGGAAGCACGTTCCTCCCTTCAACCGACGAGATCAACGAACCCGATCCGGCGAAGAGTCTCGGAGGGATCATTGAAGCCAAAGGAATCGCGCCTCTCGAAGGCGTCTACGATGCACTGTGTGATGCGTCTGAAGGCGCAGATGGCGCGGGCTTCTTGAACGTCTTCATGGGGAACTACGCCGAAGGCAACCTGGGCGCGGTTCACGAAATGCTCACGCGGCCCGGGACGCTTGTTGGCGGCGGCGACGGCGGGGCACACGTCACGGTGATCTGTGACGCGAGCTACCCGACCTATATGCTTCAGCATTGGGTCCGCGAGCGGAAGCGTGGCGAGCGATTCGCCATCGAGCAAGCGGTGAAGATGCTTACGCAGGATCCCGCGGAGCTCTATGGCATGAAAGACCGGGGCATCGTCGCCAAGGGTTTACGCGCCGACCTTAATGTAATTGACCTGAATCGCATCGCCCTCGGTCGCCCCCGCGTTGAACACGACCTACCTAGCGGGGCACCACGGCTGTTGCAGAGCGCTACGGGTTACAAAGCAACGATCGTCGGAGGCCAGGTCACGAGTCGCGATGGCGTCGATACCGGCGCGAGACCCGGTGGACTTTACCGGGCCTAGCACGTTCGGGGTCACAGGCGCCGCCGCTCCCTTGGAGACAAGCGCATGACTAAGAAAACTTGGCCTCAATCGGGGTTATGGAGGGCCGTGGCGGACTCTTCTTAAAAACCGTTCCCGGAACTAAAATCGAAGCCCCTAAACAGTACTACTCGTTCTAATGCTGACTAGTCTCTGAGAATCAGCTCGGCCGCACGCTGTACCGCTCCTTCAACAAAACCGACCGACTCACAATCGCCTAACGCCCGCGCAGCGATTCCATGGCTTACGAGTGCATCAACGAGACGCGTATCCGGAATGGCACCGCTACTCACGATCACCCGATCAGCCTTCGCTGAACAAGAACGGCCCTCGGCATCTACCCAATCGACTGCGCCAAGCCGAATCTCACGAAGGTCGGCGCCGCCTATCAGTCGGATACCCATCTCCTCCGCGTCGTGGACATAACGCCATCGACCCACCATCCCATTCGCTTCGGCAAAAACGTGGCCTGGCTCGAGTACGAGCACTTCCGCGCCTCGCGCCCTCGCGACCCCCGCGATCGCTAACCCAGTTCGATCCCCCCCGAGTACAACGATATGGCTTCCCGATTCGCTCGCCGCCTCTGTCGCTATCTCTTTCGCTGCCCCTATCGATTCATCGCAGAGCCAAGGTCGAATCTCATCAACTGTCTTCACATGCGACAGCTCGGCTCCAGGAACCTCCGGACGCGGCCAGAGCGCACCGGTAGCAACATAAACCTCGTCGAAGCCCATCCCCCCAACGTCCTCGCTTTGCACCCGCGTCTCGAGTCGGACCTCAACGTGTTGCCGCTCCATCTCGCCTTCGAACCACCGGAGCAGGGCCTTGTTAGGTTCCGCCGTTCGTGCCGCCAGCGCGAACCGCCCGCCCAGAGATCCCGAGGCCTCCGCGAGAACAACCTCGTGTCCGCGAAGTGAAGCGAGGCGCGCTGCTTCCATACCCGCAGGGCCTCCGCCAATCACGAGCACTCTGTGCGGATCGCGGGCGGGCTCGATTTTCCGGTCCGCTTCAAAACCCGTAAGCGAGTTCACCGCACATCGAATTTTCGAGCGCTCAAAAATCTGGCTGATGCATCGGTAGTGATACATACATGGGCGAATGGCCTCGGGCGTTCCCGCCACGAGCTTATTCGGAAGATCAGGGTCGGCGAGCAGCTTTCGCCCCATCGCGACAAAGTCCGCCCGCCCCTGAGAGATCAGCGTCTCCGCCTCATCGGGTTCGATCCGACCGACCGCAATGACTGGAACCTCGACACGTTTCTTGACGGCCTCAGCGAGCGGAATGAAGCGTCCGGGAATATGCGTCGCGTGCGCTTCTGTATACCCTATCGCCCGCGCGGGATCGGCATAGGCACTCACGTGTACAGCATCGGCTCCCGCCGCCTCCGCCAGTTCCGCCACGCGGCAAGCGTCGTCGAGATTCTCGCCATCGATGAAGAGTTCTTCGCCGTTAATCCGACACCAAAGCGGATAATCGTTTCCGACCTTACGCCTCGTCGCTTCGATGATCTCGACCAGAAAGCGTGCGCGATTCTCGACGGAACCACCGTATTCGTCTTCGCGACGATTCGTAGTGGGCGAAAGAAAATTATCGATCAGGTAGCCATGACCCGCGTGGAGCTCGCAGCCGTCGATGCCGGCTCGCGCGGCACGCGCCACCGCGTTGGCATAACGCTCAGCCATTGCCTGAATATCGTCGGCGGTCATTTCGTGCAGAACAAGCTTCGCGCCCGTGACGCTCGCCGGCGTTCCCATTCGGCTCGCTTCGCCTGGGGTGAGCATGCCCATCAAAGAATCGGCGCCTCCCTGTTTCGTCGGAAGCGACGGGACCATAAGAGGACGACCCGCGAGCAGATCTTCGACCGCAGCCTTCCCGTTATGCACAAGCTGCAGAGCCACCTTCGCACCGTGCTTATGCACGCGGTTCGCGAGCTCCGCCCAACCCTCTACAAAAGAGTCGTTCCCAATGGCACTCTGGTGCGGGCTAGCAAGTCCTTCTGGGGCCGTAATCCCGACCGAGCCGACGATTAGAAGCGCGACCCCACCCCGTGCCCGTGCTTCAAAATACGCGACCTGTTGTGGCGTCACGTAACCGCCGTCGGTCGCTTGATCGTCCCCCATAGGGCACATCAGAATGCGGTTTCGCAGCGACATCGTACCGATGCGCCCAGGCGAAAGCAGGTGCGGATAGCTCATCGGCGCTTGACCTCGGAGTTCATTGAGTGTGCCCTTAGCCTATCTTGGCATCTACCGTTGTGATGCGTAGGGCGGACGTCGATCAAGATTCGACGCGTTCTCGCATCTCGTCAATGCTGGGAATATCTCCAACACCGTAGCCAGGCATGATCTGGTTATAGCCTTGGTAGGCGCCAATCAATTCGCTCGCCCGCGGGCTGTAATGCTGAAGATAAAGCGTGCGCCTGCGATTTGGTCCCGTCGGCGGCGGTCCGGCATGAAGGCCACAGCCAAAATGAACCGTCGCATCCCCCGGCTCCGCCTGAATCGGCACAAGCGGGTAGCGGTCCGGCGTAATGTGCGAGGCGACGTTGTGATAAGCCTTGCCCCAACTGCCAGCCATCATATGTAGCTGTGAGCTTGCGGGGCCCGCTGCATCGACTTGAATCCCTACAAGGACACAGGGACAGGTCGTATGGCACGCCCCAAAGCCACAGTCGCTGTGGTACTCGAGATTCGCGAAGCCAGTCGCATCGTCGCGAAGACCTTCTTTCTTTACGACGGCCAAGATGCCTTCTATCCGATCCGGCACGGGCACGACGTTCTCCCGCGAGAGCGCCACAAGGTCGCGGGTCCGTGGATGATCGTAGAGGGCGCCAATCTCCTCGGAACGGTCCGACAGATAGGTCAGTCGGTAGGGGAAGCGTTCGCCCTGCCCGTCCGTCGCCCACCAAGAAGAGAGCTCACCCTCTTCTGCCTCGGCTGTCACACGGTCCAGCTCTCGACCTAATAGCGCTACATGATCCGCTTCGAAGGCACGGCGTACAACCAGAAACCCGGTCGTGCGAAGGAAGTGGGACATCTCCTCAGGGTCCGCATCAACCTCGAATTTCTGATGTAAGTCGAGGGGGTCGTCGCGGCGATCTTTAAGCTCGGCCCCGGCCGGGTCATAGATCTCTCGCCCGGAATACATGCACCTGATCGCCGGTTCCCAATCGTCCCAGCTCTCGAAATTACCGCGCAAGAATTTGACTGCACCGCTATAGAGCAGCCCGTACCGCGTCCGGTACTCGTAGAGATAGTCGAGCCAGGATTCGTGGTCGACGATCTCAATAATCGTCCGCGCGTCCTTCGCCTGCCCCGCTTCGATCTCAACCTGCCCCTTCGAACAGCGATAAGAGTAGAAACGGCCATCTGGCAAGCCGATTGCGATCGGCGCGCGCCCCTCGACGTCCCAAGCAACTCGGGCGTTTACGCCAGACGCGAGACGCTCGGGGAGTTCGGACTGATGAAAGGCATCGAAGTCAATCCAAGGAAGATTTGCTCGCCGATAGGTGCCGAACGTCGCGTCACGTCCGATCTCGCTCGTCGCGTTCGAGGTTCCCACGCTTCCCGCCCTCCCTACAGATGGAGCGTTCCAGGTAGAAGAAACGCCCCAGGCGCGCGGCAAACACCACGCGCCTGGATTTATTTTTCGCCTAACGCGCTCCGCGCACCAAGCGTCCTGGCCGAGCGCCCGTGTCTTCGCCATTGCGACGCGTCACTTCGCCGGAGACGATCGTGTAGTCGTAGCCCTCGGCCTGCTGTAGAAGCCGTCGCCCGCCCGCCGGAAGATCGTGCACCATCTTGATCGACCGAAGCTTCAGGTTTTCGAAGTCGATGACGTTCAGATCCGCTCTCTTGCCCACTTCGAGCGTGCCGCGGTCACCGAGTCCGAAGAGATCAGCGGTGTCCTTGGTCTGCTTCTTAACGACCCACTCTAGATTGAGCTTGTCGCCGCGAGAACGGTCCCGCGCCCAATGCGTCAGCATGAAGGTCGGGATTGAGGCGTCGCAGATCATTCCGCAATGTGCGCCGCCATCAGAGAGGCCCGACACGCAGTAGGGGTTCGTCAGCTGCTCTCGAATCACGTCATGGTTGCCTGCAACATAGTTGAAGATCGGCATCATGAGCATGTTAGTCCCGTCGCCCGCCGTAAAGGCGTCGTAGGCAGCTTCGATAGGCTCCACGCCATTTGCCTTCGCGATAGACTCGATGCACTGATCCGGCGTCGGCTCATAGTCCGGCGGATCGCCGATCACAAAGAGCCTGTTCAGCATGGCGCCGATCATGTCCGTCATGCCATCAAAGAGATTGTCTGGGTTCGCGGGAAGGCTTTCCTCCGACAGAATCGCCGCCTTGTTCTCGGCTTTCTGCAGTTCAGCAGCAAGCGCTTCAATCCCGTCCGTCTCTTCGAGAAGCCGAACGAAGGTCGGCTTCCGTGCAAACGGATGATGTGTCTGAAGACCGATCATGAGTCCGAAGGGACGAGCTGCAATTTGCGGGTAAAGCTGAGCGCCTTCGTCCGCTGCTTTGATCGATTCCGTCATGATCTCGTGCCACAGCTCCGGCTCCGTTTCGTTCTGCAACATGGCGAAGGTCACGGGCCTTTGAATTTCGGCCGAGAGCTTCTTCATCCACTCGACCTCCTTTTTGGCGTTCACGAGGTCTTGACCGTCCGCTCCGGCGGGCGCCAGTTCGAAGACTCCGGCACCAGCATCCTGAAGTCCATATCCGAGTCCGAAGAGTTCATCCTCTGCCGCGAAAGTGCCAGGGACCGGCTCGCCGTCCATGGCACGATGTCCGAGTACACGGCTCGTACTCACGCCGAGCGCACCCGCTTCGATCGCTTCCTTTGTTAGGCCGCGCATCGTCGCGATATCTTCTGCGCTCGCCGGCTCGTTCCTTGCGCCACGTTCGCCCATCACGTAAGCGCGAAGTGCACCATGTGGAAGCTGCGTAGCAAAGTCGACGGAGGTCTTTCGTTTATCGAGAGCATCGAGGTACTCCGGAAAGGTCTCCCATTCCCAAGTAATCCCTTCGGACAGCGCTGTGCCGGGAATGTCTTCGACGCCTTCCATCAGCTGAATCAGCCATTCTTCTTTGCCGGGCTGAACAGGCGCGAAACCGACACCGCAATTGCCCATCACGACGGTTGTCACACCGTGCCCGCCGGACGGATCTAGAGTGTCATCCCACGTCACCTGGCCGTCGTAGTGCGTATGCACATCAACAAAGCCGGGCGTCACGATTCGCCCAGCCGCGTCGATGGTCTTCAAAGCGGCGCCGGGAACCTGTGCGCCAATTCCGGCGATACGGCCGTCTTTGATAGCCACTTCGCCTTGGTACGCAGCGGCGCCAGTGCCGTCGACGATTTTCCCACCAGTAATTTTGAGATCGAACATTCGCTTTACCTCGAAGCGATGCTCGCCTTCGTGCAGTCGAAGGTCGGATCGCTATTTATTTGGGTAGACATGGGATCGAGCAGGGGACGGAATCGCATCGACGTTCAGGACCTAGCTCCCGCCTTGAACCAAACGTGACGAGTGGTCATTGTACACCGGCGAGGCGGGTCGCAACGATGAGATTTGAGCACTATCTCTTGACGTACTAGCGCCTTCCTGGCTCTCGCCAATCGAGAATTGCCGTCGGGGACCAGCCCGCATTCATAGGGAGGATCGATTCCCAATTGGGCCAAAGTTCACGCTGTCGGACAAATTCCTGAGCCATGAAATGCTGCCCGTTGAAGGCTGTGGCTTCCTCCGCAGTCGCTAACCAAAGCGCAGCCATGGCCGGAACCTCGACAGGACAGAAAAGTTCTTTCGGATAGCCGAGCCGATGGCCCTGGGTATGGAAACGCTCTGTCATCACAGGCCCCGGATCGAGATCAAACGAGAGGATGCCGTCGCGTCCGTGCTCTGCCGCCAAGCCGTCCGCAATTTTCCCGCAGGCCGCCTTCGAGCAGTTATACGAGACTCCCGCGCCACCGGCGCCAGGCGGACCGCCCTGCTTTTGGTAGTTATGCCGCGTTGAAAGGTTGATGACGCGCCCCGCACCGCGCTCCAGCATCCCCGGCAGGCAATGCTTAATCAGTGCTATCGGGGCTAGGAAATTCGCCTGCACTTTCGCGGCAAACTCCTCCATAGGCGTGTCCTTGATCCAGGCATTCGTGTACTGCCCCATCTCGTACATCGCGTTATTCACCAACACATCCACGCCACCCCACTCGTCCAGAACGCGCGCAGCGCCGCACTCAACGGAAGCCCCGTCTAGTAGGTCGAGCTGAATGGGGAGCGCTCGCGCACCAAGCGCCTCGACCTCCGAGACTGTCGCCTCCAAGCTTCCCGGCAGAGGCGTCGCGTTTCCGTGCTCATCCTGCTCACGCCCATCTCCTTCATGAAGCGTGCGCCCAGTAAACGCAATATCGAAGCCCGCCCGTGCGAACTCCCTGCAGATCGCCTTGCCAATCCCTCGCGTGCCTCCGGTCACGAGCACTCGCTCCCGTTTCCCATCCCCATTCGAAGCCGACTCGCCCATCTTTTCGATCCCTTCTCGCGCGCGCACTGATTTGTCAGACTCAACACCCTACCTCTACACGAATCAGGTGCACACCCGCTTAGCGCGCACGCACACGATAGGAGAAGCTCTAAATGAAACTGCTGATCACCGGACACGATGCGAAGGGCACTTCCGTTTTCTCTCATGCTGGCGCGCCCCCACGAAGCAGCTCCCCCGGCAGCTTTGAACTCTGGTCCACCAAAGGACCGCTCTCGGTCCCCGACCCCACAGCACCAGAGGCCCCGGCCGAGATTGGATATTTCGCCGTCGACGGCGAGTCCTCGTTCAAGGTCGTCCGCGTCCCACCAGAAAGCGAACGGGGCCCCTCGATTGATCCCACTACGCTACCCCCCGAGATCGCCCATTACTTCGATCCGAACGATCTCGAGATGCATACGACGGACACGATCGACTACGTCGTAGTTGCAAGCGGCCGCGCTGAACTCGAACTCGATGGCGGCCGCAAGGAAATAGTCGAGGCCGGCGACTGCATTGTTCAGCGCGGAACCCGACATGCCTGGCGCGTACTCGGCGATGAAGCCCTTGTCTTGATCGCCACTATGATCGGGGCGCGACGCACGTAATTGGCGCTCAAAGCTAATCCTCGTGGCGCAACACAAATGGTCGGCACGCGACGCTTCTGACTCGAAACCCCAGCCATCCAGCGAGGTTCAGCTACGTTCCTGCGCGAATCGTTCATGGAGAGTGGTATGCCGACGTTTGGAATCGTAGTGGGGGGCGGTCCCGCTCCTGGAATCAATGGTGTGATCAGTGCAGCAACGATCGCGGCGCGACGCAGTGGTGCGCGCGTCGTCGGCTGTATCCAAGGCTTTGAATGGCTCATGCAGGGCGATATCGAGCACGTGATAGACCTCGACGAAAATTCCGTGAATCGTATTCACGAACTCGGAGGCTCGATCCTAAAGACCTCGCGCGCGAACCCGACCAAGGATCCCGCCAACCTCGACCGCGTTGTCGATTCCCTGGCCCGTCTCGGCGTCGATCATCTGATTTCGATCGGTGGCGATGACACCTGCTTCTCCGCACGGGCCGTCGCGGATGCCGCCGGTGATCAACTGAAGGTCGCCCACGTTCCTAAGACGATTGACAATGACCTCCCACTTCCTCCCGGTGTCCCGACCTTCGGTTTTGAAAGTGCACGGGCAACGGCGGGCGGAGTCCTATGCACTCTGCTGGAAGATGCGCGCACGTCAGGCCGCTGGTTCATAGTCACCATGATGGGCCGCAATGCGGGCCACCTCGCACTCGGCGCAGCGCATTCCGCCGGCGCGACCCTCGCCGTCGTCGCAGAAGAGTACGGGGGTCGAAAGATTCGACTCGAAGAGCTCTCGCGCCGAATCGAAGGCACGATCCTCCGCAGCACAGCAGAGGGACGCCCCCACGGCGTCATTGTGCTCGCAGAAGGACTCGGCGAATCGATCGACGAAAACGACCTTGCCGAAGTTCCGGACCTTCCCCGAGACGAACACGGCCACCTTAGGCTCGCGGAATTCCCACTCGGTCGACTTGTACGCGCGCGCGTCCAAGCCGCCCTCGAAGAACATCAGATCAAGGCCACGATCGTCTGCAAAGACGTCGGCTACGAATGCCGCTGCGTGGCGCCCTGCGCCTACGACCAGGAATACACTCGAGAACTTGGTGCTGGCGCCGTATCCACCCTATTAGGCGGAATCGGGCACGTCATGATCACTCGTCAAAGCGGCCGAATCATAACGATCCCCTTCGACGAACTCATCGACCCCAAAACGGGCAAGACCGCCGTCCGAATGCTCGACACGGAAACGGAAGCCTACGCAACCGCCCTCCGCCTCCAGACCCGCCTAAACCCGGTCGACCTAGCAAACGAACAACTCCAGGCATCTCTCACCAAAGCATCGGCTCTAGAGCTCGATGCCCTAAAAATGCGCTTTGCCTAACAGGCACCAGGGCACGCTCGATCTTTCCCCAGCCAGCCAATCGCCGTGCGCGAAGCACATGCGGTGGCGGGGCTAGACTATCCCTGCAGAAGCGTGATCATGTTGTAAAGAACGGCCGGACGCTCTGATCCGACGACATGAATCGCCGTCTCCTGTTCGAGTCTCACGCCCTTCTTCCCCGCTTCGACCGCAACCAACCGACTGCGCGCATGAAGCTTCGAGCCGACCGGAACCGGGCTCAAGAAGCGAAGCTTGTCCGACCCGTAGTTGACCGCGTTCTTCACACCGGTCGTTTTGTACGTGGCCTTTTGCTTCGCGTTTAGCATAGGCAGAAGTGAGAGCGTGAAGAATCCGTGGACGATCGGTCCACCGAAGGGGCTTTCCTTCTCGCATCGCTCGACGTCGATGTGAATCCACTGGTGATCCCCCGTGACCTCGGCAAACCGATTCACCATGTCCTGATTCACTTCGACGGGCTCACACCAGTCGCCATATTCTTCGCTGACGTGATTCTGCAGAGCTTCGATGTCGTCGAATCGAATTTCTTCCATGGGGATTCTCCTGTCGGCTCCTTGGTGACCGGAGCACGTTAATGGCATGAGGGACGATGGCGAGATGGGACATCGCCCGGTCACCCGCCCGCGCGGTGGCGCGCGGGGTTATTGCTATCACAGCCCCCAGCCGGATGCGATTGACGCTGCGTCCCAGCCTCTACCGCGCTTTACGCCTGACTCCTGGAGCCGCCGTCCTGCCAATCGCCAAGCGCTTCGGGCGTATCCACGTCACGAAGAATTCCGTCGTCCGCTACCGCAACGCGAATTACGCTGGACGCATTCGCTTCCAAAATTGTCCGAGCGCCAAGCTCGCCCTGCAGCGCAGCGAGCGCTTTGGCGTGCGAGCGCCCGAAGAGCACCGGATGGCCATCGCTCCCATCAAAGGTCGGCACGACGATCGAATCCGCATTGCCTTCTCGAGCGAAGACGTCGCGAACCGATCGCACAGCCGAAGCTCGAAGCCCCGGCAAGTCTCCCACGCAGATCAGAAATGCGTCTGGGTGATGTGCCGCTTCGATCGATCTAACCCCGCGCGCGATAGAGCTCCCCATCCCCTGCACCCAATCCTCATGTCGAATCACATCAATCCCGACACCCAACGTCGGCTCGACCTCATCAGCTTGGTGACCGAGCACTGCGAAGATCGGGGCCACTTCAGCATCTCGGAATACGTCAACAACCCGGCGCAGCAAAGGACGATCGCCAATCCGCAGAATAAGCTTATTTCGATCCGGCCCCATTCGCCTTGAGGCACCGGCAGCCAAAATCAGACCGACAAGTTTCGTTCCCTCGCTCACACCCACGCCTTCCGGATCTATTAGTCGGCTCGTAGGGTCGCGGTCAACTCCGCCGCGATCGACAAAGCGATTTCCGCAGGACTTCGCGCACCGAGGTCGAGCCCCACGGGCCCGTGAATGCGAGCCAACTCCTCGTCGGTCATCCCAGCTTCAGCGAGGCGATCCCGACGCTTTTGCTGGGTGCGCCGACTTCCAAGCGCCCCGACGTAAAAACAAGGAGACCTGAGCGCGACGTCAAGCGCCGGTTCATCAATCTTCGCATCATGGCTGAGCGTAACAACAGCCGAGCGTGCATCCAATTCAAAATTACGAAGCGCATCGTCCGGCCAATCATGCACGCGGGTCACGCTAGGAAAGCGCGCTTCAGTCAAGAAACCACGACGAGGATCAATGATTGTCACTGCGTAGTCCAGATCTAAAGCCAAGCGCGTTAGGCGCTGGGCAATATGGACTGCCCCCACGATCGCGAGACGAAGCGGTGGGTTAAATGGGTGAACGAAGACCTGGCCAGAAGCCGTCTCTAAGAGTGACGCGCGGTCGCTTCGCAAAGCGTTCCTAACTGCCGTCGCCAACTCCTCGTTGTCCTCGACTTCCGACGTGTCGGTCAGGATGCGCTCTTCCCCACTCTCAATCCAGATCAACCGGACGAGTGCCTGGCGAGCTTTGCGACCTTCCACTAACGCGTCGAGTGTCGCTCGCTTCATAACAGCTGTTCCACGTAGATCTTTACGCGACCGCCGCAGGCAAGACCGACGGACCATGCTTCTTCGTCTGCGACGCCAAATTCGAGAATTGCCGGTTCGCCCTGTGCCAGGACTTCGCAGGCCTTCTCAATGACGGCACCTTCGACACACCCACCGGACACGGATCCTTCAAAATGCCCATCTGCATCGACGATTAACTGGCTACCCGCAGGGCACGGAGAGGAACCCCAGGTTTCGATGACGGTCGCGACAGCGACCGATCGACCCGCCTCGAGCCAGACCTGTGCTTCGCGCAGGACGTTCGAAGACGTACTCAGGAGCGCTTCGGAAACAGCCTCTCCTGAGCCCCCTGCGACGGCGCCGACGAACTGAACCTCGACGCTATCAGGCAGAGGCACATAAAGCGCATCGTTATGTATCACGCCGTCGACGGAAACCGCCGCGTGTTCAAGAATGTCCTCGAGTTCCGCATAGCGTTCGACGAGTAGACGAACAAGTTGATCGACTCTCTTCGCGTCGACCTGGATAGAGGTATCTCCGTTCGTATAGCGGCTCTGCGCATTTGAGAAGAGCACGGTCACCATTTAAATCGACCTCCCCCTACCGCACAGGCCCTAACGGGTCCGCACAAGCGCAGGCAAAACCCGCCTAACGAATGCCTCCCAGCAAACCGCACATTGCGAATTAGCTCGAAGCCCCATCACTGTCGAGCGCATCCAGTACTCGCGGCGGCGACATGGGCAGTCTATGAAAACGAATACCGGTCGCGTGACGCATCGCGTTCGCCACCGCGCCCAGTGGCGGAACGATCGGCGTTTCGCCGACGCCGCGCACGCCATAGGGATGAAGCGGATTTGCGACTTCCACTATGACCGTGTCGATCATGGGCAGATCTGAGGCGACGGGGATTCGGTAATCGAGGAAACCTGCGTTCTCAACTTTCCCTTCAGCATCCCAGAGGTATTCCTCATTCAGTGCCCAGCCGATTCCTTGCGCCGCACCGCCCTGATATTGCCCTTCGACATAGGTCGGGTGAATAGCCTTCCCTGCATCCTGAACAACCGTATACCGAATCACTTTCGAGACCCCCGTCTCCGGGTCGACTTCGAGGTCGCAGACATGTACGCCGAAGCCGGGTCCTGCAGCCGGAGGGTTCACGGAGGCACTCGAAACGATCGGCCCACCTGTCAACCGCATCTTCCGTGCGATGTCCTCGAGAGACATGGAGCCCTTCTCGGCGGAACCGTTGATCGCGACGGCATTGCCGTCCTGCCATTCAACGGCATCAAGCTCGATATCCCAGATCGTTGCCGCCCGAGCACGCAAATGATCGACGACTTGTCGGGTCGCTTCGATCACGGCCATCCCCGTGGCGTAGGTCACGCGGCTCCCACCGGTCGGGTCGCAGTACCCAACGGAATCCGTATCTCCTACCAAAGGCCTAACACGCGCCACGTCGACCCCGAGTTCCTCAGCACACATCAGGGCCATACTCGCTCGCGAGCCACCGATATCCGGATTCCCCGTGCGCACCACAGCCGAACCATCATCATTCACGCTCACTGTGGCGCTAGACTGCATTCCAGCATTAAACCAGAAGCCCGCGGCGACGCCGCGTCCCTGATTCGGCCCAAGCTCCGCCTTGTAGTGAGGATGGCTGCGCGTAGCCTCGAGCACTTCCTTAAAACCGATCGTCCCAAAGCGTGGTCCATATTTCGCGCGGTCCCCTTCGGCGACAGCATTTTGTATTCGCAGATCAATGGGATTCCGATCGAGCTTCATAGCGAGCTCGTCGATCAGGCTCTCAGCAGCGAATGCTCCGATCGGTGCTCCGGGTGCCCGATAGGCCGCCACCCTAGGCTTATTCAATACTATGTCGCGACCGAAAATTCGGAAGTTCTCGCAGTTGTACGGCGAGAAGACCGTCATGCAGGCCGCGCCAACCGGGGAGCCACGAAAGGCGCCCGCTTCAAAGTCGAACTTCGTCTCAACCGCGACGAAAGTGCCGTCGGATTTCGCACCAATGCGAGCCCACATCCGTGAGCCCGAGGTTGGCCCACTGCCACGAAACACCTCTTCGCGGGACATCGTGATCTTCACAGGTCGGGCCGCCTTGCGCGACAACACAACCGCCACCGGTTCGATGTAAACAGGAATTTTGCCACCAAAGCCGCCGCCAATTTCCGTCGGCGTCACCTTAACAAGGCTCGGTTCAATTCCCGCGATCGAGGCGACTTCGCCCTTCACGCCGAACGCGCCCTGAGTCGGGCACCAGACCTCGCAAGTCCCGTCTTCGCGAACGTTTGCGAGGCAGGCGTGGGGTTCAATGTAGCCCTGATGAACCATGGGCGTCTCAAAATGACCTTCAACGATCACATCCGCTTCCTCGAACCCGGCGGCAATATCGCCGCCTTCGAAGCAAACTTGGTTGGCGATATTCGAATCACCCTCGGGCGTCGGATGGTCGCCCTTGGTCTCTTGGCCTTCATGAAGAATCGGCGCATCCTTCGCCAGTGCCTGTTCGAGGGACAGCACGGGAGTAAGCACCTCCCATTCGACCTTAATCAGCTTGCCCGCTTCTCGCGCAGCAAGTTCCGTCGTCGCCGCAACCGCCGCGAAGGCGTGGCCGTGAAAAAGCACCTTCTCGCGCGCCATCACGGTTCGGGCATTCGCGCCTAGATCAACACCGGTGGAACCTGCCGGGATCCAACCAATCGGGACATCCGGAAAATCATCGCGAGTCACAACCGCGCGGACGCCGGGCACCTTCTCCGCCTGACTAATATCAATCGATAGAATCCGCGCGTGTGCGTACGGGCTCCGAACCATCACGCCATGCAGCATGCCCGGAAGCGCGTAGTCCGCTCCGAAGCGCGCACGGCCCGTGACCTTATCGAGGCCATCATGCCGAATCGGTCGCGTCCCAATTCTCTTAAACTTTCGTTCCTGACCTTCATTTGTGTCGGCGCTCATGCTCGCTCCTCTCGTCGGACCGCAGCCGCATCGAGCACTGCGCGAATGATCTTGTCGTAACCGGTGCAACGGCAGAGATTCCCCGCCAGGTAGTAGCGAGCTTCTTCTTCAGTCGGATCCGGATTCTTCTCGAGCAGCTTCTCCGCCGCGATAATGAAGCCAGGAGTACAGATCCCACACTGCAAAGCGCCGTGCTCCAGGAATTGCTGCTGCACCGCGGTCAGCTTCTGGCCGTCCGCCACGCCTTCGATCGTTTCGACCACGCGTCCCTCAGCTTCCGCCGCGAGAACGAGGCAAGAGGGTACGAGTCGTCCGTCGAGCACGATCGAGCACGCTCCACAATCGCCGGTCGTGCAGCCTTCCTTGGTGCCCGTCATGGCCAATGGCCCCCGTAACACATCGAGCAGACTGTCCTGCCCGCTGCAGAGAAATTCGGTTTCTTCTCCGTTGATCGTTGTCTCGACTCTGAGCTTCGCCATGTCGTTTCATCTCTCTTCGTAGGTCGCGATCCGCGCTGGCCGCGGGATTTCAGTTCCGCGCCGGCTTTCTCAGCCGACGCATAATATTAGAAAGTTCTATCTAGCCTGCGCGCGTTCGAAGGCAATCTTGGCGGCGCGTGTCGTCAAAACCCCCGCGATCTTCTTTCGATAGGCAATCGTTCCTCGCCGGTCATCGATCGGAGTCGCCGCGGCGCGCGAAGCCGCGGCAGCGGCATCAAGTGCTGCATCCTCGAGTCGTGAACCAATCAAAGCACTCGCGGCCGCCTCCACGAAAAGTGCCGTCGGCGCAACCGCACCTAATACCACTCGAGCAGACGCGATCGCGCCCCCATCGTCTAATTCGACTTGAACCCCCGCGCCAACAACCGCGATATCCATCTCGGTTCGCGGAATGAGCCGCAAGTAGGCATCCGCGGACCGAGGCGGGGGCGCCGGTATTTCAAACTCCACCACGAGTTCTCCTCGACGGAGAACAGTCTTGCCAGGCCCCTTGATGAAGGCGTCGACTGAAACGCGGCGCTCGCCCGAAGGGCCTGCGATCACGGCAACGGCACCGCATGCCATCAGTGCGGGTACGGAGTCCGCGGCGGGCGAAGCGTTACACAGATTGCCTGACCACGTCGCGCGCCCCTGGACCTGGGTCGATCCGATCAGGTCCGTCGCTTCCGCGACCCCGGGCCAAAGACTGCGAATCGACTCGTTCTCAAAAATCTCCGCAGCCGGAACCGATGCGCCGATCGTGAGTCCTTCGGAACCAAGGCGCACAGCCATCAATCTAGGAATACGTTTCACGTCCACGAAAACCTG
This sequence comes from Deltaproteobacteria bacterium UBA4427, assembly GCA_002390675.1. Taxonomy (GTDB): domain Bacteria; phylum Myxococcota_A; class UBA9160; order UBA9160; family UBA4427; genus UBA4427. The sequence continues at coordinate 35,117 of DGPZ01000140.1, forward strand.
CGGCGCGCCCGCCCCAAGCCGCATCTGAACCAAAAGGTCCGTCCCTCCGGAGAGCACCTTCGCTCCCCCTTCTGCCGCGAGCAGTGCCACCGCGCCTTCGACGTCTGTGGGGGATTCGAATCGAGAGGTTTCAAGGGTCACGCGTCGAGCTCCTTCGTGGGCAAAATCAAACATACCGCGATCAGACTCACGGTGGGTCTAACATTATGACGCGTCGGAGGGCTCAGCCACACCCAGCGAACCGGGCGTAGCCATGCCGGCGGACGCTCAAAACGCACTCCGGCACACTCGATTCTCCTCCAAACCCCGCCACCCGTGCCCTGCGATCTTCGTGCACGCTCGAAACTGCCTCGGATTTCCTATCCGCCACACGAACACGAGCTCTGTCTAAGTCTCAGCCTCGGCTGTGGAATGGCTCTAATCACACACTGTTAGTCAATTTTTTTCACAGCAAGAGTCGTTCGTGGCCAGACGGCCAACAATTTCGTTGTATTTCTATCTCATCAGAGAAGACTTAGCCGTCCGAAAAGAATCCGAACAGCGCTTCGAGCAGCCGCTCGGGTTGCTCTTCCGCAATCCAATGGGCGCAGCCGGGAATCACGCCTCCTTCAACGTTATTCGCCACATGTTCAAGGGACGCCTGCACCCCCGCGCCGAAGCTGATCTCCCCACCTAACGCGAGAACCGGCATCTCAAGCTTTATTTTGGCGTTTTCTTGATTGTGCTTTAGATCAGTCGGAAGCGCCCCGTAGTGCGCCATGCTCGCGCGCATAGCGCCCGGCGCGGAAAACGCGGCGACGTATTCATCGATGTCCTGCAGCGTAAATGCGCCGGGGTTGTAACAGTCACGATAAAAATGCGTGAGGAAGGTTCGCTCGCGGCCCGTGACGAGCGCAATCGCTATATCCGGGCGCGCGTTAAAGGAGAGGTGAAAGAGCCGTTTGTAGAATTCGTTCTGCTCTGCTTCATCGATCGTGATCGCGACGTCGAGAATCACCAACTTTCGAACATCTTCGGGATGCGCCGACGCGTAGGCGTAAGCCGTAGGGCCGCCGAAATCGTGCCCCACGAGAAAGATTTTCTCGAACCCCAGCGAAGCCACGAGCGCGTGAATATCCGCAGCCACCGTTCGTTTGTCGTACCCGTCGAGAGGCTTCGAAGATTGCCCGAACCCGCGCAGATCGGGAGCGATCACGGTGTACTTCTCGGCAAGGGCCGGAATCACCTTACGCCACATGTACCAGGTCTGAGGCCAGCCATGCAGCAACACAACGGGATCGCCCTCCCCCGCGCGCACGTAGTGGATCTGCTGACCATTCACGAAAGCCATATGGTGATCGAAGTCGGAAAACATGACTCGAATGCTAGCCCGACGCGCCGTTGTGTCCCGGGGTCTAATGGGATTCATTCTCCACTCGCGAAAGGCCGGTGCCGCACGCGTGTCACTCGAACACAAACTGTTCAAATTTCCCAACTCGCCCGGACCCGGAGAAGCCAAAAATGAAGCTCGTCCACCTATTCACTATGAAAGCCACCGTCGATGCGCCAACCGAGATCGGCCCTATGCCGATCGGAACGCGACGAATTTTCAATGCGACCGGAGGAAGCTTCGCAGGCGACCGTCTTTCTGGAGAAATTCTTCCCGGCGGCGGGGAGTGGTTCTTGGACGCAGGCAAAGGCTTCGGCCAAGTCGATGTGCGCCTCATGCTTCGCACTGACGACGGAGCCTCCATCTATCTACGCTATTCAGGCGTGATGGATTTCAACGAAGCGGTCGGCGCAAAATTAGCGGCGGGCCAGTCGACGGAATTCGGCGACAACCGCTTCCTCACGCAAGTGCGGTTTGAATGCGCGCACCCCGGGTACGAGTGGCTCTCGACTACGATCGCCGTTGGCGAGGGTCGAATGCATCCCGATTGCGTCGAGTACGCGGTCTATGAAGTCGCTCACGGCTAGGCGCGGGGCCACGCGGACTTCTAACCGATATCCCGGCCTAACGTGCCGACCGATCTCCAACGACCCCGAGAACTTCTGCAATTCGGGTCTCGAGAACCTCGCGGCTGGGAGCCACGACGGTCACATGTCCGAGCTTTCGCCCGGGTGCGGCGCTCTTCCCGTAGACGTGGAGCGAAATTCCATCGCGACCCTTGAGCGCGGTCATCGAGGGCACGTCACTTACAAGATTCACCATGGCAGCGAAGCCCTCGGTATCGGTCACGCCTAGCGGAAGTCCTGCGACCGCTCGCATGTGATTTTCGAACTGGCTCGTCGGGGCGCCCTCGATCGTCCAATGTCCCGAGTTATGAACGCGGCAGGCCATCTCGTTCGCAACCAAGCGACCGTCTATCTGAAAAAATTCGACGACCAACACACCCACGTAGTCGAGGCGGCTCATAATCGCCTCGAGGCCTGATTCCGCTTGGGTTCGAAGGTCATCCGAGACATCCGGAGCCGGAGCGCGTGAGATATGCAGAATGCCACCTTCGTGGACGTTCTCCGTTGCGGGCCATGAACGTATTTCGCCTTCGCGACCCCGTACAGCAATCAGTGAGACTTCCCGGTCGAAAGGTACGAAGCCTTCAAGAATAAGCGCTTGCCCGCCAAGCTCGATCCAAGCCGCGTCGACATCAGCGCTCGATCGCAGCACGGCTTGGCCGCGACCGTCATATCCGAAGCGCCGCGTCTTCACGACCGCCGGCAGCCCAATCTCGGTGATAGCGCGATCCAAATCTTCCCGGGTATCGACCTGCGCGAAGGGCGCGGTCTCGATTCCCAAATCGTGAAAGAAATTTTTCTCGATGATGCGATCGCCTGAGATGACTAACGCATCAGGAGATGGGTGAACCGCCGTGTCATGCTGAAGGCATTCGACCGCCTCTGCTGGCACGTTCTCGAATTCGTAGGTGACGACGTCGCATTGCGAGAGTTCGGCGAGCGCAGACTCGTCAACCCAATCCGCAACGAGATGCCTCGTCACCTGCCCTGCGACCGCATCGGGTTTGGGATCGAGGACGAGGGTCTCGAGAGAAATCGCGTGCGCCGCGTCAGCCAGCATATGCCCGAGCTGACCGCCGCCAAGAATCCCGACCTTCATATTGAGATCAGCTCCCGCGCTTCGCGGCTTTCGCCGGCGACGGCTCGACAGAGGGATCAGGATGAGACAGCACGTCCGCTGTCTGTTGCGCGCGCCATTCGATAAGGCGCTTCTGCACGCCTCCATCTGTCGTCGCGATCATTCCGGCTGCGAGGAGTCCAGCGTTCTTCGCGCCCGAATTGCCAATCGCGAGCGTGCCAACGGGAACGCCACCCGGCATCTGGGCAATTGAAAGCAGCGAGTCCAGGCCGCTTAAGGCCTTGCTCTGAACGGGCACGCCCAGAACCGGAATCCAGGTCTTCGCGGCAAGCATCCCGGGCAGATGTGCGGCGCCGCCGGCGCCGGCGATGATGACCCGAAGGCCACGCTCGGCCGCCGTCTCCGCATATTCGAAGAGCAGATCTGGGGTGCGATGTGCCGAAACCACGCGGGTCTCGAAGGGAACTTCCAGAGTTTCCAGCACGGATGCAGCATGCTCCATGGTCGGCCAGTCCGACTTGGAACCCATCACGATCCCAACCAGGGTCTCGTCGCTGTTCTCTTTGCTTCGATTCGCCACCGGAATCTTCCTCCGCCCACCTTCTGACAGCCGCTCTTCGGCCGCAACTATGTCGCCACTATGCCGCCACTATGCCGCCGAAAAGCCCAATCGGCTGGCATAGCGCAGGCCGGGGGTATAGCGCGCGGATGAAGCTCGCGAAAACCACCCCTCCTGGGCCCAGCGACCCGGAGCCCAGCTCGAGGCGGTAGACTCGCCCCATGGATTTTCGAGCCTGTATTTTTTCGCGCCTACGAAGATCGGCGGCATCTTTCGCGCTCTTGCCGACGCTTCTCGCCAGCCTGACGCTGATTGGTGTTGGGTTCTCTTACGCGGAGCTTGTTTCGAC
>DGPZ01000140.1:39201-52441 GCA_002390675.1 Deltaproteobacteria bacterium UBA4427
GCGACGTCGGCTACCACGGCTCTGAAATTCGCACCCCGAATATCGATCGCATCGCGCGCGAGGGCATTGAGCTAGACCGCTTCTACGTGCAGCCGACCTGCAGCCCAACCCGATCCGGCCTCATGACAGGGAAATCCCCAGCAAGCCTCGGCATTCACCTTCCAATCTCAAAGAACGAGGTCAACGGCCTTCCTAAAGAAGAAAAACTGTTGCCGGAATATCTCGCGGACGCCGGCTACCAGCCGCTGATGGCCGGTAAATGGCATCTAGGCCACTACACCCCCGACATGTTCCCTCAGGCGCGCGGCTTCGAACATTTTTACGGACACGTAACAGGCGGCGTTGGATATTGGGACCATACCCACGGCGGCGGCTACGACTGGCAACGCAATGGCGTCACCGTGCGCGAAGATGGATACACAACAAACCTCATCGCGAATGAAACCCTAAAACTGATTCGAGAACGCGACCGGACGAGACCGACTTTTCTTTACGTTGCCTTCAATGCGCCGCACCTGCCTAACGAAGCACCCGTCGATGCGATCGATCGCTATCTCAGCGTAAAGAATATTCGCCGTCGCCTTCACGCCGCCATGGTCGACGAGATGGATCGTGAGATTGGACGGATCCTCGATGCCCTCGAAACGGAAGGCATGCTTGAAAATACGATCGTGCTCTTCTCGAGTGACAACGGCGGCCTCAACGAAGCCTCTATGAATCCAGCGATCGCGCGGGCCGGAAATTTCCTGCTCGATGTCTTCGGCCGCCCCGTTCCAGTAGCGGGCCTCGAATTCCTGACGATGAATGCCCTGGACGGCGGCGCCGACAACAGTCCGCTTCCCGGGGGCAAGGGCAGCTCCGCCGAGGGCGGGGCGCGTGTACCGGCAGCCATCTGGTGGCCCGGGCGGCTCGAAGGCAAGCGGCACGAGGGCTTTATGACGATTTCGGACGTGTTACCGACTTTGCTCGAGGCCACCGGATCCGCGGATCTCATCCCCCGCGATCTCAACGGAGCAAGCCAATGGGCAGCGCTTTCGGGCGAAGGCGAGCCGGGCCCAATTCCGGACTACGTCTCCTCTGGCTCTGATCGAGCAGCCCTCTACCGCGCTCCTTGGAAGCTCTACCCCGAGGAACCTCCGCTGCTCTACAACATCTATGCGGACCCACTCGAGCAAAAGGATGTAGCCGCGGACCACCCTGAAATCGTGAAAGCAATGAGCGAGACGCTGGAAAACTGGCCGACGAGCGAAATCCGCACGCAGGGAATTCTCTGGTCCCTGCTCGATCCCGATTCATTCGGCGGCGAAGAAGACAGAGAGCCTTGGTCCGACGTCGCTCGGGACCGAGCCGCAGGCGGGCGGCCCTAGCACGCGGCCCGCGCGCTCGGCGTCTACTGCTTGCATAGGGAGCCCCATGCCGTAGGGTCTCTCCTCCCCACTCACGAAGGATTTCGCATGCCCCTCAATACCGACGACAGCATCCAGATCGAACAACTTTACGCCCGCTACAACACCGCCATCGATACCGGCGACGGCGAAGGTTTCGCCCAGTGCTTCGTTCCGGACGGGATTTTCAACCCCGGACACGCTGTGCTCGAGGGTCAAGAGGCGATCAGCGCTTTCGCGAACGACACCCACAAGAACATGCCCAAGATGCGTCATAACGCGACGAACCTCGTGATCGACGTCGACGGCGACACCGCCACCGGGTCCGCCTTCCTAATCGGTTACCTGGCCGCCCCCGAATACAAGGTCATCGTAACCGGTCGCTACATCGATCAGCTCACGCGCAGCTCGGATGGCTGGCGCTTCACGGATCGCCAATTCACAATGGATCAGTAGTCGGGTCTCCGCGCCTAATATGAACCTACTTGCCCCCTATCGAGTGCTCGACCTCACCGACGTTCGCGGTCAGTTGACCGGGATGATGCTCGGGGATCTCGGTGCTGACGTGGTCCGCGTCGAACCAATTGGGGGCAGCGACGCCCGGCGCGTAGGACCCTTCCTCGACGGAAATGGCGGTAAAGAGAGAGCCGACGGGACTGACCGCAGTCTCAGCTTTGCAGCGTATAACCGGAATAAACGGTCCGTTGAGCTCGACCTCGACTCCGAAGCGGGTCGCCAACAATTCTGTGAGCTGGTCCGGGGGGCGGACTTCGTGCTCGACTCTGGCCCGCCGAGCTTGCTCGATAACGCGGGACTCGGTTTCGAACGACTGCTTGAAGAAAACTCTGAGCTCGTCCACGTACGCATCACTCCTTTCGGATCCGACGGGCCCTACGCGGATCTTCCGGCCGCGGACCTCACGATCGCGGCACTTGCTGGCCCCATGGCGCTCCAAGGCACGCCCGACCGTGCTCCGATCCGGTTGAGCGTGCCACAAGCCTGGCGCCACGCAGGTGCCGAAGGCGCCGTCGCGGCTCTAATCGGCCACGCGCGGGTTCGCACGACGGGCAAAGGCGTATTTGTCGACGTCTCGGCCCAAAGCGCGATGACATGGACTCTGCTGAACGGCCTAACGACTCACGCGATTCAAGGCGTCAACTATGAAAGGGACGGCGCGGGGCTTCAAATCGGCCCGACGACTTTCCCGCTCGTGCATCCCGCAAAAGACGGCCACGTAATTGCCTTGGGCATAGGCGGCCTAACGCAGAAGCTCATGCCCTGGCTTCTTCAGGCCGGCACCATCGACCAGGCTTGGATCGATTCCGAGGATTGGGAAACCTTCGACCGACGCCTCTACCGTGGCGGCGACTTTAAGATCCCGCTTCCTGAACTTACTGCGACTCTCGACCGGTTCTTCTCGTCAAAAACCAAGCGTGACGTGTTTCTGCCTGGACTCGCCATCGGCGCCACGATGGCCCCCGTGCTCAGGCTCGACGAAATGCTCGAGTTCGAGCAGCTCGTTGCCCGCGAATATTTTCACGAAGTTGCGCTACCAAGCGGCCAGACGGTGCGCGCTCCCGGTCCCTTCTCGCGCCCTTCGAACCAGACTTTCGAAATTCGTCACCGCGCTCCAAAGCTCGGCGAGCACACGGACGAAGTCCTTGCAGAACTCGCGAGCACGCCGCGCAAACGCATTCCGCTGCAGACACCCGCTAATCCTCTGGCTCTGCCGCTTGAAGGACTCAAGGTCGCCGACTTCAGCTGGGTGGGTGTTGGACCCATTTCAGGAAAATATCTGGCGGACCACGGCGCCAATGTTATTCGCATCGAATCCACGACCCGCGCAGACAATCTGCGGACTGCGGGCCCTTACAAAGACAACGAAGCGGGTTGGAATCGCTCACAATTCTTTGGCGAGTTTAACTCCTCGAAGCGCAGCCTAACGGTCGATCTCAAGCACGAACGCGCGGGGGAAATCACGGAACGCATCCTTGAATGGGCGGATGTTGTTCTCGAGAGCTTCACTCCGGGCGCCGTCGACCGCTTAGGCATTGGCTACGAAACCGCACGCAAAGCGAATCCAGGCGTCATCATGGTCAGCACGTGCCTGATGGGACAGACCGGGCCGATCGCTTCTATGGCTGGATACGGATATCACGCCGCCGGCCTGGCTGGATTCTTCGAGCTCGTCGGCTGGCCCGATCGCGGTCCGGTTGGCCCTTGGAATGCCTATACCGACACGGTCGCGCCGCGTTTCCTTACCTCCACGCTTCTTGCGGCTCTCGATCACAAGCGGCGTACCGGCGAAGGTCAACATATCGACCTCGGCCAAATGGAAGCGGCCTTACATTTCCTCGCTCCGGAAATCCTCGCGACTCAGACGACCGACCAAACATTTTCACGAAATGGCAATCGCTCGGCAGATGCAGCGCCCCAAGGCGCCTATCCCTGTGCGGGAGAAGACGAGTGGCTAGCGATTGCGATCGAGTCCGATGCGCAATGGGCGGCCTTACGTCAGGCATTAAGTGACCCGGAATGGTCCCGAGCCACCGAGCTTGATCACGTGGATGGACGGCTCGCCGCGCATGATGAAATCGACATGCACCTCGCCGCTTGGACACAAGACCGTAAACCCCGGGAGGCGATGGAATTGCTCACCTCGTGCGGCGTCCCGGCCGGCCACGTTCAGCGCAGCAGCGATCTCCAAACCGATCCGCAATATCGCCACCGCGGTTTCTACCGTGAACTCGAGCACGGCGAGATGGGACGCATCCCCTACTCAGGTCATCAGTTTCGCGTGAGCGGTTACGACAACGGTCCGCGCTTCCCGTCTCCCCTCATCGGCGGAGAAAACTTCGAAGTGCTGGCCGAAGAACTTGGATTTGCTCCAGAAGACGTCGCCGACTTGATGGCCAGCGGCGTCATCAACTAGGCAGGCTGCGTTCGAGGCCGCTCCCGATAAATACCTCCCGCAATACACTGGCTACTGTGCATGGCCCGTGTCCCAGGACAATCCCGCGAGCGTCAATCCGGAAGCCTGGTCGATCCAACACCGCTTTACAGCGAGGGCACGATTCCCGACGATCCGGCCATGGCCACTCCGTCCCCGTCGAATAGCGCACTCTCTCCGAGCGGCATGGGGATCGCGACCGCCTGTTATCTCAGCTGGGGACTGGTCCCTGTCTATTGGAAGGCGATCGAGGGCATCACCGCCGATGAAGCCCTCATCCCCCGAGTCCTTTGGACATTGACCCTCTTGCTTGTCGTCTCTGCCGCGACGGGTACCCTAGGCCAGACATTTCGCGGCTCTCTCCGGGATTGGGGCTTCACGCTCCTCGCCGCACTCCTGCTGGCGGGTAACTGGACGCTCTTCATCTACGCGATCTACAGCGAGCAGGTAATCGCCACGAGCCTCGGCTACTACATCAATCCCTTAGTCAGCACGGCGCTCGGCCTAGTCGTGCTCGGCGAACGACTGAATCGTGCGCAAATGATCGCCGTCGCGATCGCCGCACTCGGCGTCGCGACCATGACCTTCCAATCCGGTCAGCTGCCGTGGATTTCACTCGTGCTGGCTATGTCCTTCGCGCTCTACGGACTAATGCATAAGCTCCACCCGCAACCGCCTCTCGGTGGACTCACCCGCGAGATGCTGGTGCTCTCGCCGATCGTTGTTCTCGGGGGCTTAGCCATCCTATTTACGCGTCAGAACGCTGGGCTGCTCGAAGCGAGCTTCGCCGACCACGCCTACCTCTCCCTCACGGGCGTGATCACCGCCGGCCCGCTCCTGCTTTTTCACGCCGCTACAAAGCGACTTCCCCTCGTCGCCGTCGGCATGTTCCAATTCATCGCCCCGACTATGACCCTCGGCCTAGCGACTCTCGTTTACGGCGAAAAATTTGCGCCCGCACATGCCATGGGCTTCGGTCTTGTCTGGCTGGGCCTTGGCGTCTTTACCTTCGATTCGATCCGTCGCGCGACCCGCGGATGATCCTCTTCCTCAATCAAAGTATTGGCGTGAATTATGACTGACGTCGCGCAAGTTTTTTCTGTGTAGGCAACGACGCGTAAAACGACCGGCAACTATCAACGTCGAGGCCCGTATGAACACGGGATTCAAGTGCACTCGCAATGGAAGAATTAGCCGCAGCCCAAACGCATGTCGGACACTAGAGACGCTCTGGTTGCCGACTTCCCGCATCCCTCCTATTCAAGATGCTTGACAGTGCATGGCGTAGATGCGAGGTTGGCCAAACACTAACGTCTCTTGTTGCAACGTTTTACCGTTTGAGGCTAACGACTGACACTGCATAGGAACTGAGACGTGTGAAGCCGAGGTTTTCCTCGCTTCGATATCGGTTCGCGGAGATGGATATGACCCCCGAAGAGATCGCCTTTGAGTTCGCGGAGATTTTCGACGAACTTCCGGCCGAACAAGTCAACGAAATGCTCGCCAAGAATATTCCTTTCGAGACGATCGAATTCTTCTCGCAATACGCCGAAGCCTTTGCGGACGGCGCGGGCATCACGGGCGAGGCCCGCGGCCGCCTTCCTAACCTGCTCCTCTTCGGATATCTCGTGCGAGTCCTTGAAGAACGACTTCTCCCCGACCAGCCGCCTCTTTCGTAAAGAGCGAGCCGTCGCGGGATTGGGCCGCAGACGCTTTTGTAAAGAGCCCCGTCGCAGGCTGCTCATCGACTGCGGTAATGTGGGTCGCATGACAGAATCGAACACGCGTGTGGAAGTGCGTACGGAGCATTCTCCGGCGCCCGTTGGTCCGTACTCCCAGGGCATTCGTGTCGGTGAACTCGTTTTCGCCTCAGGTCAGATTCCCCTCGACCCCGCCACTGGCAAAAAGGTCGAAGGTGATATCGAAGTCGAAACGAAGCAGGTCCTCGCGAACTTGAAGGCCGTCCTCGAGGCGGCCGGCAGCGGCATGGACCGCGTCGTGAAGGCGACGGTCTATCTGACCGACCTCACCCTCTTTCCGAGGGTAAACGCCGTCTACGCCGAAGCTTTTGATATCGACCCGGCACCCGCTCGGGTCACCGTCGGTGTCGCTGCGCTTCCGCTCGGTGCGGGGGTCGAAATCGACGCGATCGCTCTGGCTTCCTAGAGCCGATTAGATCGGGCTCTGCAACGCGTGTGCTGGCGTGCGCGGCGCGACCTTCGGCGTAGCTAGCCCTAGTCGTCGTCGTCCGAGCCGGGGCCCGAGGCCGCACCCGATGCAGCCTGCTCCTCGGCGCGACGCGCGAGTCGTGGCAGGTTCACGCCGTTGACCACCACATGAGCGGCGATTGGGGCGATCAGGTGTCCCGTGTAGATGTAGAGCCCACCGAGTACGCCCCCCATGCCCACTGCGTAGAGGCTCCAAAGCGCGAGTTCTTTGCGTGGCAGGAAATGGCATGCGCCAAAGATCAGACTCGCGAGGAACCAGCCGACCGCCGGCTGCAAAGCCCCACGGAAGAACATCTCCTCCGAAATCCCGCTCGCGAGGGCGAGCAGGATCGCCTCGGCTCGGCCGATGCCCATCAAGCTCTCGCCAAGAGTGTCTGCGAGACTCTCGCCGAGCTCGGTAAACTGAGTCATCAGCTCCGAGAGACCCAGCGAAATCAGTCCGACGGCGATCCCAGCCCCAAGGGCCGGGACCAAAGAGATCGGCGTGTCTGGCACGACGCCGGGATATAGAATCGAAGCGCCAGGCGTCCACATTCGCCATACCAAAGCAACGCAGCCCAGGGCCCCATAAAAGAAGAGAGCCGTTTGTACGAAGGACTCGGGGGTACGCAGGGGCAATTCGCCCTCATCTCGACTTCCGTCTTCTGGGTCCTGGTCGTCGAATAATGCCACCCCTTAGCTCCTCATCCAAAATATGACATTTGCCGTGTGCCTTGATGCGGCGGAACGCCGTGGGTAGCCTATTCGGAGAACAGATCCCCGCCAGGCCCGTCCCCCAAGCCGCAGTAAATTCGCGAGCACACCCAGGGGACGACTCGACTACGAGTTGGGCGATGTAGCCCGCCTGGAACACAGATCGCAAACGACGACCAAGAACGCCGTGAGGGCCCAGCTCACACGCGCGACGAGGATAGAATGGACGAGAGAGTCCCGATGACTCCCCGTGGCTACGCAGCCCTAAAAGCCGAGCTCCAGCGACTGATCTCAGTCGAGCGACCGGCCAATATTAAAGACATCGAAGAGGCCATTGCCCACGGCGACCTCTCCGAAAATGCCGAATACCACGCCGCCAAAGAGAGGCAGGCCCATATCGCCGGACATATGGCCAGCATCGATGACAAGCTGGGCCGCGCCCAGGTAATCGAGACCAAGGGTCAAACCCCGGACAAGGTCCGCTTCGGCGTCACGGTCGTCCTCCAGGACATCGAGACTCAAGACGAAGTAACCTACACGATTGTTGGCGAAGACGAAGCCGATGCCCCCGCAGGCCGGCTCTCGGTCACGTCGCCCGTTGCTCGAGCCCTTATGAACAAAGAAGCCGGCGACGAGGTCACGGTCAATGTGCCCAAAGGCATTCGTGAATTCGAAGTCCTCGAAACTCGCTTCGACGACGACGACGAAGCCTGACTCCAGCCAGTTCGGGGCCACCAGAATCAGATCGAAAAATCCGATTTGCGGTCCGATTCGTAAAGGCATTTAATTGTCCAACCCCTTGCTGCAGCCAAGCTTCTCAGACCTGCACGATATTGACTCGCGAACTGCCGGCGGATGAGCGTTGCGACTTTGGCGGCAGCGCGTAAACTCCCGCCTCCCGAGTATCCGTTCCCCGGTAGCTCAGCTGGTAGAGCAGGCGGCTGTTAACCGCCTTGTCGCAGGTTCGAGTCCTGCCCGGGGAGCCACTCGATTCTTTACCGCTGCGCTCGATTTGCTCACTTCTATGGGCCGCGAGCGCTTTTTTTTGCGCCGGGTGCGGGACTGGGCCTGGCGAGCGGGTTCAAGGCGGGAACGAACGCGGCTCTTCCCGTCGTGGTCATGCCAGAGTGAGGGCAGGCTAGATCGACGATGATCGAAAGTGGGTCAGCGCTGATCGATCAGCTGGACGGCATTTTGCCGACGCGTGTCGTAACCGAGCGCAGGTCCGCCAGCCCTAGGCCTAACAGCAACGCAGTTCGGGGCTAAGGAGTGAAGGTCGGCTGAACAATCGTCGCCACGAGCACGCCTTCGAATCCATCATTCCCAAATAAGGGCGAGAAGATTCGAGCTGCACTGCATCAGGTAGATGGCGGCCGTGTGGCTATCGTAGCTTTAAGCGAAATCGCCGTACCCAAACGTCTCAATGTCGACGGCCCATAGCTCGCCGACGAGTTCAAATGCTTCGTCGGTGAAAAGAGACCTAACATTAGGTCGAGAATCTTTTTCGTTCTCATTTAGGTGCCCCAAGTCGCCGCCAAGCTCCAAATGCTTGGCGACTTTCGCGAAGTCGCTCGAGAAGTTTTCGAAGCGGCCTACGAAGTCGAGCTTCACTTGCCCATCCTCATCACACAGAAATGCGTGCTGGGTGCGGTACGGGATAGGGAGCTGGCGCAGCTTCACATTATCCCGAACCCAGAGCACCTTCTCTGTATCCATAGGCTCGACGTTCTCGGGACGTTGCTTGTACACGTAGTTCGAGAGCACCCAATCCCATGGATTGCGTACGAAGGCAAATCTAAACGCACTCTGCCAAAACGACTCGCCTAGAACCCGTCGTGCGGTCCGCGCCGGGAGATGCTTAAAGTCGTTCAAGTCCGAGGTTCGAAAGGCGTAGCCAGTCTGTTTGTTCGTATACGCCATTTCGAAGGGAGCGTCCGCAGCGGCGGCGTGGAGCAAGCCCAAGCCTTTGATCGTGTCCGCGCCAGACACGTTCTCCGCCCCCGCTCCGAGCAGTGACTCGATCTCCGGATGGCTCGGCATATCGAGGACCATGGAGTAGGGCATCCGCGCAAAGTCGGTCGTCAAATGCGGCAACAAGGACAGTGAGACGCTGCTCGTTCCTGTTTTCCCAGCGGCGATGAACACAAAACTCTTGTCGAGCGAGATCAGCATGGAGCCGACACTAGCATCACACGTCGCCCAGCCTACAGCGGGCGGCCAACGGCAGATATTCCTATTTCGGAACTTTGCTGACGCGCGGGGGCCTCTTGCAGTTCCGTCTTTGCCCGCTTTACGAACGCCGACGCACTTACCCACGAGGTCTATGATCGATTCTGCACCCGCGCCCAGCAGGCTTTAAAGGACCTTGCTTTAATGCATTGCCGCCACTCTTGCGCGATGCCTGACGCGCGTCCTATCGGACGGGCGCACACATCGAATCGAGTTCAAGTGCCCTATCCGCCTGAAGCCGCCTTCACGAACGCAACCACGTCCCCATCCTCAAGTTTTGTCTTCATCCCGCGTCGATGATTAGTAAGCACCCCATTAATCGCGACCGAAGTCACTTTCGATAGCAGCGAAAAGTCAGCCCCCTTTTCTACAAACTTTTGTTCTACGTAGGAGACGACCTCGCGCACGCGTCCAGGGTTAGGCATCTCCAAACGTCGCTCACCGAGCGCCTTACTCATGTCATAACTGAGTTCGACTGTGACGCTCATGATCGCACCTGCAACTTATCAAGAATCTTCTGCGTCGGAATACCAGCCTGGTCCCAACCGCGAATTTTGTAGTAGCGCGGAAGCAACTGGTCGAGCGGATGCCCCGAGGTCATCCCGGGGAAAGTCGGTTCATCAAGCATGCGTCGCGGCAGTGTGTCCTGATCTGCCCCGACACCTTCACGCAGGTTATAGATGCGCTCGAGATTAAAGATGCGTCCACCGTATTCCTGAATATGTCCCGACGACATCGGAGCGCCCGTAATCTGGCTCATCCACTTCTCCCACCAAAAAATCGGTGGTCCCTTCATGGACATGCTCATCCGGAACATGGGCCCAAGGTTCTCCATCACCTTACTAAGCGCCCGCAGCGGGAGTCCATTCGGGTTCATGTTATGGACCATCGCTGGGATCATCCCATAACTCGTGAAGATGCAGAGCACCATGCTGTTAAGCGCACAGGCGAGGTTCTGCTGTACCACGGGAATATCCGCTTTGAGTTTCAAGTTCTGCGGATTAATCGTCAGCGGCCCGACGGATTCGAGGTACATGCTCGCGCCCTGCACGTGGCAACCACCACGATTCGTTGTCGCGTACTCGACACCCTGCGCATAGGACCCGCGCGGGTCGTATGCGGACATCTCCATGCCCTTTACATGCATGGCAAAGTCAGAGCCTCCGTATCTCTCGCTCATCCTCTTGCTGCCATCGGCGAGGACATCGCCGATCCCGCTGCGATGTGCGACATCGCGGATCAGCTCAGAAATCCCCGCCGCTTCACCGAACTCGAGATCGATCGCGAGCATCCCCTTTTCCCGAAGCTCCATGGCGAATGAGAGAGTCGCGCCGAGACTGATCGTATCCATACCCAAGTCGTCGGCGAGGTAATTCCATTCGCTGATCTCCTTGAGATCAGAAATTTCAAGATTGCTGCCTAACAGGGCGAGCGTTTCATACTCAGGACCCTTCACGACGCCCGCGCCTTCAACTTCGACTTGGCGGCCGCAGGTCACTGGACAATGAATGCATGAACTCTTCACGCCTTTAAGCTCATTGTCTTCCATGTACTCGCCTGAGATATCCATCGCGTCATCGAAGTGTCCGTACTTGAAATTTCTCGTCGGCAGAATATTGCGAGCGTTCGTCGTATTGACGATGCCACCCGTACCGAAGCGCTTCATGGAACTTCCGAGATGGGGGTGGTCGGCGAAGAGCTTTCGTACAGATTTGGTGTAGGCCTTGAACGCATCAGGGTCGTCCATCTCAAGCTTCCGATTGCCCTCAAGACTGATCGCCTTCAAGTTTTTGGAGCCCATCACCGCCCCGACGCCAGACCGCCCCGCTATTCGTTCATCCGAGACGATGCCTGCGTAGAGCACGCGATTTTCGCCGGCCGGACCTATCACCGCGTGCTTCTTCTTCTTCCCAAGAATCGATTGCGTCTCGTAAGTTCCCTTGCCCCAAAGGTCCGCGGCATCAATAAATTCGATCTCATCGGTCTTGCCATCGATCTCGATACGCACGGGCCGTTCCGACCGCCCACTCACGACCACGACATCGATGCCGGAGCGCTTCATCGCGTAGGCGAAGCTTCCGCCGCAGGTCGCATTCCCGATCCCGCCCGTAAGCGGGCTCTTGCAGACCACCGCAAAGCGGTTGCTCTGCGGCGCAACGGATCCATTCAAGGGACCGGTCGCAAAGATCAACGGGTTCTCCGGACTAAGCGCATCAATTCCGGCATCGGTCCGGTCGTAGAGCAGCCGCGTCCCGTACCCCTTGCCACCTATATAGAGAGAAGCGATCTCCTCATCCAGCGGCTCATAGGAGTAGGTTCGATTGCTCAAATTAATCTCGAGCACACGTCCCGCATAACCCTTCATCATGATCGCGACCTCCGCCGATCGGGCACTGCCCGGCGACACCAAAGAGTGCGAGAACAATGAGGGCCCGCACGCGAGCGATCTTACCAGCTCGGGCGCCCGAACGTTCCGCCGAGATCTCTACGAGTCCCTAGCTGCCCACGCAGCCAATGACTCGAAGTCGCAGCGGGCTAGCACTCATCCGCATCAGCATCCGCATCCGAGAGGTGCGCTCGATCGCTACATCGCGACAGCTTCGCTCGCAGGAAGCCCGAGCGCGGGATCCGCGTCGGCATTGGGAAGTGGGTAGACGTTAAGTCGCGTGCGCACCTCTTCGAGCGGCAGCTCGAGGAGCGTTTCCCAATCCTGACTAATCATGCATTCTGCCCGACGGGCGCGACGCCATCCACGCCCGAAAACGCGAAGCCGATTCAGATTTCCCCGAATCGCGCCAACGCACGCCTGAACGAAAGCGGCGAAATAATGTGCGCGATAGCCATTCTGCCGGCCCATGCAGGCAAGGATGCCCAGCTCGCCATCTTCATCGGTGTCGTAGCCCAGCACCACATGCCAGACGTCGTGCAAATGGCGATACCGGTCGTGGACGAAGTGAGCGTCGGACGAGCCGTGCTCTGTGTCGTCCGAGCTTCGCCCGATCGCTTCCGTCAACAATTCTTCGAACTGCTCAGGATAGATTTCGCGTGCATCCGCAAAGCCGACGTACGCTCGGCCTAACGTTCCTTTCGGAAGATTCCTGAGTCGATCACGATTCGTAATCGGATCGAATAGGCTCCGCTGCTCTTCGAGCGCGCGTCTGCCGGATTCGCTGGCGCGCATCAGGCCAATCATAGTCCCCTCGCCGCGCCCCAAAATATCCGACATCGCATCAAAGAACCGAATGCCCGCGTGGACATCCCCCTCGGATTTCCGCACAGCATTAAAGGTCATCGCGAGCCGCTTCCATTTAGTGAGCATCAGTCGCCTCCTCATCTAAAACTCCGGGCGATGCCGTAGGCCTGACAAAGGCAGACACCGCCGCCACGACTGAGCTCTCGATTCCGTGCCCACCAGCGAACTCATTGAATTCAACCGAGAATCCGTTTTCCTCGAGCAGCTGCCTCATATCTTTAGCGGAGCTAAAGGGCACCACGGGGTCGCTCTGGCCGTGGGAGATCAAAACCACCGGCGTCACCTCGCGGGAACGCGTGATATTCGGGACAGAATCGAGCAACGCATAACCCGAGAGGAGCACCACTCGATCCGGCGGCGGCTCCGTCACGACCGCAACATCGAGAGCCAACATCGCCCCCTGAGAATGTCCTGCGAGAATAACGGTCTCGGGCGCGAACTGATCACGGAGCCTCGCGATCAGCCGAACCACCGCCTCCCGCGCAAGGGGAAGCTGAGCCGA
>DGPZ01000173.1:0-4455 GCA_002390675.1 Deltaproteobacteria bacterium UBA4427
GGCAAGGCCTACCCAGGCTTTGAGGGAATCGACGGTCTTTCGTTCGAAGCGAACGATGGAAAGGGCACCGAAGAGCCGAGGGCTCTGAAGCTGACGCGCATTCGAAGCAGCGTCGAAAAAATGATCACGGACCCGGGCTACGACCTCTTCGAGGGGTTGGCGCGGATCTGTCGCGAGCACGTGGAGGATGAAGGGGTCGGAAGCCCCTTTGAAGCCACGTGTGTTCACATCCCGGACGGGAACACGGATCGATACGGAACGCGTAGCTCCATGCTGCTCGAGTTGTCCGAAGACGTGGGATCGAGCCGTCTTTGGGTTGCAGATGGGGCGCCGTGCCAGCGGCCCTTTGAAAATCGATCGCTCCTTTTGAAAGAACTTGGATTGAAAGACTTAGGTTCGAAGGAGTTGGGTTTGAAAAAGCCGAGCTCCAAGAATCACGAATTGAAACCGGACCTGGGTGAACGACTCCGGGCTTAAGGCCTCGGACTCCACTCTGGACCCACAACGATGCGAGGAATATCCGTTGAGAAGAATCGGTAGCAATATCAGGAAGAAGAGCTCCGAGGAGCGGTCCCACCGTCTCAC
Source organism: Deltaproteobacteria bacterium UBA4427 (assembly GCA_002390675.1). Classification (GTDB taxonomy): domain Bacteria; phylum Myxococcota_A; class UBA9160; order UBA9160; family UBA4427; genus UBA4427. The sequence goes on from DGPZ01000173.1 coordinate 586, forward strand.
GAAGAACATCATCGAGTACACCGACACGGAGACTCCGAAGAACGAATATCCGAAGAAGATTGTCTCACCGACGCGCGCCTCGAGCTGCTGCACGGACGATAGTCGAATCGATGTTGGGTCGATTCGCGAAGTTGAAGGCTTCAAGTTCTGCTACCGGCTCTGCCAGGAATGCGGACACGCCGTGAAGTATTTCTACCCCTCGATCGAGTCTACGAGCCCCGCGCTCAAGGCCTACCGCGAGCGCCAGAAGTACATGCTTCAGTAAGACGCCCGTCGTCTTGCGATGAATCATAATTAGGCGACCAAGTAATTGGTCGCCTTTTTTTTGGCCGCGGCGCGCTTGTTTGCGGTCCCGTGGCTTCAGCTTCGAAGCGACTCGTCCTATGTTGCTCCCGACGTTCCTTCGCGAGCATCCTGCACAGAGAGGAGAGATAATCGCATGAGCGAAAACGCGATTGAAACCCTCGCGCAGGCTACGGGCTATCTCGAAGGGCTCATTAATCGTGAGCGCCAGACGAACTACAGCTATTGCCGACTGGATCTAGAGCCCATTCGAGCATTGCTCGACGCCGTCGGGCGTCCCCAGGATGAGCTCTCCATCATCCATGTCGCCGGCTCAAAGGGCAAAGGTTCTACATGCCTCTTTGCAGAGTCGATTCTGCTGGAGCTCGGCGAACACGTTGGCACTTTCACATCGCCGCACCTCGTGAGCTGGGTAGAGCGCTTTCGTATTGATGGCGTTTCGGTCGATGAGTCGACGTTAGTTTCAGCGGTCGAGCGCGTGCGGCCCATTGTTCAAGCATTGCGTGCGGGGCCTCGCGAGACTTTGCCGAGCTTCTTTGACGCGACGACTGCGGTCGCTTTACTTATTTTTGCGCATGCGGGGGTCGACCGCGTGCTACTCGAAGTTGGCCTCGGCGGACGCCTCGATTCCACGAATATTGTGAGTCCGGTCGTGACGTGTGTGACGAGTATCGAGCTAGAGCACACGGATAAACTCGGCGAAACGGAGGCTGAGATCGCCGGTGAGAAGGCGGGAATTTTAAAGCCCGGCGTTCCCGCGATCGTGGGATGGCTTCGGCCGGAGGCGCTTCGAGTGGTGAAGTCACGATCGGCCGAAGTCGGGGCGCCAATTATTTGTATGGCGGAGTCTCCGGAAGTCGCGCTTCCCAAGTTGGGGTCGCCTGGAGATGCGGCTGCTCAAAATGCCGTGCTCGCCCTAGGATGTGTTCGGGCATTAGGCGTCTACCCGAAGGATGAACTCAATGCGGCGGCTGAGCGTGGCCTGTCGGGCTGCCGTTTACCTGGGCGCATCGAAGTATTGGAAGCGGATCCGCGCGTCGTCGTGGATGGAGCGCATACGGCGCAGTCTGCGCGATTGCTGGCCGAATCGCTCCGAGAGATCGCGCCCGGAGGATTTGAGCTTCTGATTTCGGTCTCGGAGGATAAGCAACTCGAGTCGTTGCTTCGGCCTCTTCTTGCCGAAGCGGATCGCGTGTGGGTGACTAAAGCCGATTCGACTCGCTCGCTTCCAGAAGATCAGCTGGCGAAGCAAGTCGCCTCTTTGCTCAGTGATCTCGGTCGATCGGTGCCGATCGACACGGTCCCTGACCCCCGCGTCGCGGCAACTCGGGCACGGAGTGAGTTGGCGGAGGGTAAGATGTTATGTGCTACGGGCTCCATGTATTTGGCCGGGGTCGCGCGAGATGTTTTGCTTCCGCGATCGGCGTCCGTCGATGGATGATTTCGTTGTTGAGCCGGCGTCGGGGATAGATTTCGAATCCGTAGCGACGCTGGAGCTCGCGGCGGCGAAGATGTTTGATCCCGCCGACTTGGTGCCGGCGATCGCTGCAATTACGACAAGCACCGAGGAGGCTATGGCTGCTCAGCAAGAAGGGCGGTTGATCGTGGCTCGAACTTCGGAGGGGAAGGTTATCGGCTTCGCTTTGCTCGCGGAGCTCGATGGACACACCCATCTGGAAGAACTCGACGTGGCTCCGCAATACGGGCGTCAGGGGACCGGGCGGGCACTCGTCTGCGCGGCAATCGAAGCGGCAAGGGTGAGAGGCGATGCGGAAATCACGCTTTCCACATTCGCTCATGTGCCGTGGAACGCGCCTTTTTACACCTCTATGGGGTTCGGGGAAATTCCGCCCGGCGAATACACCCAAGGGATGCAGGTGCTCCGACGTTCCGAGAGCGAACTCGGACTCGACCTTGGGAAGCGCATCGTGATGTCTCTTCGAATCGATCCAGCCAGGGCCTAGCGCCCGGTTCACGGAGTCACTTCGGTTTTGTTTCGAACTCGCGCCGAACCTCGTTTAGGACGTTCAGCATGCCGAGATCGCTCGCGGATGAATCGTCGCATGCGAATCGAAAAATAGGTGGGCTGCTCGCAGGCCTGAGCCGGCCGCGGAAGCATGGGTGGCAACCCGGCCTTCCACGTCCCTTGTCGTTTTGTCACACATCCCCCGTTCGGGATCCGAGTGCACGACGGCAAGAGTGGGGCGCGAAAAAAATTGCGCCCGAACCGGCTCCTCACACAGATTGTGCGAAGGGAGGGGTAGCCAGTCCGGGCGCAAAATGGGGGCCCGCTCCTCGAAAAGCGCCCCGTGAACTCAAGACATTGTAAAAGCAAGCGTCGTGCCAAGTAGGTCTAAGACTCTCAGATCGTTTCAGGCGATCTCAGACGACGAGGTGTGTTCCTTTCGAATGACTCTCGTCGCAGGCAGGACGCAGGGGCAGCGCAGCCCCGGTGGTGCGGTGACACAAAATGGCGCTCGGAGGTGACAAAAAATGTCGCTCTTCGTCGCTTTGGCCTTGGATCTGTCGGCTTGACGACTTCCCGAGGGAAACCGGCGTAAAGGGCGCATTACCGCCGGCCTAGGGATGCGCTAACCAAGCAGCCGGCGCTGCTGCTAAACGGGCCCCTCCGACCGGATTTACAGGCGAAGGGTCGCCTCGCGGTCCGTCTGAACTGGCAATATTTGCGCACCCCATATGTGTGCGATGAAGTGGCTAAGTTCGTCCGGCCTTGACGCGTGAATGGCCTGCCTGGCCGCTACCCCCCGCTGATAGTGTGTCCCGGTGATCGATCGCCTAGCCCGAATCCTCCTCAACCCCCCAGACCCATTTATCCCGAAAGAGTGAAGCCCGTGAATCCACCGGACAATGCCAAGGGTCAGAATCAAAACGCCGCCCACGCCCATGTGCCCGCTGGTCGGCCGCTTGCAGTCTTCTGTGATTTCGACGGGACTTTCTCTGTCCAGGACGTCGGCTCGACCCTTGCGCAAGCCCGTCTTCCGGAACGCCGAGTGCAACTCTGGGACCGCTTTGCGCAGGGCGAGTTTACTGCTTGGACCTACGTGCTGGCACTCTTCAAGAATTTCGAGCTGCCCGAAAAGGAGCTTTACGAATTTCTCGAGACGATCGATCTCGACCCCGGCGCTCGCGACCTGCTCGCATGGTGTAGGGCCGAGAGCGTGCCGTTTCGAATTCTTTCCGACGGGTTCGATTGGAATCTCGAACGCATGCAGGCGATCAACGAAGTGTCCTTCGAGTACAACGCGAACCACCTCGAATACGAAGGGGACATTTGGCGTCTCGCTGCTGGTGCGCCGAACGATGCCTGTGGTTGCGGGACCGGTAGTTGCAAGAAGACGCTGATCGGCGCTTACCGCGAAAAGAATCCGGGCACGTTCTGCGTGCACATCGGAAACGGGAAAGTATCCGACCTTTGCGGCGCAATTGAAGCAGACTTAGCCTTCGCTAAGGACACACTGGCCCCTGCTATGGATGAGTTAGGCGAGCCTTATGTGGCCTTCGATACTCTGCAAGACGTCGTGGCAGTGCTCGGGAAGCGTGGAGGCA
>DGPZ01000173.1:4587-17268 GCA_002390675.1 Deltaproteobacteria bacterium UBA4427
ACTGCGGTCGGTGGGCGTGCTCGGGGCGAATGGTGCGCCGGACATTGGATGGATGGTGCTTGGCCGGTACTAGGCGGGCACGATGTCGCATTGGCTCGCTTCGCGCGAGAGGCCGGTGTCGACGACCTCTTCTCCCCGCTTCGCCCGGTGCAGACTGCTCTACTGCGGGCTGGCGAGACAATCCCGGTTGATGGCCTGAGCCTTCGAGGTGCCGCTAGCATCCCAGGCCCGCCGCTTCGCGAGCGAGCGAAGTTGTTGCGATGGGGCCGTTTGATGGGGCGTTATGCGCCCTTGCTCGATGCGAGCTTCGTTGAGCGAGCTGCGGATCTCGACTATCGAAGTCTCTCTGATCATGTGTCTCTCTACTTTGGGCGAGGCGCTTTGGAATTCTGGCTCGCTCCGGAAGTGCAGGGTCTATACGGCGACCGAGTTGAATCGCTTTCACGCGTCGCTTTGCTTCAGCATGTACGGTCTCTAGGGATCGGCGAGCGCCGCCCCGGTCTGCCCGGCCTCCCGCGTCGTCCTCTCCTCGAACTCGCGCAAACAGCCGCTGAAGGCCTCGATGTTCGGCGCGGCACGGCGGTGCAGCGCGTAGATGAACTCGCAGCCGGTGGTTATCGTCTGGAGACCCTCGACGAGGATGGCCCTGGATCGGATTCATCTTTTGATGCTGTCATTGTCGCTCTGGGGCCGACTCAAGCAGCCCTAATTGCATCCTCTTTGTTGACTCCGGCCGAGCGTGATTTTTTTGCGGGCGTCGTGGAGCAACCGGTCGTCACGCTGTCCGCCGCGCTTGAAGGGGTCGATTCTGGCTTACCCCAAGAGCTGCGATTGCCACGCCGTGAAGATTCGGCGATCTCATCGATCGTGATTGAGCCGGGGCAGAGTGGTGGCCGCGTGCCCGAAGGGCGTAGCCAAGTGGTTGTTCGCGCGCGCGACGCTTTTGCGGCGCAGTGGAGCGAGACGGCGAGTGATGTCGTTTCGAAGAATCTGCTGAGTTCGCTAGAGATGGCCTGCCCTGGCGTTGGAGAGCGTGTATTGACGACGCATCTTGGACGCGGGACACAGGCATTCTTTGGCGTGGGGCATTACCGCGAACTCGCAAACTTCGAAAAAGTGCAGTGCGATCGTCGTGCTCTGGGTCGTCGGCTCTACTGGGCGGGCGACTATTTGGCAGGACCCTCGTTCGAGTCCGCGACAAGGTCGGGACTACGTGCAGCGGAAGCATTCCTCGCCGACGAGAGCTCGGAATAGCCTTTCGCACGTCGAAATTCGAATGCAGGTCCAAGTGTGTTAGGCGCGCTATTCGACGCAGTTTCGGCGTATGTCTTGGGAGGCATTAGCCGAACGCAACCCCGCTCCATAGAGCGATAATTGCGAGAGCGACGGATGCGGCCCAAATCAGTCCTATCAGACGTGCGACATTCCTGAACCTCTGCTTCTTGCGCGCCTGCAAGCAGATGTCGACGGTCATGCCGGTAATCAAGAGCAGTGCTGCGGCGGCGAAAGGATTGCGGTCGAGCACCGTTAGAATGAGCGCCGCTGCGCCGAACGCTCCACCACTCAGCAGGATGACGATCACGACCGGCAAAAGAGACGGCTCCCCTAAGAAGGTGCCGATCAATTCGTCAACGGTTGGAAATGCACCGTCCTCATCGTCGCGGAAATCATGATCAGGCAAAGGAGATACAGACTCATCCTGTGCCTCGGTTGCCTCCTCGACCGATTCGTGTTCGCTGTCACTCGCGGGATCGTCGGCCATCGTTCTTAGTCCTTTCCGAGGATGACGCGCGTCGCACCGGCACCGCCGTCCTCGCGTGTCGCGGGGATGCAGTCGATCACGTAAGGCGAGCGCGGGAGATGTTCCCCGACAGCGCGTTTGAGCGCTCCGGTACCAATGCCGTGAATAACGCGCAACTCGTCTCGGCCCTCCGCAGCTGCTAGGTCGAGGGTGACATTCAGCTGGGTGAGTGCTTCTTCGACCCGCATGCCGCGAAGATCACATTCGACGAGGCCGCCGATCCGCGCTGGGGGGAGCAAGCGGGGCGGCGCTGCGCTGGGCGTTGAAGTGGGAGCGCCAGTCTGAGTGCGTGACTGACCTTCTCCGAGACGGAGCTGTTCACGAGGAAGCTGCACTTTGACGCCGCCGAGCTGTACCGAGACGCGTCCTTTGCGATCCGGCAGCGAAACTAACGTCCCAGCAGCTCCCCCCGGAGTGCGCACGGAGTCGCCGATCTGAGCCTTTGGCCAATCGACCGGTGGCGTATCGGGCTCCTCCGCGAGTGCTTCTGGCTCGAGTCCCTGTTCGGTTTGTGATTGGGCCGTTTCTTTGCGCAAGTCTTCGAGGCGTTCGCGTGCCTTCGCTGCATGCTTTGAGGTCGGCGCTCGTTGCAATTCGGCGATGATACGAGCGACTTCGCCATGGGCGGAGCGGAACGAGGCATCTAGTTCGCCTCTCATTTCACCAAAGAGTTTGTCTCGTCGCTCTTGCAGCCGCGCGAGTTTGTCGCGGTATTCCTCCCGGGCCTGTTCGCTCTCGACACGAAGCTGCGCGGCGGTGGCGACTTCCGATTCGAGCAAAGCGCGGTTGGCTGCGAGTTCCGAGAGCATGCGATCGAGGCGACGGTCTTCGAGGTTGAGGAGAGCGGATGCCCGATCGAGGACCGATTGCGGCATGCCCATTCGTGCGGCCACAGTCGTGGCCGAGGACGCACCGGGCGCCCCGATGCGAACCCGATATGTAGGAGCCATCGTCACAGGATCAAATTCGACACTCGCGTTCTTGAAGCGCTGATCTACTTCCGCCATTTCCTTTAGCAAGTTGTAATGGGTCGTTGTGACGACACGAGTGCCGCTCTCGGCAAGAGATTCAAGAGTTGATTGCGCGATTGCGGCACCCTCGGAGGGATCTGTTCCAACTCCCACCTCGTCGAGACAGACAAGTGTATTAGGTCCAGCGGACCTCAAAATGTCCGCGAGGTTCGCCATTGCCGCCGAGAAGGTGGATAGGCTCTCCTGAATATCTTGATGATCACCAATATCCGCGAGAACGCCGTCAACTAGATCGATTCGGGCACCCGGGTCGACAGGGGCATGCATGCCCGCTCGCACCATAAGCGCTGCTAGGGCGACGGATTTGAGCGCTACCGTTTTTCCGCCGGCGTTCGGCCCGGAGAGCAAAAGTACTGTGAAGTCTTCGCCGACACGAAGGTCGTTCGCGACACACTCCCCAACCGGAAGCAGCGGATGGCGAAGGCCCGGGAGCTTTAGGACGCCCTCGGTACCGATTTTCGGTTCGATGGCGTCCATCTGCTGGGAAAGGTGCCCGCGTGCGACGGCCAGATCGATGTGGCCGATAGAGCCGAGGCTAGTGTGAATCGAAGCTGCTTCGCGTGCTACTGCGGCGGAGAGATCCCGCATAACACGTAGGATTTCGCGGTCTACCGTGAGTTCCGCCTGCTTATGTCGATTGTTCAATTCGACCATGACGTCGGGTTCGATGAAGAGTGTCGTTCCTGATCGCGATGCATCGTGAACGATGCCGCGAACGTGGCCCTTGGAGTCCGCTTTTACGGGAAGGACGAAGCGACCGTTGCGCACGGTGTAGAAGGAGTCGGAAAGATGGGGCTTGATATCGGCGTTCTGCAGACTTCGTTCGATGCGCGATTGAAGTTCGTTGGAGAGCCGATTCGCATCACGTCGAGCCTGGGCCAATGTTGAGGAAGCCGAGTCCTTCACCTCGCCGCCGTCGTTTAGGCATCGCGCGATTTCGGATTCGAGACCGTTTGCTTCGTGGAGCTCCTCGGCGAGCTCAAGAAGCCGAGGGGTTTCATCGCGCCGTCGATCAAAGAACTCGATCGTTGCATGGAGCGCGCTAAGGGTCGCGCGAATTTCGAGGAGTTCTGTAGGCTCAAGGACGCCACCCTTCTCGGCTTGCGCGACGGAGAGTCGCACGTCCGCGCAGCCTCCGATCGGAGGCATGGCATCGGCGTCGAGCAGGGCGCGGACTTCGGAAGTTTCCGCCTGCCGAGCACGCACATCGGATTCGCGGCGTTCAAAAAGGTCTGTGCTCGAATATTCCGCAAGCAACGCAATCCCTATCGGCGTGCGGCAACACGCGCGCAAGCGATCGACGAGCCGCGACCATTCGAGGCATTCGAGGGTCGAATCTGTGACCTTGAAGGCCTGAGGGTACGGATTTTCGAGGAGCATGGGCCGATTCTAGGATTCCCTATGCCCGGATGCGAAGTGCACCCAATAGGCATGTACACGAAGCATTGCTGCGGACTTCTTTAGTTAACGGCTGAATCGTCGAAATGCATGAAATGGCCGAACGCAGACCTACAGAAGCTTCACTTGAGGATTCGCTTGCCTTAGATGAGATGCAACCGTCTCAAATCCTCGAACTGATCCACCAACAGGATGGGGTGGCCCATGCCGCTGTGGGGAGAGTTCTTCCTCAGATCGCTGAGGCGGTTGAGGTGATCGCATGCGCTCTTCAAGGCGGCGGACGATGGTTTAATGTCGGGGCCGGGACCAGCGGTCGGCTCGGCGTGCTCGACGCTTCCGAAATTCCACCGACGTACGGTCTTTCGCCTCGAATCGTGCAGGGCGTGATGGCCGGCGGAGATCGTGCGCTTCGTCGGGCGATCGAAGGTGCGGAAGACGACGCAGAAGCTGGATCCCTTGAGCTCGAAGAGCGGGGTATCACTCTGGGCGACGTCGTGCTCGGGATCTCGGCAAGCGGCACGACGCCTTATGTTTTGGGCGCGATTGAGGCGGCGGGCAAGCTCGGTGCGAGGTCGATCGGGATCAGCTGTGATCCGAAGTCGCCTTTGGCGGATGCGGTCGAGATCTCTATCGCTCCGGAAGTGGGCCCTGAAGTTGTGACTGGCTCAACGCGCATGAAGGGCGGGCTTGCGCAAAAGATGGTGCTGACCGCGCTTTCGACGGCGGTGATGGTTCGAATGGGGCGTGTGCGCGGACATCATATGACGCATATCTCGTCGGGCTCCAGCAAGCTCCGGGGCCGGGCCATGTGCATTGTCATGGAACTCGGAAAGGTCGATCAGGACCGCGCCCGAGAACTGCTTCGAACGACTCAGGGTTCGGTCGAAGCCGCTCTTCAAATCCTTGAAACCGAGCGCCTCGTCGACGCAGGTAGCTGAAGGCAGCTCCGAAGGATTGTATCTTGTTAGGCGTTGTGTTTATGCGCCGCCAAGTTTTGATGAATGTTTGAGGTTGATTGCCTCGGCGGCGAGGACCGTTTCTTCGGCGATATTCGTGGCGTGATCGCCGACGCGTTCAAGGTGCTGGGCGATGAAGATAAAGTCGACCTCTTGTTCTGTGGTGTCGGGATCGGATGCTAGACGATCAATCGAATCGCGGATGAGCTCGTCTTCGAGGTCATCGATCACGTCATCTTCGTCGAGTACCCGCCGCGCTGCATCTGCATCCAGGTCGGCGAAGGCCTGAAGCGCATGTCGCAGGATGGCGCGGCTGTTCGCCGCAAGCTTTCGAAGGCCCTCGGGAATGGAGAACTCCGGTTGGCTTGCTAGGCGTTTCGCACAGCTGGCGATATTCCGAGCGAGATCTCCGACGCGCTCAAGGTCTGTCGCGATGGACTTGACCGCGACGACGAGCCGCAGATCCCGGGCGACCGGAGCATCAAGCGCTAACACGCGGAGAACGGCGTCGTCGATAGCGAGGTCGAGTCGATCGATAGGAAGGTCGTCTTGTTTAACTTCGGCCGCGAGCTTCGCGTCCAATTCCCAGACGGAGTGCAGGCTCTTTTCGAGGATCGCCTCAGCAAGTCGACCCATGTCGAGGGCAAGCTGTTGCAGTGCATCGGTATCGCGGTCGAGCTTGACGTTGTGCGGATTGGACATGGGGCCCCACAGGTGCGGTGATGAACGGGGGATGGGGCTCCATGGTGAGTTGAAAACGACCGGTGCCCCGTCAAGGAACGTTCGTACATCTGGCCGCGGACAATAGGCGCGCTCATGCGGCATAAGCAAATCCGTTACGAGGATACGAGATCAGCAAGCAGCTCCGGTCGATCGTCACGCAACTGTCACTTCTCCTTAAAGGTTCCCACACACACGGCACATAAGATGTGTTTGTCCCCGCGATAACGGTGCCTGTCGGCGTCGCGTCCTCAGGCCCTTGGCGCGGTTTTCCAGGTAGCCGCCTTCGAACGCGGCTTCTGGCCTCAATACAAGGAATCAATGGATGTTTTGTAAGCGAGCCTCTCTCGTTGCCCTGCTCGGAATCACGCTCTCTCTCATCTCCTCGGAAATAGTTTTTGCGCGCGAACAGATCCATATAGTGGGGTCCTCGACGGTCTTCCCGTTCTCGACAACAGTTGCCGAGCGATTCGGTCGCGCGACCAAATTTAAAACTCCGGTCGTGGAGAGCACCGGTTCAGGCGGTGGCTTGAAGCTCTTTTGTCGCGGCATAGGGGTCCAGACCCCAGACATCGCGAATGCGTCCCGCCGCATCAAGTCCTCCGAAGTCGAGCTCTGCGCAAAGAACGGTGTCAACGAGATCGTCGAAGTTAAGATTGGCTTCGATGGAATCGTCCTAGCCAATTCGAAGCAGGCTGAACGTGTCGAACTCAGCTTGAAACAACTCTTCCTGGCCCTCGCGAAAGAAGTCCCGGTAGATGGGGAACTCGTACCCAACCCCTACAAAAAATGGAGCGATGTAGACGCAAGCTTGCCGAATAGGCGCATCGAAGTCCTCGGCCCACCCCCGACTTCCGGCACCCGAGATGCCTTCGTTGAAGTGGCAATGGAGGGTGGGGCGAAGCGAATCCCCACACTCAAGTCTCTTCGCAAGAAGAATAAGAAGGAGTTCGAGCGAATCGCGCATTCAATCCGCGAAGACGGGGCGTACGTGGAGGCAGGGGAGAACGACAACCTGATTATTCAGAAGCTGGTAGCAAACTCATCAGCCCTGGGGATTTTTGGATTTTCGTTTCTGGACCAAAATGAGGACAAAATTCAGGGGGCCCTCGTCGACGGGGCGGAGCCGACCTTCGAAAATATCGCCGATGGCGAATACGCGATTTCTAGGTCCCTGTATTACTACGTCAAGAAGGCGCACGTTGGGAAGGTGCCCGGTCTCGAAGAGTTCTTGCACGAATTCACGAGCGATAGGGCTTCTGGAGAAGAGGGCTACTTGGCCGATCGCGGCTTGATCCCGCTTCCTGCTGATGACCGAATGACGGAACAGAAGAATGCGAAGGCGCTGGTGCCGCTCGAGCTGTAAGCGGTTCCTATACGTGCGAGGGCCTAGGGAAGGGCACCTAATGCTGAGCGAATAAGAACGCCTAACGAAAAAAGGCCCGAGCCGCGTATGGCTCGGGCCTTTCTTGTCTCTCGACTTAGACGGCGTCAAAAAGGAGACGAAGGCGCCATTCGAAGTCGGAGTTGCGAGAGGTGGCGGCGGCGTTACGGCGGGTACGAGCAATTAAGTCTCGTCATGTAACGCACTGGCCTATTGCGGGGGCGCTCAGGCGGATGTGGGAAGGATTACATGGACTCGAGAGACCTTTGTATCCTAAACCGCCACGAGCACTGATCAGGCCGCCTGCGCCTTCTCGAGGGTGCGCAGCTTCTTGTTGAGCTGAGCAATCTTCTTTTCGAGCTTCTTGACCTCGTCGATCCGGGCAAGCTTGAGGCCCGAGTAAACGCGATCAACTCCAGCGTCGATGTTCTTCTCGACGTTCTTTTCGAACTCACTGCGGAACTCTTCGGCGCGCTTGATGGCGGGAACCTTGCGGAGTTCTTTCTGGGCCTGCTTCACGTTCTTCTCAATGCGCTTGCGGCTTTCCTTGCGGAACTTCTCGCCGCGATTCTGGAGCTCATCGGCGCGGGACTGGAGTTCGTCGGTCAGCTTCTCGAATTCGCTGTTGATGCGCTCGATGCCTTCTGTCGCCCATTCCGGGGCGATGTCTTCCCAGTTGAACTCGATCGACGTGTTGCGAGCCTGAGCCTTCTTCTTGGTGGTCTTGTCCGTATTCTTCGCTGCCATGATTTTGGCCTCCGTCCTGCGCGCCGGCCGATTGATCGGCTCTGGGCGGCAATTCGATATAATTCGTGTCTGCCCGCTCCGTGGCGGGCTTCGCAGAGGTCCTGACGCGATGCGTCGGTCTATGCGACGAGCGAATCTTAGACACGATGCGTCATTGCGTCAATACGCGAGGCGAATAATAGATAAAAGTGAACAAAAGCAACATCTTAAAGGCATGCTGCGAAGCGGCATTGCTGCACTTGATGCGGCCGGTGCACTGCCTCGTTACGATAATGCAGTGCGGCTTTCGGGGAACTGGAGTGCGGCCTGCGACTTAGGCGGTTCAAGCCGCCTGAAGGCTGGCTTGGGTGCTGCGACTTTGAGACGGCGACCGGCCGCCTCAGCCCCAGCGGATGACCGCGGATCCCCAGGTGAAGCCGGAGCCGAAGGCGGTCAGAGAGACCACCTGTCCTGGAGAGAGGCTTCCGTCCCGCGAAGATTCCGCAAGGAGGATGGGAAGCGCCGCCGCGGAGCAATTGCCGAGGCGCTGGATGTTGTTCCGGATCTTGTCGCCGGGGATCTCGAGTTTTTGCGCCACGAATTCGTTGATTCGCAAATTTGCTTGATGGAAGAGAAATAGATCGACGTCTTCCATTTTTACGCTCGCGGAATTCAGGGTCTCGAGTAGGACTTCCGGCATACGAGTGACGGCATGCTTGAAGACGAAGCGACCATCCATGACGGGGTAGTGGAGTCCCGCCTCCATCATGGCTTGGTCGAGCCGTGGCGAATGCGCGGAGCCTGGCGCCTCGGTCCAGAGTCGCTTGGCGTGCTTGCCTTCGGCGTGAATGCGAACAGAGAGCAGACCGGGGGCGGCGCCTCCCGCGGCTTCGGTTGCTTCTAGAATAACGGCGCCAGATCCGTCACCGAAAATGACGGTCACGTCGCGACCCGAAGTGCTGACGTCGAGGCCGGTCGAGTGGACTTCTGCGCCGACCACGAGCACGCGGTCATATGTCTCCGCAACGATCAGCGCATCCGCCATTTGGAGCGCGTAGAGAAAGCCGCTGCACTGAGCGCGGAGGTCGATGCACGGGATGTCGCCGGCATCGATTGCTTCGTGCAGGAAGAAAGCCGTACCGGGAAAATCGGCTTCGCCGGAGAGCGTTGCGAGCAGGATGCAGTCGATGTCAGAGACGTCGAGGTCCGCTTGTTCGAGGGCGCCGAGGGTGGCGTCCCGCGCGAGGGTCGACGGCTTTTGGGTGTCATCGACCCATCGTCGCTCCAGGATCCCTGTACGTTGTTCGATCCATTCTTCCGTGGTGTCCATCCACTGCGTCATGTCCGCATTGGTGACTACACGGTTTCCCACACTCATTCCGGTTCCAGCGATACGGGCGCGTCGCGGCATGGAGGCTCTCCTTTACCTAATTGCCTGAGGCAGCGAGGTCGGCGAATCGTTCTTCTTCTCCGGGGCGCAGATCGTCGTCGTCCCAGAGAATTTCTTCGGCTTCGGTCAATAGCTCGCGGAGCCCTTCGCCCTTGAGGGCTGAGACCGGGATCGCGTCGTAACGTTTCGCAATCGCGAGGGCCTCTTCGGGCGGCAATCGGTCGATCTGGTTAAACACGAGCAGCTCGGGCTTCTCGTTGATCCCCAGCTCACCTAATACATCCCGCACTGCGCGAATGCGACGGTCGATATCCGGACTCGCTGCGTCTACGACGTGGAGCAGGAGGCTTGCATCCCGCAATTCCTCAAGCGTTGCATGAAACGCCGCTGTGAGATCTTGTGGGAGATCGCGAATGAAGCCGACAGTATCGGTGATGATGACTTCGCGTTCGCGGGGAAAACGGAGTCGCCTCGAAACCGGGTCAAGCGTCGCGAACATCTTGTCTTCTATGTGCACATCGCTCTGGGTAAGACTTTTGAGAAGCGTGCTCTTGCCCGCATTCGTGTATCCCACGATCGAGAGCACGGGTACGCCACGCCGATCGCGCTTGCGCCTTCGGCCTGCGCGTTGCTTAGTTAGGCGCTTGGCTTCGCGCTCGAGACGCGTGATGCGGTCGCGGACGCGGCGTCGGTCGCTTTCAAGCTTCGTCTCACCGGGGCCACGGCCCCCGATTCCGCCAGCGAGTCGTGAGAGGGAAAGGTCGTCACGCTGTGCGAGGCGAGGCATGCGGTAGCGAAGCTGCGCGAGTTCAACCTGCAGCTTGCCGTCTCCGGTTGTCGCGCGTTGGGCGAAAATGTCGAGGATCAGCTGGGTGCGGTCGATGACGCGCAGTTCCATCCGCTCGGAAAGGTTGCGCGCTTGCCCGGGAGTCATGTCTTGATCGAAGATCACGAGATCGATGTCGCTCTGGAAGCATCGGATCACGAGGTCCGACAATTTGCCTGCACCGATCACGGTTCGCGGATCGACCTTTGGACGCGACTGGGTCACGACGTCAACGACTTGGACTCCTGCGGCCCGCGCGAGCTCCCGAAGCTCGTCGATATGCATTTCGAGGGTTTCGCGGTCGCGGCCGGCGGTGACCGAAACGAGGATGGCTCGCTCGCCAGCGTCGGTGTCTTGGGTGGCGGTGGCGCGATTGAGTTCGGTCTCGAGATCTTTGACCCAGACGCTGAAGTCGAAATCGTAGTCGGCTGGGTGGATCGGCTTGAGCTTCTCGACGGATTTGCCGTCTTCGTTCGCCGGCGCGAGAGAAGCGGCGTGGGCGAGGCCCGGGAGCCCATCCTCGCGTACGGCGATCGAAACGACGGCGTCTAGGCGTAGTATTGCGAGGTCAGTCTCGTCATCCCTGCTCAGTCCTTCGTTCGCGAGATGGGTATGAATCAGGCGCAGGCCGCGGAGCCGACCACGACCGGCACGCAGACGACCCCAGTCGGGTAGTTCGGTGCCAGAGCCGGTGCCGATCATGACGTGCTGCACTGCGCCGCTACGGTCGAGCAGAACGCCTACCTGCCGTCGGACGTCGTTCGAGAGCTCGGTCAGCTCTCGAGCCAGCTCATTCGTGACGATTCGATCATCAGAGATCCGGCGCTTGCCGAGACGTTCAAGCGCTTTGACCTGACTGGCCTTGAGTCCAGTGGTGTTTCCGTAGACCTGGATGGGGTGCTCCTGCGGTCAATCGCGAAATAGCGGCCAGGGGGGCGCGGCGGATGACACCCGTCGGAGGGTAGGGGAGCGCTTGGGGATGGGACAGAGCGAGGCTTGAATCCGTGCGCTCCGGGCGGAAAGTGCTTCTGGTCCCCGAAGGAATTCGATGAATTGTGTCAGTGCGGTTCCAGGCGTGGGGACTCTGCTCCGGGCCGGCGGCGATGTTTAGCCATACCCTTGGCCGTCCGCGTGCACGCTGCCTGCGCAAGATTCTCGGATGCATCGTTCGGTGAATGCGAGGTTGAGATGAGGGTCCATTCGGCCGATAACCAAAAAAAGTCGCGTCCTCAGGGGCAGCGACGGGTACTCACGTGAGTGCGCGGAGTGGTTGCTGCGTTCCGGAGTGCTTAAGGAGCATAGAGTTGAGCGAGACGTCGGTCATCGTCCTGGCTGCGGGCCAGGGGACACGAATGAAGTCGCGAAGAGCGAAGGTGCTGCACGAATTGTGCGGTGTTCCGATGCTCGGCCATGTCATCCGGAGCGCCAAGCGGTTGTCGCCCGCGCGGCTCTTGGTTGTTGTCGGACGCGACGCCGAAGAAGTTGAAGAGCGCTTTGCGGGTGAGGCTGAATTCGTTCTGCAATCGGAGCAGAAGGGGACTGGACACGCTGTCCTGGTTGCGCAGCCGGCATTAGGCGATGTCGAGGGCGATGTGCTCGTGCTCTACGGAGATACGCCTTTGCTTTCTCCCGAGACCCTCGAGCAGATGAGCAAAGCGAAGCAGGAGCGAGGGGCCGATCTCGCCGTACTTACTGCGCGCGCCAAGAATATTCCCGGCCGCGTCGCTCGCGACGAGAATGGCCGAGTGTCTCGGATCATCGAAGCACAGGATGCGACTCCGGAAGAACTCCAACTAGAAGAGCGCAACACCGGCGTCTACCTGTTTAGCGCCGATCTGCTTCGCGACGGACTCGCGTCCCTCACGCCGGATAATGCTCAGGGTGAACTCTATATCACCGACATCGTAGGCTACGCCGTCGAGCGCGGACTGCGGGTCGAAGCGGTTGAAATCGATGATCCCGACGAATGCATGGGGATCAATACGCGCATCGAGCTTGCGGACGCGACTGGCTATTTGCGGCGCCGCATCGCGCGGGATCATATGGCCGCAGGCGTTACGTTCATCGACCCATCGAGTGTCTATATCGACGCGGACGTCGAGATCGGCCGCGATTGTATCATCGAGCCTGGCGTGGTGATCACCGGAAAGTCGACGTTAGGCGAGGGCGTGCACGTCAAGTCTGGATGCGTGATCGAAGACAGCTATCTCGATAGCGACGTCATCATCGGCCCTTCGGCTCATCTGCGACCGGGTAGCCGCCTTGGTGCCGGCGTGAAAATCGGGAACTACGTCGAGATCAAAAACTCGACGCTCGGCGCGGGCGCGAAAGCGGCTCATCTCGGATATATCGGCGATGCCGACGTTGGTGCTGGTGTGAACTTCAGCTGTGGTGCGATCGTGGTGAACTACGATGGTTACAAGAAGACCCGCAGTACGATCGGAGAAGG
>DGPZ01000155.1 GCA_002390675.1 Deltaproteobacteria bacterium UBA4427
TCGGTCGTAATATCCACCGAGGCTACGCCTTGGGAGGAGCCGTTATGGAAGGCCGCGAAGGTCGCACTCGCCGCCAGATCGGTCGCAAAGGTATCGACCGGCGTCTTAAGCCCGTCGAAGTTGTCGTTGACCTGGGTGGCGTCAGCCACCTCTCTGTTCGTGAACGTATGAGGACCCGTGATGCCTTGGGCTTCGGCCAAATCAGCCGCGCCGAAGGTGCTAGGTGCGTTGAACGCCTCCTCTTCGGCGGACCATTCCGTCGAGGCCGGTAAGGTGCCATCGCCACCAGCGCAAGACGTGACGCTCGCGATTACCATCAGTCCAAGCGTCGCGCTCGACCTAGGGCTCCTAATCGCCAGCCCCATCAACACGAGTAGAAGCAGGCCAAGCCCTATTCCGTCCATCATCGGCACAGCGGAGGGCGCAGCCATTCCCCAGACCATCACAGCCCAGTTCTCGCCCCAGGCGGCGAGTGCGGGAGAGGCATAAGACAAAAGAGCGAGGAGCAGAAGTGAGGTGCGGAGCAGCATGCTTGAGCGGTCCTTTGAAACGGATGCCATGTACTCAGCCAGAAGAGTTAGGAGCGATTACGGCGACGCGCGTTCCCCGCGAGTCCTGCTAGTCCGAGACCTAGGAGGAGAGCGGTCGAGGGCTCGGGAACGACCGCGATATTGGTGTCGACAGTGAAACTTTTAATAACCGTGGTTTCACCCAGATTATTGTATGAGAACCGGAGCTCATCAATAGACACGCCAGAGAGATTGAACGAGGAAACGAACTCAGTTACGAAGTCACCAGTGTTCTTAATTATATCTGCGGCTTGCAGGACACCGTTAACGAACCCCTGGAATTGAACACCCACGAGTATTGCTGCCTCACCAGCGATGCTCGTCATCGTGAGGCCGTCTAGGGTGAAAAGCTCACCGCTAACCTTCTCGAATACGAATTCGGAGACAGGAGCCCCTGTGTTACCTGTGTTCACCATGCCAAATTCGGGAACAAACCCGAAAGTGCCCTCATTGGTCTGGGACAGATTGAATCCTTGCTGCGCTACGGAGGTAAACTCGCCGCCTTCGACGGCGGAGTAATCCACCGTTAACGCGATAGCGGAGCCCGAAGCGAGTGAAAGACCCAAAACCAGAAGTAGATTTAGCATGCGCATGAGCGTGTGTTCTTCCCGAGAAATTTGCCTAGAATATTTTCTAACGGGCGAAGTGTAGTAAACCCCCGCCGTTTTTATTTGGTTTTTTTGCGCAGGCGAACCTACCCGGCCACATTTTTGTCGTCGTCGAGCCGCCTGAGATGGTGCTTCCAGGCCGCAGCCAACGCAAAATGCGCCAATCCTAAGATCACCGGAAGATTCTGGAGGAATAAACNNTTGGCATTTGATCCGGTGAGCTACTCGACCGAAGAACTCGTTCCGCTTATTCGAGCGCTGATCTCGCTTGCGGAGCAGGAAGGAGAGATGGGGCAATCCCGCTTCTTTACTTCGATCCTAGGCGGTCTTGAAAACGCAACCGAGGGCGAAGACCTAGCTGATCCCTTCATGCAGCTGACGATGAGCGCATTTTCGGGTTTCGCGTTCAGCCCTGCGGTTGGCATGCTGCTTGATCAGCTTCTCGCAAAAGCCCAGCGGCTCAGTGAGGCGTTATCCCTCGACTCTTCTGACATTAACTGAAGCTAGGCTCGGGGCTCTAACGGCTCTCTCGATCCGCGCGCGAGCCGTTCGCTAGTCAGCTTTGATCCAGGCGTTTTACTTACTCTGCCTCGCTCTTTTTTTCGATATTAGGCTGTTGGCTCCCAGTCGCTCGAGGATGGTATCCAGCCTTCGGCTGACACGCGTCGAATTACGGAGGGGTGCGAGATAGAGCGCGCCGAGCAGTGGCGACAGTCCGCCGCTGGCGGACCATGCCAACCCCCGCGCCTTGGGAATCGGGCGGCACCAGATAGTCGGCGATGAGCCCCCGCCTCTGGATCTGTCGAACCGCGCCTTTGACGCCCCTTTGGCGGTGACAAAAAAGAGGGCGAGGGCCGCAGCTAATTTTCGTCAAAAAAGTAAATGATTTTTTTCGAGCAAGCGAATTATTCGCTCCGGCCCTCACGCATGAGTGAAGCACAGCGGTTAGGTTGGATCAGAAAATCCGAGGACAACACAATGGCACGCGAACTGATCGATATTTCCATGCATCTCGAGAACGATGTGGTTTCTGATCCACCCGGTTATGGCCCTAAGATCGATTATGTAACGCATAAGGATTCGGCTAAAGATGTCATCGGGTTCTTCCCCGGCATGGCTGAAGAGGATCTGCCTGAAGGCGAAGGCTGGGCGATTGAATGGATTCGACTAATGACGCACAACGGCACTCATCTCGATGCGCCCTACCACTTTCACTCGACAATGAATCGAGGGGAGCGCGCCATCGCTATTGATGAAGTGCCTTTAGATTGGTGCTTACAACCGGGTGTGAAACTCGATTTTCGTCACTTTGACGATGGTTATGTCGTCACAGCAGAAGATGTTGAGCAGGAATTGTCACGCATCGGACACACCCTTCGGCCGCTTGAAATCGTCGTCGTCAACACGCGCGCGGGTAAGCGTTATGGTCAGGATGACTACGTCGCGGCCGGCTGCGGGATGGGACGCGAGGCCACGCTCTACCTACTCGAACGCGGGGTGCGCCTGACCGGCACAGACGGTTGGAGCTGGGATGCGCCGTTCGTACATACCAAAGACAAGTACGCTGAAACTAAAAATGCTGAGTTGATCTGGGAAGGACACAAGGCCGGACGCGAAATCGGCTATTGCCATCTCGAAAAGTTACACAATCTCGAAGTACTGCCCGCCTCCGGTTTCGAGGTAAGTTGTTTTCCAGTCAAGATTCGCGGAGCGTCGGCCGGTTGGACACGCGCCGTGGCGATTATTGACGATAAATAAATAACAGAATGTCGCGTCAAACAGACGGACTAATTTGTGAGATCGCTTGGGTCTCGCGCTGAGCCGCCGCCGACTGCGATCGCTCCAGAGCGCCATCTTGCGGCCGTCCAGATACCAGAGGCGGCGCAGTTCGAGAGGAGGCATGGCGCGCAGGCTACGCGAGTGACGGAGAGTGGACGAAGTGCTCTTCTGATGGGCTTTGGCCTAGCTGGGCTGGCTGCTCGGCGGCGCTAGCGGGCTCCGTGCGGACTCCGACAGGCCATCGCCGCCACGACTGATCGTGTTCTGACCATTTCCTGTGGGGCGGCTCCTGCGGGAATTCGGATCTCAAGCCCCATTTTTTGGTTGCTTCATTCATCCATTTATTATTAAAATTTGGGGATCTTTGACCCCATTCTAAAGGACTCCGGCTCATGCTCCGCACCACACTCCTGCTTCTCGCTGCCTTCTTTTACACCTCTCCCGCACTCGCCGCTTGGGGCGAGAACTGGGGCGTCATGGTCTGGGGGGCTGCGCCTTCCGCAGTTCCTTCAATCGACGGACTCGGGCTTGGCCTGCTTCTACTCGTCTTGATCGGGCTGGCCAT
>DGPZ01000105.1 GCA_002390675.1 Deltaproteobacteria bacterium UBA4427
CCTTATGCCGAAGAGGGTGGGGGCGCCGATTCCTACGCGAGCCATCATGTCGAAACCTTTGAGTCGAGCCTCGACCCACTAGGCATCGAGCCCGAATTCATTCGCCAGTCGAAGGCTTACCGCGCCGGGCAGTATGCCGAGGGCATCAAGAAGGCGCTCGACAACAAAGACGTGATTCGTGGCGTGCTGGATGAGTTTCGCAAGGAGCCGTTGCCCGAGTCTTGGCTTCCGCTCGCGGGCTTCTGCGGAAGTTGTGGTCGTGATGAAGTGGACTTCACGTGGGATGGTGATTGGACGACGGAGATGACTTGCCGAGATTGTTCGGCGGTTACGTCCGTGGACCTGCGCGAAGGCGGGAATGTGAAACTTCCTTGGCGAATCGATTGGCCTATGCGATGGGCCTTCGAGGGAGTCTGCTTCGAGCCGGGCGGCAAGGACCATAGTTCTGCCGGCGGGAGCTACGACACCGCGAAGAAGATCGTGAGCCCAGTCTACGATGGCTGGGCGCCCGAGTACGTTCCCTATGATTTTGTGCGTATTAAGGGACGGGGCGGCAAGATCTCAAGCTCCGCAGGCGAGGCTGTTACGGTCGCGGATTGTCTGAAGGTCTTTGAGCCGGAGATGCTGCGTTGGATCTTTACGAGCCAACGGCCCAACTCGGAGTTTCAGATCAGCTTCGATCTCGATGTGATTAAGCTCTACGAAGATTACGACCGGGCGATCGCGACGGCGTATGCCCCGGATGACGGAAGCAAGAAAGATAAGAAGCGACATATCGTGCGCCGAACGATTGAGCTTTCGGCACGGGTGCCTATGCGGATCACGCCTGGAGATGAACCGGTTCGTGTTCCGTCGTTCCGGCCGCTGTCGATGAACCTCCAGATCTACGACGGAGATTTCGATCGATCGCTGGCCTACTACGAGTCGACCGGTGAAGTCTCGACCGATGCTGAGCGAGCGCGATTTCGGGTGCGCGCCGAGCGTGTTTGGCATTGGGTCGAAGAATTTGCGCCGGATGATTTCCGGTACCGGATTCGTGAGACCCCGAGCCAGCAAACCCTCGACGGCCCGCCCCGCGAAATTCTTGAGCGACTGGTGCGAGCGCTCGAAGGGGAGCCCGATCTCACGGAGGCCACGCTGATCGAGCATCTCAAGACGCTTTGCGAGGGAACCGGCCTCGGGCCCAAGGAATTCTATCCCTATGCCTATGAGCTTCTGATCGCTCGCGAAAAGGGACCAAAGCTTTCTACGCTGCTGACGACGATGGGAAGTGCGCGCGCGCTTCCGCTTCTGCGCGCTGGACTCGGCTGATCCCCGCTTCGCCGCGATCCTTCCGTGATGACTTTGCCCGGGGATCTCATGGTGCGTCGCCAGTAGGTGCAAAGATGCGCCGAGCCGCGGCCTTTCAGGTTTGCTCAGGCGGGTAGGCCCGTCGTCTCGCCCAGCCCCAGCATCAGATTCAGAGATTGAATCGCCACGCCCGAAGCGCCCTTGCCGAGGTTGTCGAGGATTCCGACGAGCAGGAGGTGCCCTGCAGGATTTTCAAAAACGTGGAGCCGGACCGAGTTCGTGTCGTTGAGGGAGCGAGGATCCAGGGCGAAATCGTCGACCGGCGCGAGTCCGGTAAAGGGCGCGACTTGGACGAAGGGTTCGCCTTCGTATCGATCGGCGAGGGTCTGCCATACCCCCTCCGCGCTCGTGCCCCCGGGCAAGAGACTCGAGTGGATCGGCACTTCGACGCGCATGCCGCAGGCGAAGGCGCCGACTGAGGGCACGAATTGCGGGGAATGGTCGAGGGCGGCGTAGGCCTGCATTTCGGGAATGTGCTTATGGACCTTGTCGAGGGCATAGGGCGCCTCAAAAGGCAGTCCGAGCCGGCCTTCAGCTGGCGATTCCCATCGCTCGATCAGAGCCTTTCCGCCGCCCGAATACCCGGACAGCCCGTGGATCGAGAGCGGCGCAACGCTCGCGAGGATGCCGGCATCCACCAAGGGGCGGATCAGGGGTACGAAGATCGACGGGTAGCAGCCGGGGTTAGAGACGAACTGGGCATTGGCGATCACGTTGCGATGTCCAGGAGAGAGTTCGGGAAGGCCGTAAACCCAGCCCTCCGCCACCCGATGCGCGGAACTCGCATCGATCATGCGCGCGCCGGATTCTAGCGCCCAGCCGGCCGCTTCGATGGCCGCGGCGTCGGGCAAGCAGAGCACGGTCAGGTCCGCTTCAGCGATCGCCTTGCGGCGAGCGGGTTCGGATTTTCGCTCGGACTCTTCGAGGGTCCATATTTCGAGGTCGGACCGCTCCGAGAGCCATTCGCGGATGCGTAGGCCTGTGGTTCCGGCGTGGCCGTCGATGAAGATTCGAGGAGTGGGCATGATGGCGGAAGAACTTAGCAGACGTCGCCTCGGTCGATCGATGCGAACTCGCGGATTCTTCGTGGCGTGAACTATAAGACGCCCACGATCTCTGGCAGCCCGCTAGGCGCCGCGCTTCCCGCGCATTTGGATGAATGCAAAGATGGCCAGAACTGCGGCCAGGACGCCTACGGCATTCACGGCAACGCCGAGATAGCGCGACAGGTCGGATGGCCAGTTGTTTGGGTCTGCAGTAAACGCGTTCAAGATCGTGGTGCTGGCGACGTAGGCTAGGCCGCACGAAGCGAGTACGTAGGCACTCGGAAGCGAGCGAGCGAGTGCGACGCATAGGGCTGTTGATACAGCCGCGAAGATCGCGACCGAGGCGGAAGCGGTTGGACCGAGCGGCTGTCGTCCAATTGCGATCAGCAGCAGTCCGGCGACCTGCCACGCGATCACTAGGAAGCCGTAGACGACTTGGACCCCCACCGCGCGCCAAAAAAGCGAGTGGATCATCTGAAGGTGGCTCCGTGAAGCATCAGCTGGCGTGCGCGCCCTCCGGGCTACTTTTTGCCGAGGCTCGAATTTTCCGCGTAGTCGATCGGGCACTCGATGACGTTCACGCCACCTTCGGCTAGGCATTGCTCGAGAAGGTTTTTGAGATCGTCCGCCTTTTCGACTCGGAACCCGCGTGCGCCATAGCTTTCGGCGTAGGTGACGAAGTTCGGGTTTCCGAATTCGAGTCCCCAATCAGGGAAGCCCGCGTCTTCTTGCTTCCAGCGGATCATGCCGTAGGAATTATCGTTCAGGATCAGCGTCGTCACGTTGCGCTTCGTACGGACTGCCGTCTCGAGTTCCTGCGAATTCATCATGAATCCACCGTCGCCACAAATCGCGAGCACCTTGCGGTCCGGATGGACGAAGGCCGCCCCAATCGCGGAAGGCAACCCCGCCCCCATTGTTGCGAGCGCATTGTCAAGCAAGATCGTGTTAGGTTGATAGGCGCGGTAGTTTCGAGCGAACCAGATCTTGTACATGCCGTTGTCTAGGCAGATGATGCCGTCGTCAGGCATCGCTGCTCGGACGTCGGCAACGAAACGCTGAGGACAGAGCGGGAACCGCGGATCGTCGCTCTTTTCTGATGTGTGCTCTTCGACCTTGATTTTGACATTGTCGAAGGTCGAGAAATCCCAGTGGTCCTGGATCTCGATCGATTCGTTGACTTGCCAGACCGCGTTTGCGATGTCGCCGACGACCTGCTTTTGTGGGAAGTAGATCGAGTCGACCTCGGCCGAAGCGAAACTAATATGCAGGACCTTGAAGCCACCTTCGTTCATAAAGAAGGGCGGCTTCTCGATTACGTCGTGGCCGACGTTGATGATAAGGTCTGCGGAAGCGACAGCATCATGCACCGAATCATTATCCGAGAGCGCGGCGGTTCCGAGATATTTCGTGTGCCGCTCGTCGATGACGCCCTTGCCCATCTGCGTGCAGATGAAAGGAATACCGGTCTGTTCGACGAAGCGGAGAAGCTGATTGCTCGTTCGTTTTCGGTTGGCGCCGGCGCCGACTAGCAAGAGGGGGCGCTGAGCTTTTTCGATCATATCGACCGCTTGCGAGATCGCCTTGGCTTCCGCGGCCGGCCTGCGTGCGGCTTCGGGGCTGAAGAAGAAAGGTTCTGCGACCATTTCTTCGGCGATGTCTTCCGGGAGTTCGAGGCAGACTGCGCCGGGGCGCTCTTCTTCGGCGAGCCGGATCGACTCTCGCACCGCATCAGGCACGTTCGCGCCGTGTACGATCTGGCGTGCATATTTCGTGACAGGTTTCATCATCTCGATGACGTCGATAATTTGGAAGCGAGCCTGCTTGCTCTTTTTGATCGGCTTCTGGCCCGTGATCATCATCATGGGCATCGCGCCTAGCTGCGCGTAGGCGGCAGCGGTCACGAAGTTTGTTGCACCCGGGCCGAGCGTCGAAAGGCATACGCCGACCTTACCCGTAAGCCGCCCGACCGTTGCAGCCATAAAGCCCGCGGCTTGTTCGTGTCGGGTAATGATGAGTTTGATCTTCGAGTGGCGGAGACTCTCGAGCAGGTCGAGGTTTTCTTCGCCGGGAATGCCGAAGATATATTCGACCCCCTCGCGTTCCAGAGCCTCGACCATCAGGTCCGAAGCCTTGGCGGGCTCACCGGGGGAACGATCAGAAATCGCACTCATGCGGAATCTCCTGGAACGACGGGGTGTAAGTGTCGCGCTCGGATCCTACAACATGGCTTCACGTCGCGCGCGATTTCGCACGCACGCTAGGCCAGCAGGAATTATTCGATTATTTCCCGTCAGCCGATCCGATTCTAAGCCTTAGTCGGTTGGGCTTGCGTTTGGTGGTGTGGAGTGGGCTCCCCCGGTGGATCGTCAAGCTAGGTAGTGCGGCTCAATCGGACGCGCATGATTCTTCAAGGGATTTTTACGCTCAGCTTCATCGCGCGCCGCGCCGCCTCGGTCTAGGATCTAATGCGGCGGAGAATTGACGTGCAATTCCCAGATCATGGAGATGCGATGTTCACGATGCGATTCGACATGCGGGCCCCGGATTTCGGTGCACCGAAGGCTGACCTCTATAAAGCGGCGCTCGAGATGGCCGAATGGGGAGAGAGCCGAGGCTGTGCGGCGATCCAGGTCTGTGAGCATCATCGTTCCCGGGACGGCTATCTGCCGGCACCGATGATTATGGCAAGCGCGATCGCGGCGCGGACGAAGAACATTCCTGTGCAAGTCGCCGCTTTGATCGTTCCTCTACACGACCCGGTTGAACTCGCCGAACAGATGGCGGTTCTCGACATCGTTTCGTCCGGGCGCGTGAGCTACGTCGTTGCGATCGGCTACGTACCCGCGGAATACGCTCAGTTCGGACGCGAGATGAAGGGGCGTGGAAAGCGACTCGAAGAATCGGTGCGCGTGATGCAGCGACTTTGGCGTGGCGAAGAATTCGAATACGAGGGACGGGCTGTGAAGGTGACGCCGCTTCCACATAGCCCCGGCGGCCCCGTGCTCATGATGGGCGGTGGCGTGGCGGTGACGGCAAAGCGCGCGGCCCGGCTTGGGCTCGGTATGGTGGCTATGGGCACCGACCCGAATCTCGAAACGATCTACCAGGAAGCTTGCAAAGCTGAGGGCATCGAACCTGGGATGTGTCTGAACCCGGTCTCCGGAGCGCCCATGTCGGCCTTTGTCGCGCGGGATCCCGATCAGGCTTGGGCGAAATGGGGGCCGCATCTTTTGCATGACGCACAGGCGTACGCTGAATGGATGGGCGACGACATTGACTCCGCGACGAAGAGCATCGCCTCTTCCGTTGAAGAACTGCGCGCAGAAAAAGGCAACTATCAGATTCTCTCCGTCGACGAAGCGGTCTCGGAGATTAGGGATAGCGGGATCCTTTTGACGCAGCCGCTCTGTGGTGGGATGCCGATCGACTACGCCTGGGAATCGCTTACGACGATCGTCGACGACGTTTTGCCCCAGGTGAAGAGCTAATCGAAGCGGCGTCGGGTTGCGTCGATGTCGGATAGCCCCGTGATCCGAAACGGATAGCCACGTCGACGCCGACGCCCGCTCTCGGCTAGAGCAGCGCGCTGATCAGATAGAGCGAGTAGGTACCGACGAGGATGACGCCCTGGAGTCGGCCGATGCCGGCGGGGCGCGCGATGAGCACGAGGCCGACGCAGCTAGTTGCGATCAGGATTGCACCGTCCATGAGTCCGACGTCTGTCGCGGTCAGCGGGGTGACTATGGCCGTGGCGCCAAGCACGCCGAGGATATTAAACACGCTCGAGCCGATAGCGTTGCCGACCGCGAGGTCTCCGTGGCCCTTCTGGGCGGCGATGATCGAGGTGCCGATCTCGGGGACGCTCGTGCCGAGAGCGACGACGGTTACGCCGATAGCGGCCTCGCTCAGGTTGAAGGGTGCGAGGGTCTGGAGCGATCCATCGACCAGAAATTTGGCGCCGAAGCCGAGGCAGAGCACGCCTCCAACTGCTCGGATGAGAGGCTTTGCCCAAGGCTGATTTCCCTCACCGATCGCTTCTTTGACTTCCTCCGTAAGGAACTCACTGGCTTGATCGTCTCCTGCTGCGCGGCGCAGATTCCAGACGACGTACAGGACGAGCCCGAGCGTAAGGAAGATGCCCTCGGTTCGGGATATCAGCTCATCCCCGACCATCCATGCAAAGAGAGCGGAGACCAGGATCAGAATCGGGAAGTCGACTTTATAGATCTCGGCGGAGGCGCGAAGCGGTTGGAAGAGCCCGCATAACCCGAGCACGAGGATGATATTGCAGACGTTCGAGCCCACGACGTTACCAACGGAGATGCCGGCGTGGTTCGCGAGGGCGGCGTCGAGGCTAACCGAAAATTCAGGCGCGCTCGTGCCGATGGCGACGACGGTGGCGCCGATGGCGATCGGGCTCATGCCGACTCGGTTCGCGATGAACGTGGACGCTGAAACCAGCATGTCGCCGCCGATGTACAGGAGCGCACATCCAATCAAAACCAATAGGAGCGACAGTGAAAGTTCGAGCACGAGCGAGGGGGTCTCCTGTACACCGCTCAGATACGAAGAACGGCGATGCCTAATCTTTCCCCGCCCGACCCAGGAAGCACGGATTTGCTTCGTCTGAGAATCGAGCCACCGGCAAGGGGAACGGGGCACACCTCCGGGCCGGCGGAGAATAGCTTGGTCCCGAGGAGTTACGAGACGACCGGCTGATTGTGAGTCATCGGGAGTCAGGCGCTTTGCAAGTCCGGGTCATAGTGTCATTCCTACGATGCGGCAGATCCGGACGAACAGGGGGCCGTGCCTTCGAGCCCTGCTCCGTACTAGAACACCGCCGCGCAGGGCTGGTTCTGCGGAGCCTTTGACGGCCGTATATGGCTCAGGCACTCGAGTATGCTTCGTCGAAGGTGGTTTAGCCTATGATCGCAGGCAAGCGGACCAAAGGATCGTGAGTTCCACGGTCACTTCGAAGGGGAGCTAACGAAAATGCCCGAACTCTGGCGACGATGCAGCGCATGCAAAAACGAAATCGCACTTGGCGCGATTCATTGGGTCTGCAGCGTCTCGACATGCAACCGCAAGCGAACCTCCCTCGTGTTCTGCAATGTCGATTGCTGGGAGGTTCATCTGCCAACGGAGCGGCATAGGGAAGCGTGGGCCATCGAAGCCCAAGCGCCGAAGACCGCTGAGCCGATAGAGGGCGAAAAGCGCACGCGCAAAGCACCGGCCGGCAATCCCCCCGGAGCAACGATTCATGGCGACGTCGTCGACGTCGGCGAAATCCTCGTCGTCGCGAGCAAGCTCAAGGCGTACGTGAAATCGGTTTCGGGCTACAGCACGTCGGATCGCGTGTTGCCGGTCCTGTCCAAGGCGCTTCGCAAGATCTGTGACGAATCGATTGAGAATGCACGTCGCGCAGAACGCCAAACGGTGATGGATCGAGACGTCCCGCGCGGGTGATTCGCTGTTAGGGTGGTTGGAGGCGGGTGTTGGAACCTGCTGCGGGCAAGCAATCGAATTTTCGAGGCTGTCGCGGGGGATCTAGGTTCCGCCCGGAAGCGTTCGGAGCGAGGTGATTGCGTCGCCTGTGACGGAAATCTAAACGGATCGTGGGACCGAGGTCGGCTCTCGATCCAATTGGAATCAAAATGAGGGGACTGCCCCTCATTACTTTGCTGAATCGAAGGAAGCCTAATTTGGCAGCGCGCAAGAAACAGGCCGGGAAGAAATCCCGCAGCGGTGCCGGTCCGGGCCTTCGGGATCGGGCGAACCGCGCCGGTGATCGCGCGTCAGAGGCGGGAGCGCGCGCCGCTGGATTTGCCCGCCGCGCTCGTGACCAATCCGTGAAGCGCGTGAAGGATCTTGGCGTTCAGGCCCGTGATTCTGTGAACTCTTCGCGGCCAGGGCCACTCGAGCCACATTTATGCTTCGTAATGAGCCCCAGACGACCGATACCCCCTGTAATTATGTCCGACTCTGTTCGCGTAGCGACTTACAACGTTCATAGATGGCAGGGCGTCAACGGTCGGGCCAAGCCCGATGTTGCCCGCGCGGGATTTGTGATTTCGGAGCTCGAAGCGGACGTGATCGCCTTGCAGGAAGTGCTTCGTCCTTTCGAGGCGGACACCGACCCGGGTGTCGATCCCCTCAGCCAGCTCTGCGAAGAGCTCGATCTTCATCTTGCCTTCGCAGCGACTCGCAGACATAGGCGCGGTCAGCTCGGCAACGCGATCCTCTCTCGCTTTCCGATCACGGCGATCTCGGTGATCGATATTTCTTATTCCCGGATCGAGAAGCGCGGCGCTCTCGCGGCACAGGTCGGACATTCTGGTGCATCCCTCGGCGTGGTCGCCACGCATCTCTCGTTAGTGGACCGAACGAGACATCGTCAGGTGCAGTCATTGATGGAGCATCCGGCGCTTAACGCAGGCCCTGCGGTTTTGATGGGGGACATGAATGCTTGGCGAAACTGCAAGGGTTCGCAGGA
>DGPZ01000159.1 GCA_002390675.1 Deltaproteobacteria bacterium UBA4427
TCGGAAACAAGATCGTCTAGGCGTCGTCGGAGACCCATTAAGCCCCCGGCGAGGTTAGTTGTCCTTTCCGAGTGGAAGCATTCGGAAGGGCCCCGTCAAGGACTTCGACGGGTTCCTCGCAGGTCGCAGCTAACCAACGTGGGAGGAACTCTTCCCGCGCAATGATGCGGGCGCCTAGCGCCCGCTTATATTTCTGAACGGGATGCCCCATGTTCCAAAACGCGTAGCCAAAATCTCGCAATCGCTCGGCAAGCATTATCATTTGCAACGTCCCGAAGTGGCGCCACTCACGAGCTGGACGAGTACAAAATCCGGATAGACTCGTATAAGTACGACCAATGGTGTAGCCGAGTTCCCCTGCGACTAACTTCTCCTGCTTCCTCGACCAAAGCTCGATCCCACGCAAAGCAAACCCACTCCCATTTTCAAAGGGCAATGTCTTGAGTAGGTCACAGTAGGGCTCCGCTAACCAGGTCCCTGTTTTGTGATAAGCCAGCAGATGTTCCAACACCAAGGCGCCCCCACCGACCACCCTGAGCTCGATATCTTCTCGGCTCAGTTGCTCTGATCGCCGTAGCCTCTGCACGGACCGCGAAACATGGAGATTGGGCCAATCGAGAACCGCATAGGCCTTCTGAAGTTCAGGCACCAAAACGACGCCATACTCCGGGTTTCGCATCGAGATTGAAATGAAGCCCGCCTTGGCCAGGGCCACATAAAAGTCCGGATCCCACTCCGTCGACCAGAAAAGCGTTCTGGTCAAATCAGGGTAGAACTCATCTCGAAGCTGCTTCTCGCCTAACATGTCGGGAGAGATCGGATGGATCATGGATAAGTCCGGAGCAGTTTGCTCGACGTCAGGATAGGCGTTTAAGTTGCCCGGTGAGCTGGTCTACCGAGAGATTAGGAATTGTCGGACCCATCTTTGGGTATATAGGCTTGTGCCCTATCGAGGGGTCGAATCTCTTCCCACCACCTGGGAGTCCGATCCGGTTTGGATTGCCTTGTACATGCCTCCCAGGGATTCTGTCAGATCGGCAACGTAAAGAGCAATGGGCCTCTCTGGAGGACAGCTGATCTCAGAGAATCGCAGGCGCCGCCCGGGCGGATTGATTCTGGGCCGTCTGCTTCGGGAGCTTTGCACGATCGTTGACCCGGCGTCGCGAGCCGAAAGGGCCTCGCCATATTCTGCCGCCCTACTTATTAGGCGTTGACAAACCGAACACGTGGTTATAGATTAAGAACTGCGCCGATTTGAGTCAGATTGCGGGCGCTTAATAAATGCAGCTAAACCGATCTACAGGTCCGTTTGGCTGCGTCTAAACCCTTCACAGGGAGAAAAGACGACACATAGCCGGCGGGCCTTTTTTGTTGCCCCGGAGTTCGCCGCGCTTCGCTTGGGTCGCTTCACATGTTGTGAAGACCGACCCCCGACAGAGGGTGCAACGTACACATCCAGAGTGAGCTGACGCTCCGCCAACCTGCCTTCCCGGGCAAGGTGGTCTGTACTCGATCCTCGATTTGAGGCCGGAAACGGCCTCGAGACGACGAAATGAGTCGATGTGGCCGAACCACGGCAATGATACGGGTTGGTCTACATGGGGTTTGGGAGTCGTTCGATCGGCCTCCCGCGTTAGGTCTGGATGTGTCTTTTGAGAAGGACACGAGAGGATCAAACGAATGCCGTCCAAACAAGCGCAGACCCACGACCCAAAATCGATTGAGAAGAAGCCCGTTCGGAAGCGAGCCGCGCGCAAGAAGAAGGCCGCGCCTCAGCACGGATACCTAACTCGACTTGGTGCCTATGGCTTCGAGAAGCAGGAGACCGTTCTGCTTGCGGCGCTCGTGACGGAGGATCCGATCCTGCTGATCGGGCAGAGCGGGACGGGTAAAACGTTCCTGCTTAACACCCTCAGCGAAGCGCTCGGGCTCGAACATCGCCACTACAACGCGAGCCTCGTCTCCTTCGACGACCTCGTGGGCTTTCCGTATCCGGACGAAGCGAAGAGCGAGATCCGGTTTCTCGAGACGCCTGCCACGATCTGGAGTGCGGAGTCGGTGCTGGTCGACGAGATCAGCCGCTGTAAGCCGGAGCATCAGAACCGGTTCTTCTCGCTGGTGCACGAGCGCCGCGTTCAGGGCATCGCGCTCCCGAAGCTTCGCTATCGCTGGGCGGCGATGAACCCGGCGAGCTCCGACCAGGGATCGGGCGACGACTACACGGGCTCGGATCCGCTCGATGCGGCGCTCGCGGATCGCTTTTCGATTCTGCTCGAGGTGGGCGACTGGTCTTCGCTTTCGCGTAAAGACCAGAAGCGCATAGCGGATCCGTCAAGCGAAGGCGTCGTCGCAAACGACGGGGGCGAGCTTGCGAAGAAGGTCGCCGGCTGGCGCGAGCGCTTCCTCGAGGAGCTGCCGCGTTGTCCCGACGGCATCGTCGAATACGCCTGCGCGGCAACGTCTGCTCTGAGGGACGGGGGCATCCGAATTTCTCCCCGACGATCTCGGCTCCTTTCGCGCTCGCTGCTCGCGGCGAGCATCGTGCACGGCGGGGTCGAAGAGAAAGTCTTTCGCGACATCCTGAACGTTAGCCTTCCGCAGATCGCGTGGGATGATCGGGTGCCGGAGGAGAAGCTCCGCGCGGCTCACACAGTGGCATGGGGATGTTCGTTCCTTGAAGATTCGGCGCAGTGGGTTCATCGTTTCCATCTCGAGGCTCAACTCGATCGCAAGCTCGACCTGCTAGTCGAAGTATGTCCCGATTCCGATACGGGAACGCTGGCCATCGAACAGCTGCTCGCCAACGAGTCGAGAGAACGCAGGGCGGCCTTTGCCCTGGCGACCTTTCCGGCGGCAGTTCAGGGCGCGCTTCCGATCGGGAGCGAGGCGGTCGCCGATCTCGGACGCGTGGCCGAAGGGCTCCTGTCCGTCGACGGGACAATTAGATGGTCGGAGCGCACGCACCAAAGCAACACGCGCCACCCGGAGCATTCGCGTCTCGGCCAGGTCATCGGCGGATTGCGGGGCACTCGGGCCGCGCGCGCGCGCCAGCTCTTCTACTGGTGTCTCGTCGAGAACGTCTTACTCGACGATCCTAAGAAGTTCGAGGCGGAGTTCGACCGTTGCGTGCGCGCGGCCGGGCGAGCCCTCACGGCCCGGACTTCCGAGGCCGTCGCCTCGCTCGAGGAGGGCGCGGCATGATCGCCATTCATTCGGAGAGTTATGCGATCGGCGGGCGAATAGAACTCGCGGGAGCTCCGCCGTGGGAGGCCGCGCGGCGTTTCGGTCCGACGCTCGAGTGCAATAGCGGCGCGCCGATGAGTCGAAGCCGGGAGCTCACGCTTCAAGCGTCGATTCTCGGTGACGGTGCGAATCACGTCTCGTGTCCGCTCGTGCGGTCGATTGCGCTCGATTTTGGAGATGCCGATCCGGTTCCCTATGTGCGCGGAGTGATGGAAGCGCTCGGTTACGCCTCGCCCGAGGCGGCGAGGGTTCGGCATCTACCGGTTCTTCAGCGTTGCGTCTGTTCTGTGTCGAAGGAGATATCACCCGACCGGGTCGACACCCTCGCGCCCGAAGCTGTGCTCGAGCGAGCACTCGTGCTCGGGCTATCGACCCGCTCGATCTTCGATCCATCACGACCTGTCATCTGGACGCGCGCGAGTCTTTTGCGGCGGCTCAATCTCTACGAAGTTGAGGAGTTCTACGCATGACCGAGCATGAGTTCCGAGCCATCTATCTCGAGCTGATTGATGAGAATCCGCTCGCGGTCCGGGCCGTCTTGAAAGTGCTCGAAATCGAGTTCACTTCGGAAGTGCCGACGCTTGCCGTCACTTGTACGGACGCGCCTGTCCTGAAAGTGAACCTCGGCTTCGTCGCCAAAGAATGCGCTCAGGAAAAGCACGTTAAGGCGCTGATCATCCATGAGTTCCTGCACATCCTGCTCCGGCATACGATGACCCGGAAGCCGATCACGCCCGAGCGACATCTCGCAACGGACGCCGTCATCAATGCGATCATCCATCGCCAGCTCGGCGCCGACTACAGCGGCTTGATGAGTCACTACTACAGGGACGAGGAGGGCATTTTCGTTCTCCTGCGTCCGCCGACTGATGAAGAGGAGCGGTCTCTGTTGTCCGCTTGGCGCACCGGTGGGCCCACGCCGCTGGCCATCGCCTGGCAAGGCCTGTATTCGGAAAACCTCTGCGCGGATGACATCGAGGAAATCGCGAACGATTTTCGAGATGAGACGGAAGACCTCGACGAGAAGCTGCTCGGCGATCATCAGCCGAAGAACCCGGACGGAAGCCCGCTGGAAGAGGATCCGCTGCTTCCCGAGATCCTGAAGCAGGCGCTCGATCGTGC
>DGPZ01000149.1:0-183 GCA_002390675.1 Deltaproteobacteria bacterium UBA4427
TCAAGAAGCGTTAGGCGAACGAATCCTCGTCGGCGTGCGTTTGCCTGAACCGCGCGAAGGCGTGACGCCATTTTCCGAACTGGTTAATGGAGATACCACGCTTCCGGAGATCGAAATCGATCCCGACGCCGACGCCTGCATCTTCTATACCTCCGGCACAACAGGAAAGCCGAAGGGCGCCCA
>DGPZ01000149.1:210-5746 GCA_002390675.1 Deltaproteobacteria bacterium UBA4427
GTGAATAACATCATGAGCCTCGCATTTGCGAACGCGGTTCAGGGTATGGCCATTACGGCTGCCAAGGGTCCTGCCCCCGAAACCATGCCGAGCACCCCCTCCCACAGCCCCGCGTCCCTCGTCATCACTCCACTTTTCCACGTCACCGCAAACAACTGCGTCGCGCACACCATGACGCTCGCCGGCGGCAAACTGGTCCACATGTACAAATGGGAAGCAGCAGAAGCCCTCCGGCTCATCGAAACCGAGCGCATCACCGTCATGAGCGGCGTTCCCGTCATGGCCCGCGAACTCATCACTCATCCGGACTTCGATACACGCGACACTTCGTCTCTCACCTCGTTAGGCGGAGGCGGGGCGCAACTCCAACCGGATCTCGTTCAGAAAATTGAGAACACGGTCGAAACTGCACGACCCGGGACCGGCTACGGCATGACCGAAACCTGCGGGATCATCACGTCTATCGGCTCGGACTTTTTCGTCGACAAACCCGCGAGTGCTGGACCGCCGATGCCTTGTTACGAAGCCCGCATCGTCGACTCCGACGGCAAGGAACTTCCCTCTGGCGAGCGAGGTGAGCTTTGCGTTCGCGGGGCGCAGGTCATCAAGGGCTATCTGAACCGACCGGATGCGACGGCCGAATCAATCGAAGACGGCTGGCTACGAACCGGGGATATCGCGCTCCTCGATGAAGACGGCTTCGTATTCATAGTCGACCGAGCCAAGGACATGGTCTTGCGCGGCGGCGAGAACATCTTCTGCGCCGAGGTCGAGGCCTCGATTTTTGAGCACGCGGCGGTCGCTGAGTGTTCGGTGTTTGGCGTGCCTGACGATCGGCTCGGAGAAGAAGTTGGCGTGGCCATCTTTCTGACAGCCGACGCCAAGCTCACCGCCGACGAACTCCGATCTTTTTTGGCGGAGCGCATCGCAGCTTTCAAGTCACCCCGGTATATCTGGTTCCAGACCGAGCCTCTCCCGCGAAATGCGAGCGGCAAGTTTCTGAAGCGACAACTCCGCGAATTGCTCGATCCCGCGCAAGCGGTCTAGAGCAAGAATCGGGTCGCCGAAGCCGCGCGCAGACCCGCAGGTGCCGACGCCCCTTGCTGCAGACACGCTGAGCCCCGCGTTACGAGGAATTGAGCATGACCACAACATCTGGGCGAGACGCCCTCGAAACTCACGCACCGGAGCACGCCTCCTTGCTGGCAAGACTCGATGCCGGCGCGTGGCAATCTGTGCAGGCTTGTAATCGGGTAGACCTCTTCGACCTTGCCTCCCAAGCAGTTGCACTCCAACACGGCCTCCCGACCCTTGAGCGCCCCTCTCAGCTCGGCGCGAGTCCATGGACAAAGGATTACGTTGCGCGGTGGCGGAAGGCAGATGATCTCGAACTAGAGGATAGAGCGACGCTCCATCTCGCCGAGCAATTTGCGTTTAACGTTGCGAGCACTCAAGCGGATCAGCGCGAAGCCTACTTTGCCGCGCTTCAAGGCGATGCCGTCGTCGTCGCCCAGGCCATCTACGCGGCCGACTTGGTGCCGCGATCACGCGCAGCGCTAGACATTCTCTTTGGCCCAAGCGACTGGTCACAGGGCCCACAAGAACAGGCGCCAGAGCTGGCCGCCGTGATCGATGACGTCATTCGAAGGGTCCCAGCACTACAAGAAATCGACCCCGTCGTGACCGAGCTCGTCCGGCTCCTG
This sequence comes from Deltaproteobacteria bacterium UBA4427, assembly GCA_002390675.1. GTDB lineage: Bacteria > Myxococcota_A > UBA9160 > UBA9160 > UBA4427 > UBA4427. The sequence continues at coordinate 1,914 of DGPZ01000149.1, forward strand.
GGCGCCCGACGACATGCATGTCGCGTTTGCCAATCGGTCCGCAGCTACTCCGCTATGGAGGCAGGGGCCGGCGATGAAATGTTCGACGCGGTCGAGAACTATGATGCGCATGATTTCAGCGACGCCCAAAAGGCAGCGCTCGCATTCGCGGACGGCTTCCTCGCGAGTCCGGCACGATTCGAGTCCGCTGTGGCAAGCACACTTCGAGAAAACTTCGACCCAGGCGCCTGCGTCGAACTTGTCCTCGACATGATGCGCAACGCAACCAACAAACTTGCGGTAGCCCTAGGCGGAGACGCGCCCCGAGTCGAAACGGGATACGAAATTTATGACGTCAAAGCAAATGGCGAGATCGAATACGGACTAACGGCGCCCTAGCCCATCGCCTCGAGCGCGTGCGGGCGCGACGGGTAGGGAACAGCTTGGCCGCGCCATGGATATGGATGCGGATATCGACCTGAGCGTCGGCGGGGGGGGGGCATCCAGGCCTCATTGCCCGCTCAAAATCACCGGCCCCAATCGAGTTGAGATCGCTAAGCTCTCTAACCGACCCAAAAGACGAATCGACGCTGGACAGAACCGGGGCAAACCCGAGATCGAGATCAGCAAGGAGACTAAAATGAAGGATGCACTCGGATACGAAGGAAAGACGGTTGTCATGACAGGCGCCGCCTCAGGAATGGGCTCTGCCGCCGCCTACTTACTCGCCGATCTCGGCGCCGAAGTACATGCGCTGGATATTGGAGACGTCTCCGCGCCTGTTACGCAGTCGATCAAGACGGATATGAAGAATAAAGCGTCGATTAATGCGGCCATCGAGAAGCTTCCCGCCAAAATCGACATCCTCCTCAACTGCGCGGGCGTGCCACATCCCCCTGCCTCGGCGCTCGATACGGTGCTCATCAACTTCGTTGGTCTCCGTCACCTAACAGACACGCTCATCCCGAGAATCCAGGAGGGCGGCGCAATCGTGTCCATCGCGTCGACGGCGGGCATGGCATACAAGAGCAACCTCGATACGGTGCGCGCGTTTCTTTCGCTTGAGACCTTCGAAGATTCACAAAGCTATCTCGAGGGCCAGCCCGACCTCAAGGCGGATCCATACGGCTTCTCGAAGCAATGTATCATCGTCTACACCCAGACCCTCGCCGGTGAACTCGCGAAGGCCGGCGTCCGAATCAACTGCATCAGCCCCTCGCCGACTCAGAGTGATTTCATGGCCAAGCTCACGAAGGAAATTCCGGAGGCCGCCATCACGCCCTTCTTCCCTTCGAACGGTCGCTTCGCCGAGTCCGAAGAAATGGGCCGCGCCCTCGTCATGATGGGCAGTGACCTCGCATGTTTCGTCTCCGGCGTGAACCTGCCCGTCGACTTCGGATACTGCGCAGAAGTCGCCATGGGACAGCGCGACAACTTGATGAACATCACGTAGAGAGTCTGCCTGCGGCGCCCCCAGAAGGGGGCGCAGCAAGGCGTTACTAGACTATTCAAAAGGCTGAGAACTGCCCGTGGCCGTAGACCCTAAATCTGCGGCACTCTCTCGCCATGCTTAGTCGCCTTCTTAAAATCGCGCTCGCCCTACTCCTGGTCGTTGCCCTCCTCGCCACGATCTTCATATTGATTCCCGGTCTCGGCCAAGTCGACGACCCCGGCTTAGAGCCGGTCTTTGATGCGGCGACTGCGCCGCCCGCCCCCCCCGGCCGTCGCGCCCCCGCGAACGCGGACAAGTCTGCATTCTTCGGGGACTTGCACGTCCATACGAGTTTCTCGACGGACGCCTTTATCTTCGGAGTGCGCGCGCTTCCGGACGACGCCTATCACTTCGCGAAGGGCGGAACGATTGCGCATGGTGCGGGATACCCAATCCGACTTTCGAGGCCCCTCGACTTCCTCGCCGTCACGGATCACGCAGAATTTCTTGGGACCGCGCGTGCAGCGGCGCCCGACACTATACCCAGCGTTCGCAATTCGCTCCGCGAGGTTCTGACCCAGGGCAATCGAATTGAGATGACGCAGTTCTGGACAGATAGCGTCGCCTTGATCTCCTCGGGTTCGTTTGGCGCCGCCGGCGCTAACCCTGAAGCAAGCCGCGCCGCCTGGGAGGAAACGGTCGCCTCCGCTGACCGCCACAACGATCCCGGCGTCTTCACGGCGTTCATAGGATACGAATGGAGCAGCGTCGGCATTCATCGTAACGTCGTGTACGGCAGCGAACGAGCACCCGAGCGCCCCTTCAGTTCACTCGACTCCAATCGTGCCAAAGACTTGTGGCTAGCTCTTGAAGAGCAGAACAATGCAGACCAACCGGTAATCGCGATTCCGCATAACATGAACGAAAGCAGCGGACGAATATATCCACGAGAGTCGCGCGAAGATATGGAATGGACGGAAGCGGAGGCCCTGCGGCGGCGGCGCATCGAACCCATCAGTGAGATCTACCAAGTGAAGGGGTCTTCCGAAACGCACCCTAAGCTCTCTCCTAACGACCCCTTCGCCGACTTCGAGATCATCGACTTCCCGGAGTATCGCGGCATCACTTCCGGAGCACCGGGCTCATACTCACGAGACGGACTCCGCGCGGGCCTCGAGCTCGCCATGAAGGACGGCTGGAATCCGTATGTCTTCGGCGTGATCGGTAGTACGGACAGCCACAATGCCAGCTCGCCTGTCGAAGAGGACAAGCACCACGGAAAGCTCCCCACCCTCGACGGAAGCGCCGGAATTCGTTCGGGCGAAGCGCTTCTTATCCCCGCTTCGCAAACTCCGGGCGCGACATGGGGCGGCGGCGGCTTGGCAGGCATTTGGGCCGAAGAGAATACTCGCGAGTCGCTATTTAACGCGATGCAGCGTCGCGAGACATTCGCCACCTCGGGACCGCGGATCTCGGTACGCTTCTTTGGTGGCTGGGACTACGATCGTGAAATCCTAGCGAGTGCGAACCCCATCCGTGCGGCCTATCAACGTGGCGTAGCCATGGGCGGAGACCTCCCGGCGAGGACCGACTCCGTCGCGATGGCACCTAATGCCGCTCCGCGCTTCATCCTCTGGGCCGACAAGGATCCGAGCAGCGGGAACCTCGACCGCCTTCAGATCATTAAGGGATGGGTGGATGCGACAGGGAAGAGCACCGAACAAGTCTATGACGTGGCGGCATCCGACGGACGAAGCCGCGATTCCGAGACCGGCCTCTTTACCTCCGTTGGGAATACCGTCGATGTGCCGAATGCGAGCTATGCGAATACGATCGGCGCCACACACCTCGAAGCGGTCTGGACAGACCCTGACTTCATTCCAGAACACAATGCCTTCTACTACGCGCGCGTTTTAGAAATCCCAACGCCGCGTATGTCGACCTACGACGCGAAGACACTTGGCATTAAAGCCCCCGAACCCGCCACGCTCCAAGAGCGCGCCGCCACCTCAGCAATCTGGTACACCGCCCCGCGCTAGCGCGTAGACAGCCCCGTCTCAAACGACGAAAGATCGTCGGCATCAACCCGTTCCTTGTAGACCGCGAAGCAATGAGGCCACTGTGTCACGATTTTGCCGGCGGCGGTTCGGTAATAGTCACTCGCCCCGACCTGCCAGACCTCGACACTGTTGAGTTCCTCTTGAAGACCCGTGTTGTACTCGTCCATGACGTCACGCCGAACATCTATCCAATCGACTCCGGCAGCTTTTGTCTCGTCTACAAGCCGCAACATATATTCGATCTGAAATTCGAGCATCAATATAATCGAGTTGCCGCCGTTCGTGTTCGGTCCGTAGAGCATGAAGAGATTTGGGAAACCGCTCGTAGTGACCCCGAAATAGGCTTCAGGGCCCTTCTCCCA
>DGPZ01000029.1 GCA_002390675.1 Deltaproteobacteria bacterium UBA4427
ACGCTTCGATGTTACGCCAGAGCCATATCGCAACTAGCGACTAGCGCCGAGGGCTATGAGTACAGACTCTTAGGAGCGAGTGCCCTCTGGGAGTCGTCTTGGTATGCCTTGGTCCCGTAGACGCGTTTTAGGACGGCGTCCTTCATGCGGGCCGGCAGTAGATGCATGAACCAGGCCTGCAGACCGGCTGAGAAAGGCGTGTAGTATCGCTCTTTCGGCCGCCGAGCGGTCGCCGCGTGCAAAATTACTTCGGCCACCTGATCCGGCGAAATCGGATTCTCCAGGTTCTTTTTGGCGAGTTCGTCGAGGTCGAACATCACTTGGCGGTAGGGATTTGACTCGTCTTCGCGCAGATGCTTCGCACCCTCCCGTGCGTTGTCGAAGACGGCGGTGTCGACGAAGCCGGGTATGACGAGCGAAAGCTTGATGCCGAAGGGGGCGAGTTCGATTCGCAGTGCATCTGTCGCAGCATGAAATCCGACCTTCGAGGCCGCGTAGGGAATTGCGAGTGGCGCGGGAATCATGCCGGCCACGGACCCGATATTGACGATGCGACCGCCACCTTGCTTGCGCATGATCGGCGTGACGGAACCGATCAACTGCAGGGCGGAAAGCAGGTTGACGTCGAAGATGTGCCGCATCTGCTGCCTGCTGAACTGCTCGATCGCAGCGCCCGGCGAATAGCCCGCATTGTTCACGAGAAGATCGACGCGACCGAGAGAGGCGCAAGCCTCACGTACGGCTTCGTCGGTCTGCATCTCGTCCGCTAGGTCGGCCACGATCGGGTACGCGTTCGTGCCGATTTCCTCGACTTGTTTAGCGCAGAGGTCGAGGAGATCTCGTCGACGAGCAATCAGCGCTAGGTCATATCCGGCGCGGGCCAGCGCGCGCGAGGCGGCTTCACCGATGCCCGAAGAAGCGCCCGTGATAATCGCGGTCGGACGTGCGGATTCGGTGGTTTTCGCGTCGTTTTGCATTGGCGCGAGTCTCGTCGATCGAGAAAACCGGGCAACCGGCTGGCGCCCTCGATTGCCAGACTCCGATGGCGTTAGAGTTCGACGGAAAGCGGGCGCCGGTGTCTTGAATAAGCTCGCGCTGCCTGCCGCCGAAATTGTTTGGGGAGTCTATTCTCGCGAACGTTTTTCATTCAGGGCCATGTCGAAAATTCCCATCAGGATTTCGCAGCCGAGTGAGTCCGGTTTTCCAAGCAGCCGCATAAGGCCTACGCCAGTGCCGAGAAATGACGACTTGCATTCCTGCTTTGGGCTGTCCATCGTAGGATGTATAAGGGGAAGAGGTCGAACGCAATCACGGTTCACCTTCCGCCTCTGGAGGAGAGAGCAGCAATGGATCGACGAGAATTCATGAAGACTGTGGGCATTGCTGGAGGTATGGCAGGAGGCCTAAGTGCGGTGACGGGAAGCTTGGCGGCGGGTACCGCTGCGGCAGGGCACCACGAACCGGGTGAAGCGACGTCGAAGTCGCGTGCCGCAATGCGTGGTTTGCTTGAGGCAATCCGAGGCGTGGAAGATAAATTGCTGACGGCCGAGAGTGGCTTCACGACAGAAGAACTTGCCGAAGCGGAGCGCTCTCTCGCACATATTCTCTACACGGGCCTCGACTTTTGGCTTGAGGCCAAGCCGCATCGGCCGGTCTTCCGACCTTATGTGACGCCGACGCGAAAACTACTCGGCTGTAATCCGGACTCCGTCTATTTCTTTGCGCCGATCCAAGACAACAAGTCCTATCGGATCACGGGCAATCTGGCGGCAGCCGTATTTACCTCGTTCACCATCGAGCAGGGGAGTCAAGAAGGGCACGCGGCACGGGGCTCCTCTGCCGCTCTTAGCGACCTCGATATGGAAGTGAATGGCGACGGGAGTTACGAGATCATAGTGAGTCGCGATAAGCCGGCCTCAGGCAACTGGCTAGAGCTCAAGCCGGGTTCGGGCCAGATCACGACACGCCACTATCATGAGTCACGACAGAATATTGCGTCGGTCCCGGGACGTGTTGTACCGATCAACCTGGAGGTGATCGATCCAGATCCGCTCACGCCCTACGGCGGGGACGAGGAAACTGCGAAGCATCTCGAATGGGTCGCGAACTACGTGCGTGAGCATTCGGCGATTACCTTCAATAAGACTTCGCCGGAGATGGCAAAGAAACTGGGATGGGTCTCGCTCGAGCCGAACGAATTTGCGGCGCCGGGCCAATTTGCATCCGCCACGGGCGACACAGCCTACGGAAATGCGCACGCCTGGTATGCGTCAGCGCGCTATGAACTCGAACCGGATGAAGCGCTCATCATCAGGGGACGCTTCCCAGGGTGTCGATTCGCGAACGTGGTTCTTTGGAATCAGTTCATGCAGAGCTACGACTTCGTAAACCGCCAGATCTCGCTCAACCGGAATCAGATCGAATACGAAAAAGACGGCAGCTTCAAAATGGTCGTCGCGCACGAAGATCCCGGCGTTCCGAATTGGTTGGACACCGAAGGCCGAAGCACTGGCCAGATCTATTGGCGCTACATCTTTCCGACGCAGACGCCCCAGCGTGTGAAGACGAAGCTTGTGAAGCTGGCCTCGCTCTCTTGAGTCTCTCACTCGACGGCCGCGTCGCCGTGATTACCGGCGCAGCGAGTGGCATCGGTCTTTCAATGTCCCATCGCTTCGCCGGAAAAGGGATGCGCCTAGCACTGTCAGATGTCGAGCCTGCGGCTTTGGCGAAGGCGGCGAAGGCGCTGCGTGAGACGGGCGCCGAAGTGCTCGAAATCGTCACGGATGTGAGTGACGCGGCGCAGATGGATACGCTCGCGTCACGGGTGCGCGACGAAATGGGCCCGGCACACGTGGTCTGCTTGAACGCGGGTGTCTCCGGAGGAGGAGGTCCCCTTGAGACGCTGACGACCGAAGATTGGTCATGGGGAATCGGCGTGAATCTTTGGGGTGTGATTCACGGCCTGCGCGTCTTTTTGGCGGAGATGAAAGAGCGTGACGCGGGGCATGTTGTGATCACTTCATCGATTGCGGGCCTCATTAGTTCCCCACAAGCGGGGCCCTATCACGCAACGAAGCACGCCGTCGCCTCAATCGCCGAGGTGCTCTTTCGGGAGCTTCACGAGGCGGGATCGAAGGTGACGTCGCATTGCCTATGCCCTGGCCTTGTCTCGACGAACTTCCCCTCCGGAGATAGGAACCGTCCGGAGGGATTGCAGAACCCTGGGGCTGACGCGATTCCTGCGGAGGCGATCGAAGCGATTCATAAGGCGGTTCAAGAGGTTTTTGATCGCGGCACGACTTCGGATCACGTCGCGGACTGTGTGCTTGCGGCGCTCCAGGATAATCGTTTCTGGATCTATACCGACGAGGTCCATCCGGCGGCGATCGCGGCAAGGCATAGAGCGATAGAGGACGCGGCGCCCCCGCCGACGAGCTTCGGCGCGCTCGACGGCTATTAGGCGCGCTCGACTTTTAGGAAAGCTGCGCCTTAGTTGCTCGCTCTTTCTCCGTCGTCGCCCCTGCCCTTTTCCCAGTTGCATGGGGTGAGAACGCGTTAGGGCTCGAGCACTACTTTCAGCACGTCTTCGTCGTGGTTGGCGAAGGTGCGGTACCCGTCCGCCGCTTTGTCGAGAGGCATGCGGTGCGTGATGATCTCGCTCGGATCGAGTTTGCCCTGCTCTATCATGGGGAGTAACCGCGGAATGTACTTCTGCGGTTCGACCATTCCTGCGCGGAACGTAATGTTCTTGCCCATGATCCCGTGCATGATCGAAATCGGAACAGGGTCGTCTGTAATGACGCCGATCACGGAGACGTGGCCGCCGGGGCGCACGATATTGATGCATTCGGTGACGAGGGGCGCGCTGCCAACGGCTTCGATCGCGGAGTCGGCGCCTCGCCCGTTCGTGAGCCCCGCAACGACCTCCGAGAGATCCTGCTTTGTCGGATTGACTGTCACGCAGCCGCGTGCGGCTGCTTTTGCGAGCCGACCGTCATCCAGATCGACCGCGATAACGGCCGAGGCTCCGAATAACACGGCGGAACGCTGAGCGAATACGCCGACGGGACCGGACCCGTAGATGACGACGACATCGCCGATTTGGATCTCCGCGAGGTCCGCGCCCATGAATCCGGTGGGAAGGATGTCGGAGAGGAAGAGGGCGCGTTCGTCTTCGATCGCTTCGGGGACGCAATAGAGATTCGTATCGGCGTAAGGAACGCGAAGTCCTTCCGCTTGCCCGCCCGGAAGAATCGGATTGCCGAAGATGTTCGTCCACATGCCGTGAGCCGTCGTCTTTTCGCATGCGCCCCAGGCGTCGTGCTGGCACATCTGGCAATGCCCACAGCCCGTCGTGCACGATACGAGAACACGGTCCCCCTTCTTGATATGCCTCACATCGGCACCGACATCTTCAACCACTCCGAGGACTTCATGGCCGACCGTGAAGCCTTGGATCTCCATTGTTGGCGCGTGCCACATATGGAGGTCAGAGCCGCAAATTGCGGTGCGGACTGTTCGCACTATGGCATCCGTGGGTTCGAGAATTTTCGGATCCTCGACGTGATCGACTCGGAAATCTTCTTGACCGTGGTAGACGACAGCTTTCATGCGGATCCTCTATAACTGGGTAGGTGCGGGGGACGCTCGTGGTGATGGGTAATGCCCCGTTATGGGGCGTGACATGAATAGTCGATTCGACGCTAGCAGCTCGGCGACGGATATTGGGCACCTGTAGAGGGGCGCCCCGTGGCCTGTCGCGTTAGCGTTTCGCAGTATTAGTGGTGCCAAATAAATGGAGAACTCATGTCGTCACACTCGCTCCCTCACGCGTCGTCACAGGAGATTCGCTCTCGGCTGGATCATCCCGTGATCGATGCCGACGGACATATCATCGAGTTCCTCCCTGCGGTCCGAGATTTTCTTGTTGAAGAAGGCGGACGGAAGCTCGCGGAGGAATTCGACCAGGTCGTCGAAGCTGGGCGGCGGCTCGAATCACTGTCGATCGATGAGCGCCGCGCGATGGGTGCGTTCAAGTTGACATGGTGGCCCTATCCTGCAGAAAATTCGCTCGACCGAGCCACAGGTATGTTGCCGGGACTTCTTTACGACCGCCTCGACGAGTTCGGCATCGACTATGCGGTGCTCTATCCGACGATGGGGCTGACCGGGATGAGCCTCGACCAAACAGATCTTAGGCGTGCATCGATTCGCGCGTTTAACCGCTGCGCCGCAGAGATGTTTGCGCCGTACTCGGATCGCCTCACGCCGGTCGCAATGATTCCCATGTACGACCCGGGCGAAGCGCTGGATGAACTCGAATATTGCGTCGGAGAGCTTGGCCTGAAGACGGTTCTGTTAAATGGCCTGGTGTATCGCCCGCTCACGAAGGATCCTGATGCGTCGCGCGGCGCGCGATGGGTAGATGCCTTTGGTCCAGAGAGCCCTTATGACTACGATCCGGTTTGGGCGAAATGTGTCGAGTTAGGCGTCGCTCCGACTTTTCATTCGAGCGCGATGGGTTTCGGAAGTCGGATGTCTCAGACCAATTACGTCTACAACCATATTGGCAATTTTGCGCAGGCCGGCGAAGCGACGTGCCGCACTATGGTGATGCACGGCGTCCCGCAGCGATTCCCCGAGCTTCGATGTGCCTTTCTTGAAGGGGGTGTGGCCTGGGCTGCGAACCTCTATTCCGATTTGATCGGCCATTTCGAAAAGCGCGGCTTGGGTGGGATTCATACCTACGATCCCGACCGCATCGACCGATCGCAGCTGCGAGCGCTCTTTGAGAGTCACGGGTCCGAGCGCTTCAAGAAGCATCTGGATGAACTTGAGGAAGGGCTCGGGCACCTTTCGGGCCCCGGCCTTTTTCAGGATGACTTCGCGGGTACGGGAATCGAGTGCGCGGAAGATCTGAAGACGATCTTTGAACGTAATTTCCGGTTCGGGTGCGAGGCGGATGATCCGATGAACGCGGTCGGCTTCAATCGCGACATCAACCCTCTTGGCGCGCAAATGCGAGCGATCTTTAGTTCGGACATAGGCCACTGGGATGTGACGGATATGTCCGAGACGGTCGAGGAAGCTTGGGAACTCGTCGAGGCGGGCCTGCTCACGGAAGCGGATTTCCGCGACTTCACTTTCGTGAACGCCGCGACCATGTGGACCGAATCGAATCCCCGTTTCTTCGAGGGTACGGTCATCGAGTCCGCCGCACCGGCGCTCGCCGACTAATCTGGTCAGCTGATAGATGGGGCCGTACGCTACAGCTTCGAGAGAACTTCGTCCTGATATCGACGAATGAAGTCACGTTGTGCACCGATGTCGGTCGTTCCCGCCTCAACTTGGCTAATGACCAGGCGCTCGGCACCGAGGTCCGCATAGGCTTTCACGAAGCCCGCATCAAAGGTCTTCGTAAAGTCGTAACTCGCGGGCCAGATGCTGAGTTCGACTTGCTCGGGATCTCGGTTCGCATCGCGCGCCGCTTGTCCGAGGGTGGCNNTCTTCGGGAGAAATGACGTAGGGATACCAACCATCCCCGAGTCGCCCCGCGCGTCGCGCTGCAAAGTCGGAGCTGCCGCCGATCAGAATTGGCACGCTCACACCGTTGGCCGGCTTGGTGTCCATATGAACGTTCTCGAAGGA
>DGPZ01000198.1:0-1779 GCA_002390675.1 Deltaproteobacteria bacterium UBA4427
TACGACCACCCGATGCTTATGAACTTGGCGTTATGTTCCTCGAACAGTACGCCAGTAACCCACGAATGCATGGTCCCTTCAAAGAACAGTCCCGCACCCTGAGGGAACACTTCGGGATTCGAGTCTACTAAGCGGAAGTCCTCAAGGCCGATGTTGGTGAGCCTATCGTTCCAGACGTGGGCGCGCTGATTGCCAGTGTTGTAGTCAGCGGGCAACGGGCGATCCAATGTGACCTGTAGTCCGCTGATGCTTGTTATGCTGGCAAGGTAGCTGAACCCACTAAACGCCCACGCGGGGAATCTAGATGTGTCGCCGACCTCTGCTGGATAGTCAGCAGTAAAGAGCAAGAAGCTCCCAGGGGCCAGCCCTTCGGTCGAGCCCAGCGTGACGGTGCGCGTACCCTTGGAATAGCCCGAGGTCCACGGGCGGGAGGATTGACGATCCGGTCGGAAGTTATTCCAGCCGATCAGGACCGATGGACTGCTGTCCACTCCATGGTACTTGAGAGTCGTTCGGCTCACGCCAGACCCGCGCAGGACTATGGAGCTTTTCCGGATGTGGAGCCGGCTGTTCAGGTTGAATACGCAGTTTCCCCCTGATGGGTTCGGCTCTAGAAGTATGATGCTACGGACCGGCGCAGAGTCGATAGCGGCCTGCACCGGCGCGTTGTCATTGTCCGACGAACCATCGGCGCATGAGTTCGCCTGGACGCCTATGATGCCCCAGGTGGACGTATCCACCTCGTCGTACCAGGAAGCCGGGTAGCCGTCCGGCACTCGGCCTGCATCGACTGAGAGATCGCCAAGGGAACTCTGCTCCCGCGCCGAAGCGGGGAAGACGAGCAGCGCTGCCAACAAGAGCGGCACCGTCCAGGCGGCGATCTTCGGAGTGAGAATTGAACGTTCTAACATCATCGTTGCTAGTTCTCTGCTTTTTTGCCCTTAATTAGGCGTGCTCACTGAAGAATGATCCGACCCGATCCTTGTCGGAACCCGCCGGCGAATACGGCTGGACCGGTGCGCGTTCCGGTGCGACCTGCTGTGTCATCGAGACAAACGACCTATACGAATGTGATTGCAATCACGAAATTATCCATTCCATTAGATTCTGGTTAGTTTCGTACACCCTGAGCGTCCGATTCGGCCCCCACCAAGCATCGGAGCGCCCGAAAACGCCAAGGCGGCCCTCCGCTCGAACCACGACTATGAGAGCGATGTAATCGCGGCGTCGACCCTCCGTAGAGCCTGTCTACTCGATTGCGATCGGCCCCAACTCCATCGAGCGTGTTCCACGGTGTCTGCATCGACGCGCCGAGTGCCTAGCTGAAGTCTTGGCCGTCGAAGCGATCGGTTTTCGGGGTCTCTCCGCGCGAATTCAATGCATCAGCTGCGTAGACGACCCGCAAATCACCCCATCAACCGTCCCCCAAAAACCACACCCGGAATCGCTACTGCACCTCTACGACAACGAGGTGCCCTCGAAGCGCTGGAGCCACTGCAACGTCGACGAGTCATTCTCGGAGCGGTTGAGCCTATTCCAAGCAGCTCCAGCACCACTGCCCAGGCGATATACCTGTTAGCTCGCTCTTTCCCACCGACTCGCTGCGCGCGCGCGCGCCAGCCAGCCTCCACCCGCGAGCAAGGCTCCCACGAGGAGTCCAAGGAGCGGCGTAGTTAGCGACGGGACCTGGATCACTTCGAACTGACAGGTAGCGGAGCAACCGTCGCCCTGGTCCAAACCGCCGTCGTCGCATTCCTCACCGGCGTTCAACTCGACAAC
>DGPZ01000198.1:1834-13182 GCA_002390675.1 Deltaproteobacteria bacterium UBA4427
CGCCGTTTCGCCGCCCTCATCGCAAGCTTCGCTTCCGGCGCCTTGGTTCCAGACGATGCTGTCGCCGCAGACGGCGGCGACGCAGACGTTAGTGCAATCGTCGTTGGCGTTGGCGTTGGCGTCGTCGCACTGCTCACCGGCGTTCAACTCGACAACTCCGTTCGAGCACAGGGGCACGCTGCAGTCGGCGTTGCAGGTCGCCGTTTCGCCGCCCTCATCGCAGACTTCGCTTCCGGCGCCCTGGTTCCAGAGGGTGGTGTCGCCGCAGACGGCGGCGACACAGGCGTTGGTGCAATCGTCGTTGTCGTTCGCATTGGCATCGTCGCATTGCTCGCCGGCGTTCAACTCGACAACTCCGTTCGAGCACAGGGGCACGCTGCAGTCGGCGTTGCAGGTCGCCGTTTCGCCGCCCTCGTCGCAAGCCTCGCTCCCCTCGACGACCCCGTTCCCACATAAGCACTGCGACGGGACTGTGAAATCCTCAACCCCATCGACGACGCTGTTCGAGCTTCCGGCGCTCGCGGCAACGCCCATGCCTCTCTTCGCGAATGCCCGCCAGATCAGGCACTCGTTGGCGCCCGCACTCGCGTTGACGTCGGCTTGCAAGATGGCGTCGCGAGCATCGAGGAAAGATGGGCTGCAGGTCTGTAACTTCAATCCATCCACTACCAGCTGCATTGCCAGGTTGTTGCCCCCGCTCCCGGTGTAAAGATTCGCGTCGTATCCATAGGCGTCCACTAGATTCCAGTACATGTCCCAGAGCGCAACGGCCCAAACGGAACCAACTCCATGCGGAATCGAAGCAGTCTTGATGTCGTCGTAGGTGTGTGGATTGATTGTGAGGTCCGTTGAGTAGGGGTGGACCCGGATGCCACTTCCACTCACGCTCTGCCCAGCGGCGTAGGTTCCGATAGGCCGAGCGTCAGTGCTCGCGTCGCCGGGCTTTGCCGTGACGAACAGGCCGCAGAAATCGCTCCACCCCTCGCCGGGTTGCTCATCGTTAAACAGACAGTTGGAGTTGGCGGGGCCACCCGTGAGTCGGTTCGACAGGCCATGGCAGTACTCATGGGCAACGATCCCGGCGTCGAAATCACTATCTATATTTTGGCCCTGGCCCGGATTGGAGAGAGTCGCGCCGGCGGGCAGGGCCGTGCGGATCGTTGTCCCGTCCGTCTGGCTAACCATCACCGACGGGATCGTCACCGTCGCGTCGGTGCCCCCCATCGTGATGGGAGAACCCGGCACGTTGTTCACCATCACGACCGCCAAGGCTCCGACATTCTGTGCGTTCTTGACCTTGACGGTGAAGTTGCAAGCCCCCCGGTCAATGAGCGCGACATTCCCACTAATCGCAGGGCCATTGATCAGCGGGCCACAGCCTTCACTTGCTGCGCCGCTGCCATCGTCGACAACGACGATGCTTCCCGAGACGGAGGCGGGACTTGCCGGAACGCTCCCGCCGAACAACGCCTCGAGAGAGGTGTAACTACCCTCCGCCGCCGACGGGGCCCCGATCGCCAACAGCTGTGTCGCTGGTGCCGACCACAGAAACATCTGCATCCGGGGCTGAGAGCCGTCGGGTGGCGTGCCGAAATTGGCGTTGTCGAAATCCGAGCCGTCCTGGGCATCTGCGAGAACATTGTCGCCGGCAACTCCGCCGGCTCCGTAATTGTTGGACTGAAAATTCCCGCTTTGCTCGTCGAATCCGTACTGGTAGAGGACGTCGTGCATGACGTTGTTCCAGTAGAAGAGATTCGTAATTCCGGCGTCGAGATTCACCGATGGCGCTTGCGCGAGATCGAGGCTGTAGTCGAAAGCGAGACTGGCTCCGCCATCGGGCGCGAAGCCGGTTCCGTTGTTGCCGTTTTGGTCCTCCTGAGCCAAAACATTATTTCCCCTCGTGATCGTAAATTCTGCCCCTGCAACGCCGTTGGTATCATGCCAGCCGAATGGCGAGGCCGTCGCGTCGGCGGGGTCGACCGCCAAGGTGCGTACACCGTGGTCGGGAGACTCAACGGGGACCTCAAGGACGCGATACGAGTCGCGCGCGATCCAGTCGCCCTGGGCTGTGATCGCGCCAGTTGTGGCGTCTACCCAGACCTGCCACCAATGCTTCCGGTCCGGTGTCCTGACGACCAACTCCCAGGCAAGCACGAGTGCGCCGGAGGGAAGTGAGTAGTAGGTGAGTTTCACCGGAATGTCGTCGAGCGATACGCCAGCCAAACGAAAGAGTGAGGCTCGCGTTGGACCGGTAGACGACTCGAGTTCGACCCGGGGAGCCGTAGCGACGAGGCCAAGCTGGGCCGCCGCTCGGTCAATCGCATCCGAGGCACTGAGCGTGGGGCTCGTCTCCTTGGCTGAGGACACTATGTCTCGAACGAGGCTACCGCGTGTGCCTATGACAAGATTTTTCGCGTCAAGGTTCACGGTGACACTTCGGTTTGCGATCTCGATCCCGCCGAGCTCCTGCCGTATGTAGACGTGCGAGACGCCGGCGTGCTGCGTGCGCGTTTCGTCAGTGACGACGAGTTCGCTGACATCGGTGATGGCGAGGCTCTTCGACGCTGTAGTGCCCCGGACATACTGAAGAGCAGCCTCCCGAGTCGCGGATGCGGAGGTCTGGGCGTAGGCGGACGTTGTACAGACAGCGAGTGAAAGCACGAGAGCGCAGCGGCCTGCTAAAAGAATCCCGACGTCCACCATGTCAGCAAGTCGCCCGCCTGGGGCTAAAGCGTTGGCTCGCATTGAATTGATAAGCCCCCATTTTCCTCAGAGTGCTTCTATATAAGGAACGCTAAACCAGAATGCGTGAAGAGGTGAGCTAGGCGACGGGGTGTGACATTCATTGCGAACAGACACGAAACCGCCCCTTTAAGCCTACATGTTTGAACGCCGAATATCGCGGTTGCGGAAAAATCCGCTTAAAAATCCTATCCGCCATGATGCAACTAGAGCGACTTCCAATGCGCGCTCATGCGCTCGCCTTTGGGAGTGGCTCGGGCGCGACGCTTTCGGTGCAGCTCGAGGAGGCGCGTGGCTTCTGATCGAGGCGACTCTCGATACTGTCGACCCTGGGTTTAAGTCGCCCTTCGTACCTCGCTTTCCACTGAAGCCACCCGGGGGGAAGGGGGAATAGGAAAACAAGCTGCGTTTTCAGCTGAGACGAGTCAGCCTCGCCGCCGATTGCGTCACCCAAGACCCGTTGTGACCCGCTTTGCGCGACCGCGATCGTCATCAGCCCTGGCATTGTTGACCCGCGATCATTTTTTCACGTCTCCAACGATATCCATCGGCCCGAAACCCCGTCTCTTATTCAACCTCCCAACGATGACGTCGGGAGAGCAGTAGGAGAACAGCCAATGGCAGCGCAATCGAATCCAGGGGTTTTGTCCCGGACCCGGTCGGACCTTGGCTCTGACCTCCTGCGGGACCCGTATCCGACTAGACCAACCAAATCGGACCGAATCGCCCCAGAAGGATTTGCCATGCCGAACTCGAACCTGACTTCTCTCTCCGCGCCTGCCAGCGATCGCTTCGCAGGGCTTGCAACCGGCGATAGAACCGCCGTTGCAGTCGTCCCGGAGCACGTGAACCTGCGCGATGTATCGATCCCTCGCACTCGCGTACCGGCACAAAGTCCTCGAGCGTTCGTGGCGGAACTAGCCGCGCAATCGCTTCAACATCGTGCGGTCAACCACCCCTACCTAAACGCGGTGGGTTTGGGTGAACTGCCAGACATGCGCTGGGCACTGGCCGACTTTGGGCAGCAGTACCACGGATACTCCAAAGATTTTCCGTGCTACTTGACCGCCGTAATTTCTCGCCTCAGCGATCCACGCCATCGCGCTGGCCTGATGGAGAATCTCACCGAAGAATCTGGCATCTACGAGACCGAGGAACTCAGCGAGCTGGGCGAAGTTGGAATCGAACCGGAGTGGATTGTCGGACAGCCGCATCCCCAACTCTTTAAACGTTTCTGCAAAGCGATGGGCCTTAAAGATCAGGACCTCGATTCCGAACTCGATCAAATTGTCATCTGGCGGGAGATGTTTATGAACCTACTGTCGAGCGGAACGCCGGCAGAGGCTGTGGGCGCACTCGGGCTGGGGACAGAGAACATCGTCAGCACCATCTACAAGCCCTTCTCCCGGGCGGTGGCAACGATTCCTGAACTCAGCGCAAGAGACACGGTATTCTTTCCGCTGCACACCGCGGTCGACGACCATCACCAAGAGACATTGCAGGCCATCTCGGCTGATCTCGCCCGCGACGAGGCCAGTCGTCATCAACTCCGCAGGGGCATGCTCAAGGCACTCTCCTTGAGGTCCGTCTTTTGGGATTGGATGTACCGACGTGCATTGGACCCCCAGAAGGCAGATCAGGTGCTGTAAGAACTGCTCTGCCAGGAGAAACCTATGACGAATTCTATCCCTCAGCCGGTCCTCGACCTCATCGTTCGCGCCCAATCGCGGCAGCCCCTCGGAACCAACGTCGCTCCCGAAAGTTGGACTACTTCGACGACCGATACCCAGAGAGAAGATCACTACAGCAACAAGAACGAACGCCTGGAGATCGACTTCTCTGTCCAGCGAGCAGAATTCCCAGAATCGCAGACGATCGACACAAGGATCATTGAGATTGCCCCGGACAGCCGCAACGAGCGCCACAAGCATGCACACGAATCCCTCTTCTTCGTCCTAGAGGGGCAAGGGGAAGTGCAGGTGGGAGAGGATTGGAGACCCATACGAGGAGGCGAGCTCGCTTTCGTCCCGCGCTGGATCATGCATCAGACTCGCAACACCTCGAAAATATGTCCCTTGCGGATTCTGGCCATTACCGATTTTGGATTCACTTCTGCCGTCTTAGGCAACTACGACCGCCGCACACGGCTCATGCATGCGGGCCAGGACGCAGGCTGACCTACCCTAAAACGGGTGAAGCCTCACCTTCACGTGGATCCTCAACTCACGAGCGGCGCGCGCTACGCGGATCCTCTATTACGGCTACCGGGAGCCGACGATCCCGAGATGTATAAGCTGCTACCGGGGAGTACGGCCAAATCCAATGGGAGCACGATCGCCGCCGGGCAGGACTTCTTCGGATTTTCTGTCGCGGGTGAATCGGCGCCGCATATCGGGGCCTACAACGGCAATGAGACTTTCGGCGCTCCCGCCGTCCCAACGAAGACTTCACCGCTCGCCCTCCTGCTGCTCCTGAGCCTGTGCGCCGTCGGCGCCATAGGCGCTCGACCCAAGTGCTTGAGATAGGCGCGGGCGAGGCGATATGTGCCCTTAACAATGAACGGCCTCGCTTCGCTAGTAGGCCTAGTTGACGGGAGCACGATCTGCTCGGGGCACCCGACTTAACGCCTCTCGGACGCCCTATGGATCGGCAGTGCACGGGGAACCGTCTCGTGGAGGCACTCCGAAAAAAGCAACTGCTGACTCAGGCAGTCGTTCGCGTCATAGTTCTCCTATGAGTCCATTCGCCAAGTCCATGTCCCAAAGTGCTCGCACGCGCTTTGCCGTCGCAACTTTGCTTTATTTTGCCCAGGGAATTCCAAAGGGGCTCCTGCAAATTGCCATGCCGGCCTGGCTCGCCAGCCAGGGCCTGTCCGCCTATGCAATCGCTTCCTATCTCGCACTGGTGATCTTGCCGTGGGTCTTCAAGCTGCTCACCGGCCCCCTCATGGACCGGTATCAGTATCCCGCCATGGGGCTCCGGCGACCCTGGATACTGGGCGCGCAGTTGGGCATGGCCCTCAGCCTTTGTCTACTCAACTGGGTAGATGACCCCGTTAACCAGATGGGGCTACTCACCGCCATTGCGGTCTTCGTCAACATTTTCGCCGCCACCCAGGATGTAGCGGTCGACGGAATGGCCATCGACCTTGTCCCGGAAACGGAGCAGGGCCGAATCAATGCCTTCATGAGCTGCGGCAAGGCCGTGGGCTGGGCAGCCTCCGCGGCGCTCAGCGGCGTCATGCTGGGGACAGTGGGCTTAGGCACCACGGCGCTCCTCGGTGCAGGGGTCTCGTTTGTCGTGTTCCTGCTGTTTCTCGGCGTTCGGGAAAGGGACGGCGAACGCTTCCTCCCCTGGACATCCGGAAAGTCCGTGGCTTCCATCCAGAATGACCGCTCCCTGCTTTCGGTGATTCGCTCGCTCAACGGCGTGCTCTGGACCCGAAGCAGCATCGTCATTTTTTTAGTCTTGTTCTTTTACGGCTTGATCAGCGGCTACGGGGATGCCCTCATGCCCATCGCGGCGATCCAGTTGTTCCAGTTCACCCCCGAGCAGTGGTCCGGGCTCGTTGCTTCCATGGGGCTGATTGGCGCATTTCTAGCCCTCGGGATCGGCCCCCTCATCGACCGCTTCGGAGTCAAGAGCATCTCCATACTCGCCCTCGGACTCGTGGGTGCCCACGCCATGCTCTTGGCGCTCACCGAATTTCTCTGGGTGAACGAACTCTACGTGCAGATAATGCTCTCGCTCTGGGTACTGCTCGACCCGGCGGTGATGGTCTGCATGATTGCCATCGCGATGAGCATTTGCACCCGCGGCATTTCGGCCACCCAGTTCGCCGTCTATATGTCGGCCGCCAACCTGGGGGCGTCGTCGGGTTCCAAGCTTTATGGCATCGTTTCCGAGCAGATCGGTTTCGTACAGAGTTATTTCCTGCTCGCGGGCCTACTCGTGTTCACCCTATGCATTCTCATAATGTTCCGCAGACCCCAAGACCGGAGCGATT
Source organism: Deltaproteobacteria bacterium UBA4427 (assembly GCA_002390675.1). Lineage (GTDB taxonomy): Bacteria > Myxococcota_A > UBA9160 > UBA9160 > UBA4427 > UBA4427. Next base: position 8,583 of record DGPZ01000198.1, read on the forward strand.
GGATAGAAAACTAGGCCAAACTTTCAGCCATCCTGAACACACTCATTGCGGGGAAGCATCCGCCCGGAACGAGCCCCTTTGGGCCTAGTTATCAGAACGCCTGGTATCGGCGGTGCGGGAAACGGGGCTTGTTTTTCCTATCCCCGCGGTCGCTTCGGCTGGACCTTCAAGAGTCTCATCGCCCATTGTCTCGACGTCTCCGCCTACCGAGGCCTCGGCCAGGCACTCAATCGGGCGTTACGGATGACGTCTGGCGTACCGGAAGCGGAGTCGCCTTACGAGCCCTTAGGGAGGGCGGGCGTTGTCCAACCGAACGGCGACGTAGGCTTTCCTGCCAGCGGAACGGTTAGGCCGGTTGGGTTCGACTGGTTGTGTCTCGACAGAGATACTGCCTCCCACACAACAGAAATCCTCTGCCCCAACATTGCAGGACAAAGGATATTCGGACCCAAGCCTCCTCGATCACGGCTGTATTCGCCCCGTCCACAGACATGAGGCCCTTCCAACCGCACCGTTTCGTTCCGCAACAGACTCACTGGGCAGGAGGTTCATCGTACAAGCGGAGGTGACCCTATTCGGTCGTCGTACGAGGAATCTCATCTGCCCGTTTTTACATACTCACAATCAGTCGGTTCGTCGTCGCGATGCAGCAAGCAGGCCCAGTCCCAGCGACATAAGCAATGCGGTCGACGGCTCAGGTATGGGTGTCAGGTTAGTGGGGTCGACATTGATTTGAGCGAGCACGGTCAAGTCATCCGCCTCACCGAAACCTGCCCCATCAAGGCTATTCAGGGTGAAGCTAGCAAACGAGATCGAACTATTACCAATCACCGCGGTGATGCTCGGAACGGCGAAACTAATCGGTACCTGCACTACTGGATTCAAAACCCCGGGGTTAAGATCCGCGGCCCCGTAGGCCCCATTCACTACAAGGGGCGTACCGACGACCGTGAAGCTCTGGGCTGTTGCAGACACCAGCGTGGAGCTAAAGGGAGTATCTGACGCGATTGTCGCGTTCTCGATGTTGACCAAGTCAAAGCCGCCATAGGACTGGCTGAGAGCGATCAGAATATTCGGTGAAAGTTGGAGATCCAAACCATCGAGAGATTGAGCAGCATGGTCGATGGTCAGGCTGCCGGACACACCACTGGACGCAGTCCCGATAACCGTACCCGCGACCAGAACCGAGATGTTCACGACCCCAGTAGTAACGTCGTACTGGACTGAAGCCGCCTGGGCCGCACCAGGAAGGAGTGCCACACAAAAAATCAGTGAGGCAAGCACCCGTGCGAAGGGGCTCTTATTGCTTTTGACCAACTTTCTAAGACCCTTATTCTTTGTAAGGAGCTTCGAATGGAGGGGGCTGGTTTCTAGCTGGCTCGCCAGTACATCGATAGAGGGCTTCATTGTACTTCCCTTCCCAAGGAGTATCCGCAGGCTCTCAAAACAGAGAGCGCCTAATGTTTATACCACGGCTGTCGCAGTTTCATTACAAAACAATTGCCATATGGCTAAAAGAATACGATTTTTTACGGACCAAGAATAATCAATGTGTGCGCCATGCCGCGCACTTGTCCCCCTGGGTAGGCAAAAAGCAGCGGGACCTTTCGGCCGCGCAGGTGGTCCCTAGGGGACTCGAACCTTCGCGTCCGGCGTCCGGCGGTCGGCTCGGTCCGTGCAGGTCGGGACCGCAAGCAGCGACAGCGATTCAAGAAGCGCGTGATCGCCGAGGCCGGCGTGGAGGCAAAGGCTCGCGGCGAATGTGGCGTAGCTGTCGGGGCGATCGCAGCCAGTAGGGTTCACCATTGCAGGATTCGGGATCCATCGTACCCCTGAGCTCCATAGCCCCGACGATCGATCCCGATTCCAATCAGCCGCCGACTCCGCTCTAAGGGAAACCGAAGCCCCTACTCATGGCCAGGATCGCCTGCTCGTTGACATCCCCTTTCAACCGCTCAAGTTCGCCACCATCGAGCCAGACGCCGCTGCAGGTCGGGCAACGGTCGACCACGATCATGTGCGCGATCTCCTTGGCCATATTGACCTGATCGACGGGGCAGAGCCGGTCCGTCTCACCCGAGGCTTGAACAAGCAACGCCATATCCTGCACGCAGGCCTCGCATATGGGTTCGCCCGCCTCGGTATGGCGAGTCCTCCTCCTGCACCGATTACACTTTTCTCCGAATATCGACATTTTATCCCGTCTTTCGTCTGTTAAAAAAAGAGTGTAAATCTCGGATCGACACAATTACAAGTCTCGCCCGCGACTCCTGCAACGAACGCGCGACGCCTAGCAGCCCAGAGCCTATGAACCGTGAGCGTTTTGGCCGGCCCCTCCATACTGGGGACCAGTCCCTCAGTCAGCCTTTTCGAACTCTTGATAGCGTTGCTCAACAAGTAGTCGGACGATTCCTCGAGCTAGAGAGAGCCTTTCCGATTATCGACGCCGAATCAGTGACCGAGATATAGGTATATAGAAGCTACGCGAAATGTCATGTTCTAGGGGTGCACCGATCCTGTAGACTTGGGATCCAAGGAGAAGTGGTCCCCCTACCCCGCTGCCGATGCCCTTCGACAGAACTTCATCTCGGTCCCGCTCCACCACCGCGGCTCGACGAGTCACTGGGGGCTATCTTCCCTCGCCCGTGGTCCTTTTGCTGGCGCTTGCTTCTCTCCTCGCGCCGGCGGGGGCGTCAGTAGCCGGTCCTCCGGCGGGGTATTACGACTCGGTAACGGCCACCGGAACGGAGGCCTTGCGCGCGTCCCTCCACGAGGTGATCGACGATCATCGGCGCTTCCCGTACACGTCCAGCGCGACGGATACTTGGGACATTCTCGAGGTGGCGGATCAAAATCCGCTCAACGCGTCGGAGATTCTCGACGTTTACAGGAACACCAGTCTCCCCAAATTTGGTGGCGGCGGCGGCGGATACAACCGGGAGCACAGCTGGCCTAAGTCTTATGGCTTCCCCACTGATGGAAGTAGCAACTATCCGTACACCGATTGCCACCATCTGTTCCTCTCGGACGAGGGCTACAACAGTTCCCGGAGCAATAAGCTCTACGCCGGGTGCGATGAGAATTGCGCCGAGCGAACCACGGTGGCCAATGGAGGTGCTGGCGGCGGTAGCGGGGTGTATCCCGGCCAGTCGGGTTGGACGACCACGGGCATCTGGGAAACCTGGATGGGACGCCGAGGGGACGTGGCACGTGCGCTCTTCTATATGGACATTCGCTACGAGGGGGGTACCCATAGCGGAACCGGTATCGTCGAACCCGACTTGGTCTTGACCGACGACGATACGCTCGTGGTGACCAGCGGGGCCAACGCATCCCTGGCCCACATGGGGCGGCTCTCTGATTTGCTCGCTTGGCACGCAGCCGACCCCGTGGACGCCCGGGAGCAGGCGCGAAACGATGTAATCGCAAGCCATCAAGGCAATCGCAATCCCTTCATCGATCATCCAGAATGGGTGAACTGCCTCTTTACAGCGGAGTGCGGGGGCGGGGACGGGGGCGGGGGGATTCCAGCGGCGCCCAGCGGGCTTCAAGCGCTCTCTACCAGCGGTCCGGTGGAGCTCGACTGGAACGACAATTCTGAGTCGGACTTCGCGGGCTACCGATTGATACGCACCCAGATCCCTTCCGGCCCTTCGATCACTCTGCATGGAGGGCTGCTGGCATCGAGTCATTTCACCGATGTTTCGGCGCAAATCGGCGGGCTTTACGCCTACTCAGTGACCGCAGAAGACTTGGACGGCGACGAGTCGGCCCCGAGCGCTGAACTTTCTGTATCCGTTTCCCTCAACGTCGCGACTTTGCCCTGGATCAACGAAATCCACTACGACAATGCCAGTACCGACGTCGGCGAAGGCTTCGAGATCGCAGGCCCTGCTGGGCTCGACCTGTCAGGCTGGCAGGCGGTAACCTATAACGGCAACGGCGGTGGTGTGACGGCTGCCCTTGGCCTCAGTGGGGTGCTCAATGATGACGGCAGTGGCTTCGGCTTCAGGTTCGTCCCCCGCGCGGGCTTGCAGAACGGCCCAGCCGATGCTCTGGCCCTCGTAGACCCTGAGGGAGTGGTGGTCGAGTTTTTGAGCTACGAGGGAGTTGTCAGGGCGATCGGTGGCGCGGCGGATGGCATGCTATCCAGCGATATCGGCGTCAGCGAGGGCAGTTCGGTGCCGACGGGGTATTCGCTCCAACGCCAAGGTAATGGTAGCCAGGGCTCGGATTTCACTTGGACCTCACCCGGACCCAATACCCAGGGCACAGTCAATATGGGCCAGACCCTCTCAGCCCCGGTTCCGGTTCAGGTGCCCGGGCTCTCGCTCTGGGCGATGGTCGCAGGAGCGACCCTCCTCCTAATCTCGGGCGCCCGGCTAACGAAGCCGAGTTAACGCAGTTTGTTTCTCTATCCCCCACTCCCCAGTACACCGGCACATCAGTAGCAATAGAGATCTGACTCTCGTGAAAAGCCTCAGATCCATGTAGACCCTCCTGGCGTGGGACTTCGGGTTCTGTGCGGGATCCCTAGATGGGATCATCGGCCGAAACTTCGTCGGCCTCTGTCAATGTTGACAAACTCAACGCCGATAAA
>DGPZ01000199.1 GCA_002390675.1 Deltaproteobacteria bacterium UBA4427
GGGCTCGGATTCTAGGTCCGCGTGCGAAACGCCGTAGTCGAGAATCGCGGTTAGCGGAGCATCCCTTCCTGCTTTGACCGCGGCGTAGGCATCGATCGCGGCAGCGAAGGGGAAGCGTGTCTGAATCAGGCTCGAAACGTCGATTGCGCCGGAATCGAGCAGCGAAAGAAATGCGCTGAAATTCCGATTCTCGGTCCATCGCACGAACGCGATCGGGTAGTCGTGTCCCTGATCTTCGTATTTTGGATCATATCGCCCGGGCCCGTAGGAACGGGAGACACGGAAGAGAAGTTCCTTGTTGAAGAGTGGAGCGCGTTCTAGCTCGAGGCCAGAACTCCCCACGACAATGACCTTCCCGCGGTCTCGTGCGAGGTCGAGGGCGAGCCTTGTGGGTATGCTCGACTCGGAGGCCGCGCATACCAGAACCGCATCCGCCCCCACCCCATCCGTCCAATCGTCGAGCATTCGCGCTGCGTCGAGCGGGTCCCCAGCGTTAAGTGCAAGCTGCATTCCCAGCGGAGCAGCTAAGTCGACGCGACTTGGGATGAGGTCAGCGCCCGCGATGCGGAGCCCCATCGTGCGGGCGAGAGCCACAGTGAGCTGCCCTACGAGGCCGAGTCCGATGACTACGACGGTTTCGCCGACCGAGACTTCGGCGAGTCTCAGCCCGTGGAGTGCGATGCTTGCAAGCGTTGTTATGGCTGCCTGATCGAGCGGGGCGCCATCCGGCACCCGCGCGACAAGTTGGCGCTTCGCACACACAACCTCGGCATGAGGCTCCCCACCGTAGCTGACTCGGTCCCCTGGCGAGAGATCGTCTACGCCTTCACCCACTGCAATGACGTATCCGCTTCCGGAGTATCCACGCGGCGTCCTTTCGTTCAATCGCTCTTGGACTTGATAGGCGGCTTGACGGAGTCCGACGTCCTTGACGCGCGACCAAACCTTTCTTGTGAGCTGTGGATTGCCGGCAACCTGTGAAGCAACGCTTCCGGCGTTGTACTCCGCGGTTTCGGTACCCGTACTGATGACCGAGTGGGCGACCCGAATGAGTACGCGCCCAGCGCTAACGCGCGGAGCCGGAACATCATCGACATGGACGGTTCCCGAGCGATCAAAGAGGACTTGCTTCAAAGCGGACTGCCTTCCTGTGGAGAAGAGTCGCCCCACGAGGGCACTCCTCCCAATCCATTTGTGCTCGAGCCACGTGTCGCCAGAATCGACGCCGAGGACGAATCACGCGCGTCCGAGGACACGAGGTTCGGGAGGTACGTGGCGATGCCGACCACCAGCCAGAAGAAGTGCTGAAGCTTGATGCCATTGCCGTAGATCGGCTCGGCCATGCCGCTGATCAAGAATGCGACTAGCATGACGAAAATCATCGATGCGACGGAGCGGCCCTCTGCATCCTGAATTCGCCGTGAAACGTTTGCGCGCCGAAGGGCGTTCGTGACGATCGCGAGGAAGAAGCCGAGCCCGGGGAGACCCGCGTTGACCGCGATCCCTAGGTAGATATTGTGTGGGTTGGCCAGAAAGATGCCGGCGGGTTGGAGCGCTTGGAGATAGCCCTGGGAGTCGAGTCCGACGCCGAGTGGATTGCGCACGATAATCAAGAGGGTCTCTAGCCAAACCTGGTAGCGAACCGAGGTAAAGCCTTCAGTGGCGAATCGTCCGAGCGTTGCGTCGAGTAGATCCGGGAAGGCAAAGAACAAAAGTGCGACGGACAGCGAGCCGGTGACAACGCCCGCCGCGGCAAGTGCCAAGACCCCTCGGACGCCGAAGGGGAGCAGCATGAATGAGATCATGACCATCAAGGCGGTTGTACCGATGCCCGCGCGACTCGCGGTGAGCAGCAATGAAACGCCCATAAGGACGACGGATACAAGAATGGTCGAACGCATTAAGCGACTGGGGCGGGCCCAACCGAGGGTCGAGATGATGCTGGCCGGAAGCACCATGGCGTAGAAATGAGCAAGCGTATTCGGATTCGAGAAGACGGCCCCATATCGGAATGCGACGTCGGAATACTCGTGGAACTCCTTGCCCGCTGCTGCGTAGAAGCGGTAGCCCGTCGTAATGCTGAACAAATGCAGGATCGCGACAAGGCCGCCCATCGCGAAGAGCACGTTCAATACGCGATAGAGCTCGTTCGTGTCGCGGAAGGCGGCACGTCCAATCCAGAAGTACACGAGGCCTTCCAGGTAGAACATCTGAAACAAAATAAGATTTTGGCCGAATCCGGCTAGAGGCACGAAGCCGCCGATGACAGCGCCTATGAACGCAAATAAGAGAAATCCGAGCCACGCCGCGGTCGATGCGGGGATCTGCAGGCGTTGGCGTGGGTCGAGGTAGAGCGAAACGAACAGGGTGTAGGCGATGGCGCTCGAGAGGCTGAACCCGACGAAGTAAAACGGCCGCCACGAAAGCAGGACACCCTCGAGGAATATCAATGCTCCGAGAAGCACCATCAACTTGAGCTTTCGGCTACTGAAGAAAAAATATGCTGCGAGCCCAATGGGCCCAACAATGAGATATACGGCCCACCTAGTGGGATCGAATTCCAACGCTTCCATGGGTGGGTTCCCGGATCTCCTGCCCTCTTGTCGGTCCAGCATGCAGCTAGAGACCGGTGGACGGCGTTAATCTGAGCAGTGTATCGGCCAGTATCCCCGGAGGCATGAAGGGGATTTTGATCGGCATTTGGCCATCGATGTCCCGAGGTTAAGAGGGTAAAACCCTTCGAATTGGCGTGCGCGCGCGTTCACTCAGTCGTCAATGAATTCCTGGAACCACAGCTCCGTCGAGATCCATCGGAAGACGTGGTTAGAGACGTCGAATCGGCCGCTTGCATGTTGGTCGAGCGCCCGGTCGATCTGTTTGGAATCGAATAGCCCACGTGCGCGACAGCGCTCGTCTCTAAGCACCGGATGGACGATCTCGCCCGCCTGATCGCGGAACCACTTCGAGATCGGCGTAACGAAGCCGAGCTTGCCCCGGGTGTCGACGATCCGAGCGGGCACGAGCGGCCGTACAGCGTCTTTCAGGACGGCCTTGCCATGCGCGTTTCGAAACTTGAGATGACCGGGTAATCGAAAGCCGAACTCGACGAGGCGGTAGTCCATGAACGGCAATCTCGACTCGATGGAATGCGCCATGGAGATCGAGTCGCCGTAGTGTAAAAGCGCTCGTAGGCCGCCCGTATGTTGGCTGTAGAGCAGCTGTGTCACTCGGTCTTTGAACTTGGGGGGCGGCGTTCCGGGCGTCCAGTTGGCAGGTCTATTCGCGAGGGGGCCGGCGTACACAGCCTCGTCTCCGCGGATGCGTCGAAGGCTCGCGTGCGAGCCCGGTATCGAACGCCGTGCGATCCAGGCCGCGGTTTGGCCCGAGCCCCAATGGCTTCGGTGGGCGAGAAGCTCACGTGCGCCATCGACGAGGTGGCCGCCGGCAAGTCGATCCGCGAACGCGGAGGGAAAGACTTGGGTGGCATAGCCGCCGAAGAGTTCATCGGCTCCCTGGCCTTCGATCGCGACGACGACCTTCTTTCGCATCGCTTCCATGATGTTCCAGAGCGGGAGCACAGCCGGCGTATGAACCGGGGAGTCCATGTGGAAGACGCATCGCTTCAAGGTGTCGAGGAACTCGGTCGTGGTTGCCTGAACGAGATTGGAGTTCATCCCGAGGTCTTGCGAAAGCTGCGCCGCGATAGGCGCCTCGTCAAAGGGCATGCCTGGATAGGACGCAGTGAAGGTCTCATGGGGTTGCTGGTAGAACTCGCGAAGCATGCAAGCGAGTGCTGAGGAGTCGGTGCCACCGGAAAGCGTACTGCCAACAGGGACATCGCTTCGCATTCGTATGCGAAGCGCATCAGAAAGGATCTCGGCGAGCTGCTCCGCGGCGACGTCGGCATCCGAGGGGCCATCGCCCTCCGTTGGATACTCCCAGTAGGTGTTGAAGCGAAGTCCATCGCGATCGACCCACAAATTTTGCGCCGGGGGCAGGCGCTTAATCTCGGCAAAGAACGTGTCGTCACGCTCGCAGGTGATTTGGGAGCGCAGCATCAGAGAGAGGGAGTCGAAATCAGGTTCCGCTAGGGAGGGGCTCGCAGCTAGCATGGCTTTGATCTCAGAGGCGAATATGAATCGTCCTCCCCCTCCGGTCGTGCGGTCGACCGCATAATAGAAGGGCTTGATCCCGAATCGGTCGCGTGAGCAGAATAGGGCGTCCTGGTCACGATCGTAGATAGCAAACGCCCACATGCCATTAAAACGCTTAACCGCGTCTCGGCCCCATTGGCGGTAGGCGCGAAGGACGACTTCCGTGTCGGAGGTCGTTCGGAAGTAATGGCCCAGGGATTCGAGTTCTTCGCGGATTTCAATGTAGTTGAATATCTCGCCGTTGTACGTGATCGAGAGCGAGTCGTCTTCGAGAGCGAATGGCTGATTGCTCTCCGGACGCAGGTCGAGAATCGAGAGCCGGCGATGGCCTAGCCCTCCTGCTGGAATGATCTGAACTCCGGACGCGTCCGGCCCTCGATAGGGCATTGTGTCGAGCATCCGCTCAACGAGAGGGACGTCCAATGACATTTCACGATCGAGAGAAAAGAGGCCCGCGATTCCGCACATCGTCGGCTAGTTCTCCGTGACCGATAGAGCGGAAACCACGTTTAGAGAATCGCGTTCGGCGGCGATCATCATTTGCGGTTCTCGAAAAAGGAGTGGTAGATGCCGTGCAGCGCATCAGCAGAGCGTTCCCAGTGATAGTGCTCTCGTACGATGTGAGTGAGGTTGCGTGCTTCTTGCAGGCGATCGGGATCGCCAAGCAAGCGGTCGATCGCTCCAGCAATCGACACAGGGTCACCGCTTGCGAATCGTTCTCCGGCCGCGTATTCGTCAAGGAGGCGCGTGATTTCGGGGAATTCACAGCCTACGACGGGGATTCCGGCCATGCAATACTCGAATAGTTTGTTGGGCGCGCAGAGATAGTTGTTTCTGGGGTGATTTGCGTAGGTGACGACGCCGACATCCGCGCCGACCGTGTAGTCCGGCAGGAGATCCGAATTGACGCCTTCGTGATAGAGGACCCGATCCTCTACGCCGTACTGCTCGACGACGCTTAGTAGTTCGTCGACATAGCAGTTGCGGGGCCCGAGCAGCGTGAGAATCGTTCGGGCTTCTACGTGAGCCATCGCTTTAATAAGTTCAGCCAGGTCGCGGCCAGGTGCGAGGATACCCTGGTAGAGGACGATCGAAAATTCGGGGCCGCGCTGATCGTCGACGAAGCTCCTAAGCGGAGAGTTCTCGCGGCTCGGGAGTTCATCGAACCGCTTGTAGAGAGGGTAGTTGGGAACGATCACCGGGGGTGGCGATCCGAGTTCTTCGACCATGACATCTGCGCGCGACTGGTTCACGGCGATTACGGCTTGCACGCGCTTGACTGCCCAGGCATCGATCCGCTTCCAGATGCTGGCGATGAAGGGCCGGTCCTGTCCGGTCTCGCTGTACAGCTCATGTGCGTCATAGATGATTGGTGCGCGGTGGAAGAGCGATGCGAGATACGCCGGGATGACCATGGGTAAGTCGTGGGCATGATAGGCGTCTGGGCGAAGGCGACTTGCCTTCCACGCGAGCAAGAGTACGAACTCGAGAAGCTTGATGGGCCAGAATAGGCCCAGTCGCGGCAAGCCCCGCGTCAGTGGATCGAACCGTTCGATCTCGACTTCGCCCCCGCCTTCGCCATCCGTGTATTCGCCGGATGTCTGACCTTCTCCAGTAAGGTGGAGCACGCGGATCCGTAGATCACTCGACAACGTGCGTGCTTCGCGTTTGACGCGCGCATCCATGTCGTATCGATTCTGAAGCAGCATGCAGACGAACGGGCGACTCATGTGGGTCTGGGCTCCAGCTGACAGATTTGGTTGTTCTGGTGTAGAAGGGGAGTTGAAAAAATACTCTAGCCGTACGTAGTCTTGTCTTCGAGCGTCAGGCACATACTTTCATCCCTATCGGTCGCGCGGCGAGCCGACCTAAAATCGAATTCGACTTGGGCTATTCCTACCGCGGCGGCGCGGAGAGGGCGTCGTCGACGAGAGAGCTAGGGGCCAGGGCGATTCGGCCATTCCTAAAGAGCGGGAACCCGCTCACCGTGGCTGCACGGCACTGCGCGGAGAGTAGAATGGGACCAGGAATTCGAGAGTTCCGTAGAATATGTGATGTAAAAGTGGTCTCGCGCAGCCGATGAACGTAGGTCCGTCGGCTCGCGTGAACAGGGAGTCGGACATGAGGGGCGAGTTGCGCACGATTCTGGGTGGATTGACAGCTGGGGGAATCGGGGCGGCCGTGTGGTCTCTCGCTTACGGGATTAGCGGAGGCCAGGCTCTTCTGGTCATCGTCGGGCTGCATGCCGCGCTCGGCCTCAGCATGGCTGGGTTCCTGATTGCCTCGGGTCGCGGATGCTGGCGAACGGCGCTCTCCGGAGCGTTGATGCTCGGCTTGGTGGCTCCGCTCGTCATCACAGTAGGAGTGTCCGCGCTCGGAAGCGCGAGCGCACTGGGGCCTCTGCTGGCGATTTCGGCGATCGTTGGTACCGGGACTGCGGGACTCGCGGCTTGGCAACACGCAAGTCGATTCGCTTTTGGGGTCGAAGTCACGATCGCGCTCATTGCTGCTGCGGCGATTGTTCTCTCGATTCGCGACGAAGAAGTGCATCCCCCATTTGAGCTGGTTCGATATGAAGCCGCGCACGATGCTCTCTTCTCTCGTGCCGCAGTGATCGGTGTCGATGGAGGCGATTGGAGCGTCATTGACGTGATGATCGGCGCGGGAGAGCTTCAGAATTTCGCCGCCATCATAGATCGGGGCGCCCATGGCGTGCTGCGCTCGATCGATCCCATGTATTCGCCCGTGGTCTGGACGACGATTTTCTCGGGGCTATCTCCCGACGAACATGGCATTCGCGACTGGTACACGGCGACTGCGTCGAACCGGAGAGTGCCACTTCTCTGGGAGGTCGTTGGCGCATCCCACTCACCTGCGACCGTTCTCAACATCCCTGGCTCTTGGCCGCCTCGCGATTTCGTGGGGGCTATAGTTTCAGGCTTTCCAATGCCGCGCCTGATGGTCTCGGAGACGGAGGTCGCCGGCCAGTTCCTCGGCAGACTGGTGTCGCGGGAAGCGCGTGACAGCGTTGTGCCGAGTGTGGTCGGTCGCGTGGGGACGCAGTCGGTCCCGCTCGGTCGAGAGCAGGTCTTGGCTCGAAGCACGATTCGCCATCCCTTGCTCGAAGCCGGAATCACAAGGCGAAATTTGCTCGGGCCCGTGCATTCCCTACCCCTCACCCTCGCGGCTCCCCTCGATTCGGAAGGGGCAC
>DGPZ01000006.1 GCA_002390675.1 Deltaproteobacteria bacterium UBA4427
AGAGCAGCTGACTCTTAATCAGCGGGTCCACGGTTCGAGTCCGTGTGCGCCCACCATTTCCTCTCCGTTGCCGAGCCTTGCGCCGCCCGAGTCAATGGGCAGCAGCCTAACGCTTTGGCACCGAACCTATGGTTTGTGCCGCAGGGGCTGTAGGTGGTGTATTGGCAGCCGTCGAAGATTGCAGCGATCTGCTCCGGCGGAGCGACCCGCTAGACTCCCGTTTCACGTCGCACGCTGCCCCGGAGTTCGCCGATCATGTCCCTTATTCCCGATGCCCCCGTCTCGCCGAAAATCTTCGTCGAAGAAGTCGTGCCGCAAGCTTTCGCGCAAGTCGAACTAGATGAGCACGAAGCAGGCGTTGATCTCAAAATCGGCGCTGTTCTGCTTGGGGACGAGGGCGGGGAGTGGACGCTTCATTTCTCGGGAGGCGAACTCAAGGTTCACCCGGCCCGCGAGGATGACGCCCAGATCACGATCATCCAGAGAGTCGATGACTGGCGCTCGTCGCTCTGGGAAGGCCGTCCGGCCCTTGTGGCGGACGGTGTGGAACGGATTCGGAGTCAGGGGATGGAGGGGCTGCGACCGCCGCCGCCGCCGGACGGGAGTCCGCGGCCGGATCCTCTGAAAGGGATCTCGGATCTTCGTGGGCGAATTGAGATGGTGATCCAGGGAGATGAGATAAGTTCGGGCGAGGGGGATACACGGATGGACTGGGCAATCGGCGTGCAGATCGGTGAAGGACCGGTCGCAGAAATCCCTGCAGCGACGATTAAGCTGGGAGTGGCCGAGGCGGAGGATATCCGTCAGGGGCGGCTCCATCCCCTTGAAGCGCTGATTACAGGGCGATTGCAGCTTGATGGGGACCTGGGTTTGATCCTCCAGCTGCAGGCGGTTGCAATGACTTTGTCTCTGACGGCTTGAGGAGGTGTTTCCCGCTAGCGGGATGGCTCCGAGTTAGCTAAGAAATGGCCCGCTAGAACTGATGCGGTCCGGTAGTTCAATTGGTTAGAGCACTGGCCTGTCACGCCAGAAGTTGCGAGTTCGAGTCTCGTCCGGACCGCCATCAAGTTCTGAAGCACGCAGGACCCCAATGGCCCTTTTACTTCGCCGATAGGCTCTGTGTTTTCGAGGCCGAGGGCCTCGCGACCTGCGTAGCATTGCATTGAGAGTCGAGCCTCCCTCGTATTTGTTCAGAGGTGACCTCCTCCCAGCCCCGAGGTTCGAAGCTCCGGACGTTCAAATAGGAGTTCGAAAGGGAGAGAGCCGTCGTGCCGCTCGTTCTGTCCGCCTGCGCGAACAACGAGCCGAGTGAGCTGATTCTTCTCATGGCACTTCAGTTTTTTTGCGCCGAAGGGGTTCGATGCTGCGACTATGCGTGAGATTTCGACCGCGGCGGACGTGAACCACGGCCAGATCCCCTACTGCTTAGGCACAACGGGGATGCAGTGTGTGGTGGGAGGAGCGCAAGTGCCTTATCCCGTGAAAGAGAGCTTCTTGCCGAGTTCGAGGACGAGCTGATCGAGGCTCCACTCTTTATCAGTCACGCCGAAGATGTAGCGATCGGGGCGAACGAGCACGGCCGCGTGTTCTTCGAAAAGGGAGTCGAAGCGACCTTCAGTGACTTCTAAGTCTGTTAGGGCAAGGCTGCTGCCGCCGAGTTGTTCGAGGATCGTTTTGGCTTCGTCGCCAAGGGCTAGGTCACTCGTCTCTCTTCCAACGACACAGAAGCTCTTCCCGAGGAAATGGTCGAGGAGTATGTCTTCGTTGTCGCCTTCCGCTTTCCGCGCACGGACTCGAGGTTGCCGGAGCAGCTTCCCCGCGAGCTTTCCTGTTTCCGTTTGGGACTGGATCATGACACCGCCGCGCATAGGAGGGACGATGGGTCCGCCGACGTTAACGTTCAGCGACTCGGGCGGATGGGGGTCCGGTTCCCCCGCTTCCCGAGCAGCGAGCACTTCCATCAACTTCCCGATCGAGACCGCTCGATCGACGAGGTCCCTCGCGTGGGGATCGCGTTCGACTGCGTAGGTGTCGAGTAGGTCATCACCACATACACCCGAGAGCACGAGGGGCAGTTTCCATCCGAGATTGACTGCGTCGCGGAATCCAGCATTCAGACCTTGGCCCAAGAAGGGAGGTGTTTGATGTGCGGCGTCGCCTGCCAGCAGGACCCGGCCTGCGCGCCACTTTTCCGCTGTGGCCGCATGGAACTGGTAGACCGCGGCGCGCCGAATTTCATAATCCTTCGGATCAATCCATGAGGAGAGCAATTCACCGATCTTCTCGTCGGAGAGAATCTCCTCTCGGGTCTCCCCGGGGAGCAGTTGGAACTCCCATCTGCGATTAGGATCCTTGACGCAAATATAGGTTGCTAGGCGTGCGGGGTCGCAGATCTGCATGGTGGTTAAGGGGAGATCGGCGTCGGGGCCCTGGGTGATATCTATGACGAGCCATTCCTGGTCGTAGTCTAGGCTCAGCCATTCGATCCCGACAGTCTCGCGGACGAAGCTGGATGCTCCGTCGCAGCCAATTGAATAACGCGAAACAGTTTTCGTTTCGCCGCCGTCCTCACGGTCACGACTCGTGATCGTGACGCTCTCGGCGTCTTGATCGACCCGAACGACTTCATTCCCCAGCTTAACTTCGATTCGATCATCGAGTGCGACGAGGCGACGGAGTTCGGCTTCGAGCTCCGGTTGATCGAAGAAAGTCATGTCCGGCCAACCGTTCGCGCCGAACCCGAGGATGTCGAGGCTGATGATCGGAACGCGCTTGGAGTTAGCGAATGCGATGGTGTTCGGATCTCTGGGCAGCTGGCAGAGCCCCCAGATTTCATTCGAACGATCGAGGCGCTGAAAGGCGCGAAGCGTTTCGCCATCTATTGCGACTGCACGAGGCATCTCTACTGAGTCCGACGAACGTTCAAGGATACGCACTCGAAGACCCGCATTTGCAAGCGAGAGGGCAGTCAGCGCACCCACAGGTCCGTATCCAATAATCGAGACGTCTATTATGCTCATAATCACGCTGGGCTTTCTGGTGTTCCAAGAACTGCTTGCCGGAGTTCGCCCCATAATAGAGCCTCAGCAGCGTGCGTGAAGCATTCTCGGTGCGACGTAGAACTCGAGGCCGCGAGCTGCTTTAGAAATCCCTCTTCGAGATGCTCGAAGGCCGGATATGCGGCGGTGATCGTCGTGCTACTCAGGACTCGCCTAACTTATCCCGACCATCGGTGAGAAGAACAGGTGCGTTTTTCGCCATGAAATGCTTTCCGATCGCTGCCGCGGGCGGCGTCGGTGATGGAAGCAGTTTTTCATTCGAGTCGATTTGCAGACCGCATGAAGCCCCTGGAGTGGGGCTCGCTCGAGCGTGCGGGCGATGAGAGTATAGATTTCTACGGCATCGGCGTGAGCGTCCTAGAGGTATCCAGCTTAATCCGGAAGGACTCGCCCACGATCGAGTCGATGTTTTTGAACCTTGCCGAGCGCGTTGCGGGGCAAGGCATTGACGATGTGTAGCTCGCGGGGATGTTTGAAGGGCGCCAATTCATCCCCGATCGCCTCGCGCAACTCTTGGATCGTGACGGGCTCGTTTACGACCGCGTACGCAATCACGCGCTCGCCCCACTCATCCGAGGATTCGCCGACGACCGCAACGTCGTCGATGGCGGAGTGCTTCCGAAGTACGTCTTCCACTTCACGGGGATAGATGTTGTAGCCGCCGCTAATGATGAGTTCTTTCGCACGTCCCACGATTGATACAAAGCCATCTGAATCTTCCGAGCCGAGGTCGCCCGTCTTGAACCAGCCGTCGTCGGTGAAGGCTTCTGCGTTTGCTTGGGGGCGCTCCCAATAGCCGTTGAAGACGTTAGGCCCGCGCACCTGAATTTCAGCGGGCTCGCCCTCAAGGCGAAGCTCGACACCGGGCAGCGGGAAGCCGACGGTGCCAGGTCTTCGCTCGCCGTCATGCGGGTTGGAAACGAGCATGAGAGTTTCAGTCATGCCGTAGCGCTCGAGGACGCGCTGGCCCGTCGCGGTTTCGATTTTTTCGTGAAGCGTGGCGGGGAGGGGAGCGGAGCCCGAAACGCAAAGCCTAAGGGCGGTGAGCTTCTTGACGGAAGGGTGTGAGGCGAAGCGGTGATACATGGTGGGGACGCCGAAGAAAAGGGTGGCGCATTGAGCCGAGACGTCCGAGAGCAGGCGATCGGGATCGAAGCCGCGGTAGAGCACTGCCGAACTGCCGTTATAGAGCGTTCCGTGCAGCCCGACGCCTAGGCCATGCATATGGAAGAGCGGTAGGCATAACAAAAGTCGGTCTTGGGATTGCCAACGCCAGGCGATTCGAAGTCCTTCTGCGCTTGCTAGGCAATTTGCATGGGACAGGACGGCGCCCTTCGGCTGGCCAGTAGTGCCGGAGGTGTAACATATGAGTGCGGCGGACCCGCGCTCTGCGGCATCGAGAAGTGGTGTCGGTCCGTCTGGGAGATTAAGAGACGGAGAGAGTGCGAGCATGCCGGGATCGATCTCAGCGATCGCAGCATGTTTATCGGGCGTATCGACTAACGCGGCCTTGGGGCGGGCATCCTGGATGACATGCTTTAGTTCGCGGGCGCCGTAGGCCGTGTTGGTCGGGATGACGACGAGGCCCATGCGTAGGGCGGCGACATAGCTGGCGACAAGGTCATAGGAGCTCTCAGCTGAAAGCAGGACACGATCTCCTGGGGATAAGCCGATCCGAGCGAGTCGGCCTGCGCGCACGACGCTTTCCTGTGCGAGTTCGCCGCGCTGAAGCCAGCCTCGATCCGGATCGTGGATTTGGTCGAGATCCGGATTCGATTCCCAATGGCGGGCCCATGACGCAGTGAGATTCGGGGCCGCCCCGCCGGTGGGGTCGAAAGGGTGGCGTTCGGGCATGTGGAGCGAGGTGTGGGGTGACACGGATGACATTCGGAATTCCTCATGGGCGCGAATCGCCTGCGGGGAGCGAGGATATCTGAATCGGGGAGGGCGCGAATGGCACGCCTTTCACGCCAACCCCTGGTAGCAGGCAGGCCCGAAGCGCCTCTCGGACCGATAAACCTGGTGGGACCGGCTAGTCCAGGGAGCGAGTGGTTCGTGACCCACTCGGGTCGCGAATGCTGGACATCCTGCTCTTAAAGAAGGTTTGTCCAGCGGATTCCGAAGGAGGTGCCTTTCCAAAGGAAATCAGAAACAGACATTCAATAATGCCCACCGAAATGAGCAAATAGGCTGAAATCGTTCAGCGGATCGGGAAAATCAGAAAAAGTCATGGGAAATTGGAACTGTTCTCCGCCGGGCGGGATCTGTCTTACCGAATCATCGTGATGTTCTCCTAATGGTTGGCAGAAGGACGGGCCCCGCTTGCGAAATGCAGGTGGGGCCTTTCTGTTTTTGGACCCCTCACCGTACATAGGAGCCTTCCTGAAGACTTCCGCAGGGCTGCTGGGTCCACGATGACGAAGAGAGGTGGCACGGGGGCGGGGCGTCTCCAGAGCGCGATACGGAATCGCTGGCCCCGCGTAGACCTCGTGTTAGAAACGGCTGGAACACGGGCAGGACAGCTAACTGTTAGTAGTCGCCAGCGATCGTTTAGGCTGATCGCTAGCGATTTGTGTTGCGCCGGGCCCGCCAGGCCGCGAGGCGCTCTGCTATGTCTGCTTCTTGTCCTCTATTATTTGGCTCGTAGTAGCGACGACCTGCGAGCGTGTCGGGAAGGTTTTCGGCTGCGACGAACGCGTCCTCGGCCGAGTGGGCGTAGACATAATCCGCGCCGTAACCGAGATCTTTCATGAGTCGCGTCGGCGCATTCCGCAGATGCATAGGCACTGGAAGCGGGCCTTGCCCTTCCAGGTCGGCCACGGCCTGATTAAGCCCGGCGTAGGCGGCGTTGCTCTTAGGCGCGCATGCCAGATAGGTCGTCGCCTGCGCTAAAGGAATACGACCTTCAGGCATTCCAATATTCTGCACGGCCTGATGTGCCGCGACTGTGAGGGCGAGCGCCGCGGGGTCCGCATTGCCGACGTCCTCTGAGGCGAAGATCACGAGCCGCCGCGAAATGTAGAGCGCGTCTTCTCCCGCCTCGATCATTCGTGCGAGATAATGGAGCGCAGCATCCGGGTCACTGGCGCGCATGCTCTTGATCAG
Organism: Deltaproteobacteria bacterium UBA4427; assembly: GCA_002390675.1. GTDB lineage: Bacteria > Myxococcota_A > UBA9160 > UBA9160 > UBA4427 > UBA4427. The sequence continues at coordinate 6,165 of DGPZ01000006.1, forward strand.
AGCCGAGACGACATTGAAATGTTCTTCGCCGTCGCGGTCATGTCGTAATGCGATCTTTCCAACCGCTTGCTTGACCGTCTCTGCGGACATCGGCGCCGCCCGATTGCCTGTCGATAGATGCACGGTCGCGCTCGCGTCCAACATGCCGAGCAGCCGCCGGGCATCCCCCTGTGAAGACAGGATCAGCGTATCCCGAGCGTCCTTGCTGAGCACAAGTTTGGCTGCTCCAAGCCCGTTTCGATCATCCTCGAGCGCCCGGTCCAGGACCCGGCCGAGGGCACGACCGCCGAGCGCGTCAAGGGGGATCACCTGGCAGCGCGAGAGCAGCGGGGCGATCACGCTAAACGAGGGGTTCTCAGTCGTCGCGCCGATCAGGGTGACCGAGCCGGACTCGACGTGGGGAAGCAGGGCATCCTGCTGGGCTTTGTTGAGGCGGTGGATCTCGTCGATGAAAAGAAGTGTTCGCAGCTGGGTCCGGCGTGCGGCCTCGATCGCTTTGCGAATCTCAGGAACGCCGGCTGAGACCGCCGAAAGCGGGACCAATCGGGCGTTCTGTCGCTCACCGAGAATCCAGGCCAGGGTCGTCTTGCCACTCCCCGGCGGGCCCCAGAGAATGAACGACGACAATGAACCCCGTTCGACCAAGGTGTGGAGGGGGCGGCCCGGTGCAAGCAATTCCTCGTGTCCGACGAGCTCCTCGAGGGTGCGAGGGCGCATGCGTTCGGCCAAGGGCGCGTGAGGCTCGAGACGTCGCTCGGTCTTTTCGGGAAAGAGGTCGAAGGTTTCGTTCGGCGGCGGCATGGCCTGATGCTAGCCGAGGAACGCCGTCTCTGATTGACTGCTAACTCCCGTTCTAGCCCTTGAGGCGAGAGCGTCGACGCGGGATCATGCTGCTCGGCACACGCGGCGCTCGCGAGGCCACACGGGGCTAGCTGGATTCATGATCGAAATGCTGCGGATCGAAAATCTGGCGCTCGTGGAGTCCGTCGAACTGGAGTTCGGCCCGGGCCTGAATGTCTTGACTGGTGAGACAGGTGCGGGCAAGTCGATCATCTTGAGCGCCCTCGCCCTATTGACGGGCGGTCGGGCTTCAGTGGACACGCTCCGCAGTGGCAAAGAAGAGGGTGCGGTTGAAGCACTCTTTCGGATGGACGGCCATGACGATGTCGCCACTGCGCTGGCGGATCGAGGGCTTGCGGCGGATGCCGAAGCTGCAGATCACGCGGCGGAGGAGCCGGCGGAGCTGATCGTTCGGCGAACACTTCACGCAGGTGGTCGCAGCCGCGCGCGAATCGGCGGCCAGCTCGTTCCCGTCTCGACCTTGGTAGACCTGTTCGGTGGACAGCTCGAAATTTCGAGCCAGCACGGTTCCCAAGCGCTTCGACATGCGGAGATGCACGCTGTCGCGCTCGACGCTTACGCCGGTAAAACGAGTTTGCGAGAGATGGTCGCGCGGCAGGTGGCGCGGGTTGGTGAACTCGACCGCGAGATTACAGGCTTGCGCTCGGCGGAAGAAGAGCGCGCGCGTCGCCTCGACTTTCTGCAGTACCAGAGGCAAGAACTCGAAGGCGAGGACCTCGACGCCGAAGGGATCGTGACCCTTGAGGCCGAGCATGTCCGCCTAACGCATGCGGAACGGCTTGCGGAAGAAATGAGCGCGGTGAGTCTCGCGCTGGATGGCGGTGATAGTGATCAAGGGGAGTCTGCGGAAGCAGCCCTGGGAACCGCGCGTCGTGCGCTAACTAGCGCGAGTCGCATGGACCCGTCGCTTGAGTCTTTGCTCGAGCGACTCGATGCATTGGAATCCGAATTGCGGGATGTTGCGGTTCGGGCCGGGGACTATCTGTCGGGGCTTGAAATTGATCCGCGACGGCTTGCGAACGTCGAGGAGAAGATCGGGCGACTTGAAGCGCTACGTCGCAAATACGGTCAGTCCGTCGAAGAGATGCTGGCCCATCGAGACGACGTCGAACGCGAACTCGTTACGCTCGAAGGAGCGGATGATCGCATCCAGCAGATCGAGGCGGAGCGCGCAGATGCTGTGAAGACGGCGAACGAAGCGGGCGCCGCTTTGTCCAAGGCCCGCAAGACGGCCGCAAAGAAGCTCGCGAAATCAGTTGAAGCCGAGCTTGGCGATCTTTCTATGGCGGGAGCGCAATTTGTCGTGGGGCTCGAAGCGATCGATGGGATGCATCTGTTGGAAGGGCTGAAGACCGGCGCGGGCGGCCGCGAACGACCGCAATTTCTCTTTTCGGCAAATACGGGCGAGGTGCCACGGCCGATCCAGAAGGTCGCTTCTGGCGGCGAACTCTCTCGGCTCTTTTTGGCGATCAAGAATGCGCTGCGCCGTGCGGACCGGAATATGGTCATTGTCTTCGACGAGGTCGACGCCGGAATCGGCGGTGCGACCGCTGAGCGGGTGGGGCGCGTTTTGGCGGAACTTTCGACCGAGCACCAAGTGCTCTGCATCACCCATCTTCCGCAAATAGCCGCCTTCGCGGATCGGCATTTTGTCGTTCGCAAGGAATCGAGCAAGGGGCGCACTCGAACGCGGGTCGCCGAGGTCCGCGACGACGAGCGGATCGACGAGCTTGCGCGAATGGCCGGCGGCGAAAATGTGACTGAAGTCACACGAGAACACGCTCGCTCCCTGCTTCGGGGCTAGCTGAGTAGGCTTTTCTCAAGCAAAAGAGCCGTCACCGGGTCGCGTCCCGCCTGCGTATTTCGACCGCAACTCGCGCAATCGATGCTTTTCCCCGTCGTATTGCGGAGAGTCTTCGGAGATTCAGTGTGGAGTCTCAGTAAAACCCCAATTCGCGTGAAGCCGGATCGCTAGCTCGGTCAAGAACTTGGCCTCCAGCGCCGATAGAAAGTGAGGACTCGCGGATTTCTTGGCTCTGTAATTCGCGGAGCTAGTCGCGCGGAGCAGGCATTTTATGTCGACGGACCAAGCTGAAACGGTCGAGCAAAGGATACGGCCCCCAAGTGGGGCGAGTGCCATTGTGCTCTCCGGCTTCTATGAGGGGCTCGAGGTCGACCTCGACCGTGAACGGCTGGTCATTGGACGTGGCTTAAAGGCTGATTTGGCACTCGCGGAGGCAACGATCTCTCGGGCTCATGCCGCGATCGGCTTCGAGGGAAGCACGTTTTTCATCGAGGATCTCGGCAGCACGAACGGCACCCTGGTGAATGGGGCGCGCGTCACGAGGCAACCGCTCAAATGCGACGACGAGATCCAGATGGGCAAATTGCGCATTGGTGTGACGCTGCCCCGATAGGGTAAGCAGGAGCGACGGAATCGGAATGGAATCGTACACGCTCATATTTGTTCGCGATCAGCACGCGCGGCCTGTTCAGATCGCCGTGCCTAAGGTGCGGGTCAAGCAGGCAGCGATTGCTGCGGCCGCTGTCGTTCTGTTTGGGGCGGTCCTCGTATGGGACTACTGGCGATTGCGCGCTGATAATGCCGAGTTGGCGGACCTTCGGGTTGAAGCCTTCGAGCAGCGCGAAGAGATTGCAGTCTTCCGCGGTCGACTCGTCGAAGTCGATCAGCAGATCGCCAAGGTCGCTGAACTTGAACGCAAGGTCCGCATCATCGCCAACCTGCCTGGAACGGCAGGCGTCGGCGGCGAAGGCGTGGCCGAGCTCGCTCCAGAAGGCATGGAGATCGGAACTCCGGCCGGTGTCCCGATCGACCCAAGCCAGCCCACGAGCGGGCAGGGCGGCGGACAGCCCTTTCCCGAGATTGGCGACGGCGTTTCTGGCGTCGACGTTCTAAACGCGCTCGGAAGCGAAGCGCTCGTCTTGGCGGACGGAGCGAGCACCCGCGCGGACTCTCTCGATGTCCTTCTCAAGCAGCTGGCCGACAAGCGACAGCGACTCATTTCGATGCCTTCGATTTGGCCTGCAAAGGGCTGGCTGACTTCGCGCTACGGCGCTCGGGTTTCGCCCTTCACCGGCAAGCGGCAGATGCATGCCGGCATCGACATTGCCGCGGCGAGTGGCACGTCAATCTACGCACCCGCACGCGGTCGCGTGACCTTTTCGGGCCGGAAGGGGCCACTCGGCAATACCGTCGTGCTCGATCATGGCTTCGGCGTGAAGACGGTCTACGGCCACACGAAAGAAATTCACGTCAGCACCGGCGAGACCGTCGAGCGCGGCCAGGAGATCGCTGCCATCGGGAGCACTGGCCGCAGTACTGGCCCCCACCTCCATTACGTCGTGGAAGTGGATGGCAAGACGGCCGACCCCCTCAACTACATCTTCGACTGAGGGCGTGACTAGAACAGGAAAAGGGTCGTCGACGCGGGTGGGGACGCCAGCACGTTGATGGATCAAGCCCTAAGGACAAGACCTGGTTAGCGGACACAGTTCCTGAGCACGTTTTCGGACATCGTTTCCGGACATAATTTGCCGCTTCCCGGGCCGTCTCCTACGCTCCAGCGTCCATCGCAAAACACCCCCCTCGAAAGCCTTCGTCTCTCGCGACGACCATAAAACCTTCGGTGATGCCACGACCCGACAACGCAAAGCGCGTTTAGGGCTGCTGATGCAGCCGCCAGGATAGGTCGAGTGTGAGTGTTAAGAAGGGTTGGAGCCGGAACGGGCCGATGCAACGCATTCTGAGCAAGATTTTCGGCACGAGCAACGACCGTGCGATTAAGCGCATGCTTCCGCTCGTCGAACGTATCAACCGCCTCGAGGGTGATCTCTCGAAGCTGTCCGACATCGACCTGCGCGGCCGAACGCCGCTCTATCGCGAGCGCCTCGACAACGGCGAACCGCTCGACGACCTGTTGCCCGAAGCATTTGCGACGGTTCGCGAAGCAGCCAAGCGTTCACTTGGGCAGCGCCACTACGACATGCAGATGGTCGGCGGAATCATTCTTCACGAGGGTCGCATCTCCGAGATGAAGACCGGTGAGGGAAAGACGCTCGTCGCAACCCTGCCTTCGTATTTGAATGGCCTGACGGGTCGCGGCGTACACGTCGTGACCGTGAATGATTTCCTCGCCGCTCGTGATGCCGAATGGATGGGCCAGCTTCATCGATTCCTCGGTCTCGAGGTCGGCGCCATAGTGCACGGTTTGAGCGATGCACAGCGTCAGGCTGCTTATGCCGCCGACGTCACCTACTGCACGAATAACGAGCTCGGCTTCGACTATCTACGCGACAATATGAAGTTTGCCGCCGAAGCCTGTGTTCAGCGTGATCTCCATTTCGCCATTGTGGATGAGGTCGACTCGATCCTGATAGATGAAGCACGAACGCCGCTGATCATCTCGGGGCCCTCCGAGCAAAACACGCAGATCTATACGATTGCGAATCGTTTGATCCCATCGCTTCAGGTCGGCGTTGCTGCTGAACCCGCGAAGGGGATCGAAGAATCCGGCGACTTCTGGCTCGACGAGAAGGCGCACTCAGCGACGTTTACCGATTCTGGTATGGCAAAGGTCGAGAAGATGTTGCGGGTCGACAACCTCTATGACCCGCAGATGTTACCCGTCTTGCACGCTATGCAGCAGGCTTTGATGGCGCACTCGCTTAAGAATGTCGACGTCGACTATGTCGTTCGTCCTGGCGATGATGGCAAGAAGGAAGTCGTGATCGTCGATGAGCATACGGGGCGATTGATGCCCGGTCGCCGCTGGTCCGACGGTCTTCATCAGGCGGTCGAAGCAAAAGAAGGCATCCAGGTTCGCAGCGAGAGCCAGACCTTCGCGTCGATCACCTTCCAGAACTATTTCCGCATGTACGACAAGCTCGCCGGCATGACGGGTACCGCGGATACCGAAGCCGAAGAGTTCGCAAAGATCTACAACCTCGACGTGGCTCTGATTCCGACGAATAGGCCGCTTCTGCGCGTCGATGAGGCGGACGTTGTCTTTAAATCGAAAAACGAGAAATTCGACGCGACGATCGAGGAACTTCAGGCGCGGCACGAAGCGGGCCAACCCGTTCTCGTGGGCACGATTTCGATCGCGACGTCGGAGATGCTCTCGAAGAAGTTGAAGAAGATAGGTGTCAAGCACACTGTCTTGAACGCCAAGAAGCATGAGCACGAGTCCGAGATCGTTGCCCAGGCTGGACGTAAGGGCGCGATTACGATCTCGACCAATATGGCGGGGCGTGGCACGGATATTTTGTTAGGCGGGAACCCCGAGATCATGGCGCTTGAGAAGTGCCGGCACGATAAGGAAAGTCCGGAATACGAAGCGACCCTCGCGCGTTTTGAGTCGCAATGCGCGGCCGAGCGAGAAGAAGTCCTCGCAGCCGGCGGTCTGCACATTCTAGGCACCGAGCGCCACGAGAGTCGGCGCATCGATAATCAGCTGCGCGGTCGGTCCGGCCGTCAAGGCGACCCGGGTTCGTCGCAGTTCTTCCTTTCGCTTGAAGACGATTTGCTCCGAATCTTCGAAGCGGATCGTGTCGCACAATGGTGGGACCGAGTCGGCGTGGAAGAGGGAGAGGCGATCGAGAATCGCATGCTCACTCGGGTGATCGAAGGCGCTCAGAAGAAGGTCGAAGGGCGCAACTTCGATATGCGAAAGCACCTGCTCGATTATGACAATGTGATGAACAAGCAGCGCCATGCCTTTTATGCGCGCCGCTTGAAGGCGATGGAAGCCGACCGCAAGGCACTCGACGAAGAAATACAGGCCTGTCTCGAAGGGTATATCGCTGACCTAGTAGGTCGTACGTGGCCTCAGCGTGGCGAGCCTGATGACGATGGCTATGTCGAGATGGCACATGCCCTAGAAGCGCAATTTGGTCTCGGTTGGTCCATCGAAGACGAACCTTTCCGAACGGCTGACGGTGGCCGCCATCTTGAGAGCGACGCCCTCGGTCACGGCATTCTTGAGAAGCTGAATGAAGTCCTCGCTGCAAAGAAGATCGAAGGCAAGGAACTCAAGGAAGGTCTCTACGCGGACCTCGAGAACTATCCGACCTTCGAGATGATTGTTCGCGATATCCAGTTGCAGATCCTTGATCAGCAGTGGAAGGCGCATTTGCATACGATGGACCAGCTGCGCGGCGGCATTAATATGCGCGCCTATGCTCAGCGCGATCCGAAGCTCGAATATCAGCGAGAGGGCTTCGCGCTCTTTGGCGAGATGGAACAGCGGATCGACGACACATTGGCCGAGTACGCCATCAAGTTTAGCTTTCCGCGTCCCAAATTGACCCCGCAAGCGACTCAGCGTCGTGTTGAGCCGAATTCCGCTTCGTCGCCGCCCGCCTCGGCGGTCACAAATGCTGCGGCGCGTACGACGCAGGCCGATCCCAACTCGTTCGCCGGCGACGCTTCCTCCACGAGTGGCAAGGTGGGGCGTAACGAGCCGTGTCCTTGCGGCAGTGGTAAAAAGTATAAGAAATGCCACGGCGCCTAGCAGCGCACGCCTGCATTCGGAAATCATTCGTACTACATGCACTGCGCAGTCTACGCGCTGCTTGGACGCCTAACGACGCGGGTCGATGCCTAAGCGTATCGCGCGTCCTGGAGTGATTCTATGAAGGTTCGACGCGAGTCGAAGCGGGTCCCCGGTTTCTCCGCAGCGGGGGTGCACGCCGGCATCAAAGCCAGTGCGCCGGATTTGGCCCTGATCGTTTCGGATGTTCCGGCCAGCGTGGCCGCCGTGTTTACGAAGTCGACGGTCGTCGGCGCGCCCGTAGAAGTCTCGCGGGAGCGTGTGAAGAGTGGGCGAGCGCGCGGCGTAGTCGTGAATAGTGGCGTCTCGAACGTGGCCATGGGTGCGCGGGGAATCCGCGACGCGAAGCAGATGGCGAAGCTTGCGGCGAAGGCTGTCGGTTGCGAGGAAGAAGAGATGCTCGTTGCTTCTACGGGGGTTATCGGCGAGCCGCTTCCTATGAACGTGCTTAAGACCGGTATTCCCCGAGTGGCTGCGGCGCTGGCCATCGACGGCTGGAATGATGCTGCTGAAGCCATTCGCACAACGGACACTCACGCAAAGGTTGCTTCAACGAAACTTCGTTTGGGTGGAAAGTTGATTACGCTGCAGGGAATCGCCAAAGGTTCGGGGATGATCGAGCCTAATATGGCGACGATGCTGTCCTACTTGGCGACCGACGCGAAGATCGCGCCAGCGATACTTCGTGGGATGCTCAGCCGGGTCGCGAATCAGACCTACAACTGTCTTTCGATCGACGGCGAAGGCTCGACGAGCGATACGGTGATCCTGTTCGCAAACGGTGCTGCCGGTGGTGGGGCTCTTCACGGCGATGACGCACATAAGTTTGAGGTGGCTCTGCTCGCGGTGTGCGAAGACCTTGTTAGGCAGCTCGCGCGAGACGGCGAGGGCGCCACGAAGCTCCTTATCGTTGAGGTTGAGGGCGCCAAGAATGTCGCGGAAGCGGATCGCGCAGCGCGCCGAATCGGAAATTCTCTGCTCGTAAAAACGGCCGTGTTTGGTGGCGATCCGAATTGGGGTCGCATTATGCAAACGATCGGACATGGGCAGATTGCTTGGCACCCGGAGAATACCCGCGTACGCGTAGGAGGTGTTGTGGTTTTCTCGAAGGGGCGTTCAGCGGGCCCAGCCGCGCGCAAGCGAGCAGAGAAGGCACACGAAGCCGAGGAGATCAAAATTCAAGTCGATCTCGGTTTAGGCAAACACTCGGCGCGACTTTTTACGTGTGATCTCACCTATGACTACGTGAAGATCAACGCGGAGTACACGACGTAGCGTAGGAAGGTGTACTGCCGGGTGGGGGTTCCACTCCAGATCTGCGTAGGATCTGCCGATCCGTCCTTCCGAACCAGGAAAACCTTCGGCTTTCGGGTCGGGGGTGGTTCCGGCCAGGGTGTCTTGCTAAACACCCGCAATCTCACACGTTCCGAGTCACCCCGGCGGTGCCTGGAACCCAGTTGAGCGGACACCTCGGGCAACCGAGGCTGGCCAATTATTCCCGCGGTAGCGCTCCCGATATCCATATATAGGAGGCGCGAGGGAATGAGAAGCCAACGACTGCAAGTTGCAGCGGCCGTCTCAAAGGGTCATTCAGGTCGGGGATAGGACGGCTCAGAGCGGAGGCCCAACCGCAAAAGGAGAAATCCATGTCCGAAACACCGGCCCCCGAGGCCGCAACCGATCCGTCCGCTCCTGCAGCAGCCGTTGCAACGCCCGAAGCCCCGCCCGTTCCCGGAGCGGCAGGTGGCCTCGAGAGCGAACTGAGCCAAGCACTCAAAGAACAAGAAGTTTCTATCAAGACGCTGATCGAAGCAGGGGTTCACTACGGCCATCAGCCCGGCCGTTGGAACCCGCTCATGCGCTCGTTCATCTTCGGTGAGCGAAACGGCACGCATATCGTCGACCTCGACCAGACGCTGCCCATGCTCAAAGAAGGCCTCGACTTCCTTCGTGAAACCACTGCCGAAGGTGGCAAGGTTCTCTTCGTAGGGACCAAACGGCAGGCTGAGGGTTCGATCCGGCTCGAAGCAATGCGCGCTGGTCAGTACTACGTGAACAACCGCTGGCTTGGCGGCATGCTCACTAACTGGAAGACGGTCAAAAAGTCAATCGACCGATACAACCAGTATCTCGATACGCTCGCCAGTCCCGAGAAGCGCGAAGAGCTGTCCAAGAAGGAACAGTCGAGTATGACTCGCGCGGTGGAGAAGTACGCGAAGTCTCTTGAAGGCATCAAGAGTATGGATCGCCAGCCTGACGCGATCTTCATTATTGACGTCGGCAAGGAGTCGATTGCGGTGCAGGAAGCCAAGCGCCTCCACATCCCGATCGTCGGCATCGTCGATACGAATAACAGCCCCCGCGACATCGATTTCGTCGTGCCCGGCAACGATGACGCCCTGCGCGCCATCGACCTTTACTGCACCGCAGTCGCAAACGCATGCATCGAGGGTTCCGAAGCGCACCAGGCGGAACTTGTTGCACAGCGAGCCAGCCAGCCTGCTAAGTCGAAGGGTGAAGGAGGCTCGAGTACGGGTCGACGCGTCGTCGAAATCAAGCAGCAGCCGCGACGCGGTCGCAACCAGGGCGAGCGCACTGCCGGCGGTGGCAAGAGCTACTCGGCAGGTGGCGAAAAGAACGAGGACAAGACGTCGGCTGCGGCGGCTCCTGAGGCTCCTACGGCTACGGCTCCTGCGGCGGCTCCGGCCACTCCAGCCGCTCCTGCGGCTCCGGCCGCTGCGGCGGATGCACCCGCGGGCGACGCCAAGGAATAGTCTGAGAATCGTCGAGGAATCGGCGCGGAGAATAAGAGCCGCGTCGGACGCCAACTGCCTTTGAGGGAGTTTGCGTCCGGCGCGGCCGTTTTCTACTCACACCTAACATAATTCGGGAGCCTCGCTCCCAGTGCGGAGCTTATGACGCGCGCGGCAATCAACGACCGCGGGACCGCGTAAGCATCCGGGAGATTAAGACAGTGGCAGGAATTTCTGCGAAAGACGTAAAGGCGCTCCGGGACTCAACTGGTGCGGGCATGATGGATTGCAAGAAAGCACTCTCCGAGGCCGAAGGCGACGTTGAAAAGGCGATGGAGCTTCTCCGCGCAAGTGGACTCGCGAAGGCTGGCAAGCGTGCTGGCAGGGACACGAGCGAAGGCACGGTTGTCTTCAAGGCAGACGGTGGCAAGGGCGCGATCATCGAACTCGGTTGTGAGACCGACTTCGTTGCGAACACGCCTGACTTCCAAGGATTGGCTCAGCGGGTCTTGGACGCAGTTGCAGAAGCTGGCAACGTGAATGACGTCGACTCTGCGCTCGCGCTTCCCTTCGAAGACAGCACGATGGATGATGTCCTTAAGATTTTCGTGGGCAAGGTGGGCGAGAACGTTCAGCTGAAGCGTGTTGCCAGCGTTTCGGTGGACGGCGTCACGGGTGGCTACATTCATGGCGGCGGCACGCTCGCCGTACTCGTCGCTCTGAACACGAGCTCGCCGAGTGACGATGTTTCGGCGCTGGCTCGCGAGATCGCGATGCACGTAGCCGCTCATGATCCGACGCCGATGGCGGTTGATCGTGATGGCATGCCGGCGGCGGAGGTCGAGAAGGAACGCACGTTCCTGGTTCAGCAGGCTAAGGACAGTGGAAAGCCCGAAAATGTCATCGAGAAGATGGTCGATGGTCGCATGAACAAGTACTTCCAGGAGAACACACTGCTCGCACAGGGCTTTGTGAAGGATCCCGACACGACGGTGGGTGACCTGGTTAAGGCTGCGGGAAGCGACGTCAGCGTCGCTTCCTTCGTGCGATTTCAGCTAGGCAATACGGGCGAAGCGGCCGAGGAGTAGGGCCGATCCTGAAGCGCCGTGGATTCCAATTCAGAAGATGCGTGCATGGCTTCATGGTCCCACACGGTCCCAAAGCGTTCCAAAGCTCGTGATGCAGGAATTAAGCGCGGCCGCGCCACAAGCGGGTCGCGCTGATCTGTACTTAAGCCCCATTTTGGGACTCTGCGCCCCGTGTCGGGATCGGCGCGGCTCGGAACCGGCTAGGCATTGGGGAGCGCGAAGGTTGAGAGTTCGGCCAAGATTCGATTCGACCCGTCAACTGGGCTGACAAGGGCTAAGCTCCGATCTGACCCGGGGGTGTTGCCTGTGCAGGCTGCGTGATCTGCCGATCATGCAGTGCAGGCATGGCTTTCGTGGCACGAGCGGCACCGAGTGGTGTCGGAATAAACGACAAGACTCTGAAGGAGGCTCTTAGGCATGGCGGATGATGAAGACGTCAATATGGTGATCGAAGAAGCGCGTGAGTCGATGGACAAAGCGCTCGATCGGTTTCGCAAGGAGCTCACGAAGGTCCGTACGGGCCGTGCAAGTACGAGCCTGCTCGACGGGATTAACGTCGACTATTTCGATACCCCGACCGCGCTCAATCAGCTCGCGACGCTGTCTGTTCCCGACCCGCGAATGATCGTGATTTCGCCCTTCGACAAGACGGTGATTCCGCTCATCGAAAAGGCAATCCAGAAATCGGATCTTGGACTAACGCCGGGAAATGATGGGAAGGTGATTCGGATCCAAATTCCTCCCCTGACCGAAGAGCGTCGCAAGCAGCTCGTGAAGACGGTGAAGAAGGTCGCGGAGGAGCATCGCATTCGCGTGCGAGATGGACGGCGTGATGCGCTCAGTCTGCTCAAGGATCTTGAGGACGATGGTCTGTCCAAGGACGATCGTCACCGTGCTGAGAAGAAGGTTCAGGACGTGACGGACGTTTTCGTGAAGAAAATCGATGATCTGACCGGCCAGAAGGAGAAGGACGTTCTCGAGGTTTAGGTCGTAGACTCTCGCCGAGAACGAACTGTTACCAATAAGCCATTCCGAACGAACCCTTTCGAATGAGGCACCGAGCTTTCCTGCTATGACGTCCGATTCGTTGTCCGCAAAGTCCGCGCCCTCGACTTCCATAGGGAAGTCGAGCGTGAATGATTTGCATCCCGAAATCGATCTCGAACGCGTTCCGCGTCATGTCGCCATCATTATGGATGGCAACGGGCGTTGGGCCGTGAGTCGAGGGCTCGAGCGGAACGCGGGGCATCGGGAAGGCATCGAGTCCGTCCGCGAGATCATTCGAGCCTGCCGCGACTACGGCGTCGAGTGTCTCACGCTCTATGCGTTCTCGATCGAGAACTGGAATCGGCCCAAGGGCGAGGTTTCCGAACTGATGCGGCTGCTCGAGGAATATCTCGAGACGGAGCTCGCCGAAGTGATGGAGCATAGAGCCCAGGTCCGTTCGATCGGGCGACTCGACCGACTTCCGCCGAGTACCCGCCGAGCCGTTGAACGCACGGTCGAAAAGACGGCGGACAACGACGGGATGAAGCTTGTCTTCGCATTATCCTATGGCGGTCGTGCGGAGATCGTGGACGCAGCGCGTCGCCTTGCAAGGGATGCGGAACTCGGAAAGATCGACGCAGAGGGGCTCGATGAAAAGGGTTTCGCTTCCTATTTATACGCGTCCGATATTCCGGATCCCGATCTTCTGATTCGGACGGGCGCAGAACAACGGATATCCAATTTTCTGCTTTGGCAGATCGCCTACGCCGAGCTGCATATGTCGCAGCGGATGTGGCCCGAATTCCGCCGAGGCGAATTCGAAGCCGCCGTGCTCGACTATCAGCGTCGCGAGCGCCGCTTCGGCTTGACGAGCGAGCAGGTCAGCTCCGACTCGGCCCATTCCAGTTCAGTCAATGAGAGTGACTCGTGAGCATCGAATCCCGCACGTCAAAGCGCCTCGCCATTCTAGGCAGCACTGGAAGCATCGGCGAGCAGACGCTTGATGTCGTTGCGGGTCATCCCGATCGCTTTGATGTTGTTTCGATCGCTGCGGGTCGCCGGGTCGAGCGCTTGGTCGAGCAGGCGCGGCAATTTTCGCCGGGGGTCGTTTCTGTGGCAGACCCTGCCAATGTCTCCGTGATTCGCGACGCGCTCGCTACGAGTGAAGTCGCTGGCAAGGTCGACGTGGTTTCCGGGGACGAAGGTCTCCTTCGGGTTGCGACCGAACCGAATGATCTCGTCGTAGCCGGGCTTGTCGGCGCGGTTGGGTTGCAGCCGGTCCTCGCAGCCATCCGCGCAGGCTATGCGATCGGGCTTGCTAACAAAGAAGTCATGGTAATGGCGGGCGCTTTGGTGCGACGCGAAGCCGCGGCACACGATGTTCCGGTCATTCCGATCGACTCCGAACACTCGGCGATCTTCCAATGCCTCGCCGGCAGTTCACCGAACGAAGTCTCTCGATTGATTCTTACCTGCTCGGGCGGTCCTTTCCGTACCTGGGAGCGTGAGCGAATCGAGAACGCGACGGTCGAAGAAGCGTTGGCCCATCCGAACTGGTCTATGGGCGACAAGATTTCGATCGATTCGGCGACATTGATGAATAAGGGCCTCGAAGTGATTGAGGCGCGCTGGCTCTTCGACGTCGAAGCGGAACGGGTCGATGTGGTCGTGCATAAGCAGTCGATCATCCACTCCATGGTCGAGTACTGCGATCGCTCGGTGCTCGCGCAGCTTGGGTTACCGGATATGCGGGTTCCGATCGCTGTGGCGCTCGCTTACCCCGAACGTGTCGAACTAGACTTGCCGCGCCTTGATCTCGTCGAACTTGGCCGGCTCGATTTCGAAGAGCCCGATCGTGATCGCTTCCCCTGTCTTGATCTCGCTTATCGCGCGGTGTCCGGAAGTGAAGCCGCCCCCGCGGTCCTCAATGCAGCCAATGAAGTTGCCGTCGAAGCCTTCCTTGGGCGACGCATTCGCTTCCCTGAAATAGCGAGACTGAACAGCGCAATCCTTGAAGCGCATCTTGCAGATCACGCTGGACAGCGTGTGGACGACCTTGATGCAGCGATTGCCGCGGATGCTTGGGCGCGCGGTGCAGCCAGTGAATGGCTGGTGAAGAACGAGGGCGATTCCGATGCCGATTCGAGTGTGAGAGGGAACGCCTGATGGAGGTTTTTGACACCCTAGTCGCGGTTATTCCCATGCTCGGCATTTTGATCGTTGTGCACGAACTCGGGCATTTCTTGGTCGCGAAGGCCTGTGGCGTTCGTGTTCTGAAGTTTTCGATCGGCTTTGGGGCTCCCATTGGGTTCGGGAAATTCCGGACTCGCTGGGAAAAGAACGGCACCGAGTATGTGATCGGTTGGATTCCTCTTGGCGGCTTCGTGCGGATGCTAGGCGAGCCCATGCCTGGCGATGAAGAATTTATGGAGCCGGTTCCAGAGGATGCCCGGGACGACGAGTTCCTTGAGCGAAAGCCGGTTTGGCAGAAGCTCGCGGTGGTGTTTGCGGGCCCTGCTATGAATCTTTTTCTTCCCGTGGTGTGCCTAATCGGGATTCTTTGGAACGGCGTTGATCGTTTCGATGCGGTGGTCGGCATGGTCGAGAGCGGCTCACCGGCGGCGATCTCGGGACTGCGACCCGGCGACCGGATTCTCTCGGTGGACGGGGCTTCCGTCTCGTTCTTTGAAGAGGTCATCGAGCCTGTGAGTGATCGCGAGCCTGGCGGCCGCGTCCTGCTGGGCGTTGACCGCGAGGGCGAGCGCTTCGATGTAGAAGTCTCCGTGGCCGCCCAGATGATTCGAAACGCTTATGGCACTTTCGAAGAAGTCGGTTGGATCGGAATTGGAAACGAGCGACTTGAAGCCCGGCTAGGTCTTCCTGACCGCGAAAGTGCAGCATGGCAAGCCGGTCTGCGCTCTGGCGATCGCGTCGTTTCGGTCGGCGGTGTAGAGGTCGAGGGTTGGGAGGCGTTTCGAGAGGCGCATACGGAAGCCGCGACATCGAGACGTGGGGCAGGAGACACAACAGTCGTTTGGCAAGTCGCACGGGACGCAGAGAGCGCGAACACCGGCGCGGTGGAGAGTGCAATCGATGAAGAGTTAATTGAGACCTTCGAGGTGGTTCTGCCCGCGCGGAGTAATCTGGCCTCGATTGGCGTCGTTCCGGCGACGATCCTGGTCGCAGAGGTCTCGGCGGATCGCCCGGCGTCGAATGCGGGGCTTAGACGGGGAGACCTTGTCTTGGCCGTCGACGGCGCGGCGGTTGGGAGCTTTCGAAGCTTTGTGTCGCGGGTGCAGACGAGTGCCGGCCGGGAGTTAGTCCTGACTTACGCGCGGGACGGCCTAACGCAGACAACGCGCCTCGCCGCCCGAGAAGAAGTTGTTGCCGGTCGCTACGACATCGAAGGAATGGAAGAGCGGATCTACCAGATCGGGCTCGCGCCGTGGCGGACGTGGCTCGGTGGAGCGACGGTCCCGCAGCAGATCCGAAATCCGGTGGAGTCGATTCCTCAGGCCTTCGTCATGACGTGGAACATGACCGGGCGCTATCTAGAAGGACTCTCTCGCGTGTTTACGGGTGATGTTGGTGCCGACAAACTTTCGGGCCCGATCGGGATCGCCCGGATCGCTCGCAAATCCCTCGACCGGGGCTTCGAAGAATACCTTTGGATGATGATGTTAATCAGCATCAATCTCGGCATCCTGAATCTCTTGCCCATTCCGATTCTCGACGGCGGCCAGGCGCTGATTTACTCGATTGAGGGAATCAAGCGATCCCCCTTGTCGATGCGCTCGCGAGAGGTGGCGAGTTCTTTTGGCTTCGCCGTACTAATGCTCCTGATGGGGCGCGCGTTCTGGAATGATCTCACGCCGTTCTGGGCGAAATTCGTCAACTGGCTCTCCACCGGAACCCCCTGAATCAAGTCGGTCTATGCCCAAGCGAATACTTGCCATCGAATCAGCCACGGATTGGCTCTCGGTCGCTCTCTTTGAGGACGGCCAGCGGGCGGGCCTGCTCGAATCCGCCGAAACGCGGCAGCACGCGTCATCGCTGATGCCTCTTGTCGAGCGCGGCCTCGTAGATCTGGGCTGGAGGCCTTCCAGTCTCGACGGGATGGTTGTATCCGCCGGTCCTGGCTCGTTTACCAGCTTGCGGATCGGCCTCGCGACAGCGAAAGGACTGGCCTTTGGTCGGGATCTCGAAGCCGTCGGCGTCTCGACGCTGGAAGCCATGGCTTTGGGTGTGATGGAGGAGGAGGGCGGTGACAATGGAAAACTGGTCGTGGCGCTTCTCGATGCGCGTCGAGGGGAGTGGTACGCCGGAGGCTTTAAGCGAGGCCCGAATGGGTTGCTCGCCGGCATAGCTGAGGGACTCTACGATCCGGGGACGCTGGCGTCGGATCTTGATGAGGACGTGGTCCTTGTCTGCCCAGAACCTCTCGGATTCGAGGCCGCTTTCGAGAAGGCGGGCGTTCGGATTGCAGGGGTCGTGGCTGATAAGGTGGCTCGCCCGCGGGCTGACCGGGTTGGCGAAATTGGCTTATTGGCTTTTGAGCGCGGCGAGAGTGGCCCGGCAGAGGCTTTAGTTGCTCGTTATCTGCGCAGGGCGGAGGCTGAGGCGAAGCGGCTCGGTGGTCCCGTTGAATCCGGAGAGCTTGCGCGGGTCCAAGATCCGAGCAGGTGATTGGCGTCTCTGCTGGCGAATCGTAAAAACGTCGCGTAATCTCGCGCGGTTAGCGCGCCCGGCAGGCGATGCTCGGGGAGCTAAGACGTCCTTCGAGCCCACCTTTGCTGCGGCCCGGTTTCATCTGATGACCCACTAGTACACCTGTTCGCGCTGAGCGACGGACGGACGGTTTCAATGCCCCCTACGGACGGGACTGAGCAGTCCGGGTAAACCGCCGGCGCCCCAATTTTTGAATGCTTGCAGCAGGCGACCGAGACCCCTCGGCGTTGAGCCAGCAACCACGGGAGAGAAAACCTCACATGGCACTCGACATCTACTACGACAAGGATGCGGATCTTGGACGAATTCAGTCCAAGAAGGTCGCGATTATCGGTTACGGGAGCCAGGGCCACGCCCATGCCCAGAACCTTCACAACTCCGGCGTCGAAGTCATCGTCGGCCTCCGCAAGGGCTCGTCGAGCTGGACGAAGGTCGAGGGAGCTGGACTCCGCGTTGCGACCGTCGCCGAGGCTGCCCGCGAAGCCGATCTGATCATGCTGACGGTGCCGGACGAACTCTGCGCGGACATCTATCGGGATGAGATCGAGCCGAACCTAGAGGCGGGCAACTATCTCGCCGTCGCACATGGCTTCAACATTCACTTCGAAGCCGTCATCCCGCCGGCGAATGTGAACGTGATCATGATTGCGCCTAAGGGCCCCGGTCATACGGTTCGCGATCATTACGAGCAGGGTCGGGGCGTTCCGTGCCTGATCGCAGTGCATCAGGATCCGACGGGCGACGCCAAGCAGGTTGCTTTGGCCTATGCCTCCGCAATCGGTGGTGGCCGCTCGGGCATCATCGAGACGAACTTCCGCGAAGAGACCGAGACGGATCTCTTTGGCGAGCAGGCTGTGCTCTGTGGCGGCCTGACGTCTCTAATGCAGGCTGGCTTCGAGACCCTTGTTGAAGCCGGATACGCGCCGGAAATGGCATATTTCGAATGCATCCATGAGACGAAGCTCATCATCGACCTGATCTATGAAGGCGGCATCGCCAACATGCGATACTCGATTTCGAACACAGCCGAATACGGCGACTTCGTGAGCGGACCCCGCGTGATCGACGCGGGCGTGAAGGCGCGCATGAAGGATGTTCTCACGGATATCCAGCAGGGCGAATTCGCGAAGCGCTTCAT
>DGPZ01000003.1:0-232 GCA_002390675.1 Deltaproteobacteria bacterium UBA4427
CGAGAAAATAGGGATCGGTCAGAGAGATAAAGTAGCGGCTCGAATTCCCGCCGATATCCGCGGAGATATTGGCGCCGTAGCCTCGGCCGAATAGATTTGATTGCGCCAGCGACGCCGTGAATATGAAGTTATCCGCCGAGGAAAATCCCGCACCGAAGCTAAAGGAGCCCGTCGGACGTTCGACAACGTTCACATCGAGATCGAGCTGGGACGGGTCTTCGGTCGTATTCGG
>DGPZ01000003.1:333-81984 GCA_002390675.1 Deltaproteobacteria bacterium UBA4427
GTTCGTGTATTCCCGCGGACATCGACATTGCGTACAAAGTAGAGGGGGCCCTTCTCGACGGAAAATTGAACGTCGACCGTTAAGCCTTCCTGATTCGTGCGTGTGATTGGATTGACATTCGCGAAGAAGAAACCCCGATCGGTGTAGTGCGCTTCTAGAATCTCGACGTCCGAAGTAAGATCCGAACGGCTAAAAACCTCGCCCTCTTTAAGCCGAATCTTTTTGCGAAGCGCCTCGAGATCGATCGTCTCGTCTCCGTCAACGCTTAACTTACCAACTGAGAATTGGGGTCCTTCATCGATCTGTACCGTGATAAAGAGGCCATCCTCACGAGGGTCGACCTCCGGCGAAGAAACCCTCGACTGCACATATCCGTTGTCAGTGTAGATCTGCTCAATCTGGCGCAGGTCACGTAGGAAGATAGGTTCCGCGTAGGTCCCGGTCCGGTCGTACCAACTCGTCGCCCAGGAGTAGAGCGGGTTCCAAACCTTCGTCGAAAAGCCATCCGTGAGTTCGGCGTCGTCGAGTGCCTCGTTCCCTTCAAAAATAATCTCCCGAAGTTTGAGCTTCTCCTTCTCTTCGACATCGAAGTTGATCGCCACAGAGCCTTCGGTGATGTCTTCGATCTCGAAACCGACTTCCGCCAGGTAGTACCCCTCGGTTCGATAGACAGCGGAGACCCGGTCCCGATTCTCGCGCAGCAGCGGGAAGTCGAGGGGGACGCCCGTCGTCAGCGTGAGGGCATCCTTGATCTTGTCGCCATCGATGTTGTCGTTGCCGGAAATTGAGATCTCACGAACGACCGGACTCTCTTCCACTACAAATACGACACGCAATCCATTGGGTGTCTCTTCGCTATAGACCCGAACGTCTCGAAAGAAGCCTTGGGCAAAGATTGCCTTTACATCCCGCGCGATTTGCGTCGCATCGACTGGCGATCCAACCGCGGAACGGAGCCGGGCACGAATAGCATCCTCTTCGACACGCTTGTTCCCGCGCACAACAAGTTCAGTGATCGGCGTTCCCGTACGTGTGGCCGCAGTGGTCCCTCCCGCGAAAATTCGATCCGCTCGAACGACCTGAAAAACGACAACGACACCCTCTTCGGCTTTCACCGAGCGCGCCACTATGTTGGCGATCCGCGGATCCTCCGCGAGCAGCCGCCGATCGGCATCGAGGTCCGTTTGGTCGAAAATCGCGCCTTGGCGAACCGAAAGCACTCGAGTCAATTCGGGTTCAAGAGGACCAGCCCCTTCGAGGCGAATCTCGGAGATCCGTTCAGGACTTCCTCCTCGAATCGTTACGGCGATTTGATCTGCCAGCTCTCCGAGACGCTCGAGCAGTTCGCGATCACTGCTCGCTGTCAGAACGAGGGAAGTCGCTGAGACTCCTTCAGCAGGCACAACTCGCACGTCGACACTAAATCTTCCTGCGAGTTCGGTGACGCTACCTGCAACGAGACCATCTAGTCCCAGAGCGGCGGCCCTTGTCCGCAAAAAAACATCGGATCGCTCATCTCCAAGAAGCGCCTCCGCGTCGGGCCCGATGAGATCGCGACTTGCCACCGCGCCTACTTCGCCCCCTGCCTCGATCCGCTGGGCGAGCAGCTCGTCGAGGGACTCGCTTAGAAACGACAGCGCGCCCTCGCTGTTAAGTCGAAAAGGGAGCACCGCGATCTGCTTTTCAGCACCCGCGTTCGAAAACTCGATTGCGCCGTATTCCTGAGCCGCAACGGAGTGCGGCAACGCCAGCGTCAGCAGCAGACTCAGCCAAATGCCGGTGACTCGCGCAACAACCCACTCGTCCCCAAGCGGGGCCCGGCGCGAACGCGATTCACCGACCGAAGGACCGGATTGCGGGTTCGGCTCTGGGCTCGCAGTCTGCGCACGTGCGCACTCGATCCGGGTCGTGATCGCCAGCAACTCGTCCTCTCGCAGCCCGGTCGAATGACTGGGAAGCGGTGGAAATACATAAGAGGGAATCGCGGGACCCTGCTCCGAGCCACTCGCAATGCATTCGGAGTCGATGCGCCGTCCCACCCCCACTCTGATCGGCTTTCCGAAGTCGCGGAGGGTATGTTAGGGAGGCGGGCCTTTCAAGCGGAGACATGCCAGTAAACCTCCTAATCACGTGGAGTTAGATGACTTCAGCATATTTCGAGGCACTAAAAAAAATGCGCAACCGAAAGATTGCCTGCGGTTTCAGAAGCCGGTTTGGATCTTTCTGAATGCAACCCTCAGGCCGGGTCTTCCCGCTGACTCAGGCGGCGCAGAGGAGCGTCACTACGATGCAGCTAAACCCGTAAATGAGGCGAGGCGGCGATCTCAAGCTCTCGTGCGAGAGCGCTCTATCAGACGACCGCGGTTCCGGCATCGCCCTCGTGGAGTTGGCCCCCACTGAGGACTAGAACTCGGCCGAGCTGATCGGCCATCCGCTTGCTGTGGGTCACGACGACGAGGGTCGTTCCGCGAGTCCGGTTCATCTCGAAGAGTAATTCCGCCACTTGGTCACCCGTTGCCGGATCAAGATTACCCGTTGGTTCATCCGCCAGGATGAGCGGCGGATTCATCACAAGAGCCCTCGCCACGGCGACGCGCTGACGCTCACCGCCCGAGAGCTTCCCTACGGAATGTTTAATTCGATGGGAAAGACCAACGTCGTTTAACATCGTCTCCGCCCGACCACGCATTTCTTCCGGCGAAACCGCCTGAATTAAGCCGGGCATCATCACGTTCTCCACCGCACTGAATTCGGGGAGCAGGTGATGAAACTGAAAGACAAAGCCGAGAAATTCCCCGCGCAGGAGAGCGAGAGCCTCTCTTCCGCGATCGAAGACTTCCTCCCCTCGAAACTTAACACTGCCCGAAGTCGGACGATCGAGGGTGCCGAGGATATGCAGCAACGTAGATTTCCCGACCCCTGATTGTCCAACGATCGCAATCCGGTCGCCTTCCATAACATCGAGGTCCAGCCCCTTAAGGACGTCAACCTGCTCACCGCCGGTCTCAAAGGATCGTGCGAGGCCACGGATTTCGACGAGCTTCGAGCTCGCTCCGTTTTGATTCGACAAAGATCCATCCACTCCCAGCGCCGATTTCGCCCCTATGCCCTGTTCACTGTTCTCGGCATTGGTGTCGTTACTCATGTCGGAGCCCCGCCGCTGGGTCGATCTTTGCGCCTTGCCGACTAGGCAAGAGCGTCGCCCCAAGAGATAGAACCATCGCGATCCCTGCGACTCCCGCGACCTGCACCGGATCCACTCGGGATGGCAATTCACTGAATTGGTAGACGCTGGCCGGCAGCGTATCGATGCCGGTAACCGTCTCGATGATGTCTTGGATCCACGAGAGCTGACCAGTCACCGCGATTCCGGCCGCCACGCCTAACGCGGTCCCGGCGAGTCCAATCAAAGTCCCTTCGAGCGCGAAGATTCGTTCGATCATCGCATCCTCCGCGCCCATCGCTTTCAGAATCGCGATATCGCTCGACTTCTCCATAATCATCATCACGAGCGTCGCCACGATCACGAAAGCCGCGACGACCATGATCATTGTCAGGAGCAAAAACATCATTACGCGCTCGGTCTTGAGCGCTTGGAAGAAGGCCGGGAACACTTCCTTCCAGTCCCGGCTGTAATACGGATATTGAAGAGCTTCCTGCACCTGCCTTCCAACGATCTGAGAGCGGTAATGATCCGTCGTCCGCGCCTCGATGCCGTCAACAACATTCCCGGTTTTCCTGAAGTCTCGCGCGGCCTCAAGGGTCGTGTATGTGAAGGCTTCATCGTATTGGTAGAAGCTCGACTCGAAGACCCCGACGACTTCGAACTTCTTAAGCCGTGGTCCCGGACCAAGCGGCGTGGGGGGCCCTCCAAAGGGAGAAATCAAGAGCATCGTATCGCCCACCGCGAGCCCCATCGACATCGCGAGATGGCCGCCGATGATGATTCCCGGAACCTTCGAGTCTGGGCCAACTGATGCAAACCGCGCGGGCAAGTCGGGGGTGTCCTCGTGGCTAAGAGTACGCAGATCATTCTCGAGATCCGTCACCCTTCCCACGCGTGACGGATCGACGCCGCGAAGCCGTACGCTCGCGATTTGGCCTTGGCTTCCGCGAACCATGCCTTCCGCATCGATATAAGGGCTAGCTGCCTCGACGCCGTCGATCGACGTCACGATATCGAGCACCTCCTGGTGATCGACGAAGGGGCCGAAGCTGCTGTGCACAGTGAAGTGAGCGCGATTGCCGAGGATTTCTTCACGCCAAGTCTGCTCGAAGCCGTTCATCACGGAGAGCACGACGATAATCAACCAGACTCCGGCCGCGATGCCGCCTACGCAGATGGCTGTAATGGCTGAGATGAATACTTGTCGTCGCTGTGCGAGCAAATATCGGATCGCTATGAACCACTCAACTGAACGACGCATGGCCACGAAGCCAGCGATTGAGAGAGGAATAAACCCAAGCAGAATCGTTCCCGAGAGCAGACTGACCAACATCGCCGCGCCAGCCGCAGCCGCCGACTGCACCCCAACCACAGGAATCACTCCGACAAGCACCCCAGGCAATAGGCCGAGTGCCGCCACAAAAAGCAGTGTTTCAGCGGTCGATGCCTCGCCGGTCCCTCGAATAGCGCGCAGACCACGCAAGATCAGAGCAAGCACGAGCGCCACACCGAAGGTGGCCGCTGGGAGCGATCCTGGACCCGTGGATGCAAGTGTTAGGCTGACGGCCAATGCCGCCGCCCCGGTGGCGAGTCGACTTGTAGTTCCTTGCGAAAGGAAAAGGGTCATCGACTTCGCAATAGCGATAAAGAAAAAAGCAGACCCCGCTGACAGCAGGAGATGTCGCGCGAAGGACTCGCGCCACTCAACCCATTCGTAGACGGCATCAGCAGGGAAGTTCGCCAAAGTCGCCATCAGGGCGGCACCTAACGCCACTACTATACCGGCCAGGAATGTTCCTAAGAAACCGCGAGCCACCCGTGCAAACCGGTCAAGCACCAGCAGCGCCGATCCCAGATAGACTAATGTCATCGCCACAATACCTGCGGCGAGAGAAATAATGAAAGCGACGGCCAAGCTGCCACCAACAGCATCGAGGCTACTGATCAGCGCATCCATAAAAGGCGCCTACCCCTTCCCTTCAGACTCTTCGCCACGGGGACGAATTTGCGCCCCCTGCGAGAGCAAGGTCGATCGAATGAACGCGTCTAGATCTCCGTCTAGCACGCCTTCGACGTTTCCGATTTCGAGATCCGTTCGATGATCTTTAGCGCGCTGCTGGGGGTGAAGCGTGTACGACCGTATCTGTGAACCGAATCCGATCTCGCGACGCTCCCCTGTCAGCTCCTCCATCTTGGCTTGCTTGCGTTGCCGCTCAAGTTCAAAGAGCTTCGCTCGCATAATTTTCATTGCTGTCGCACGGTTCTTATGCTGCGAACGCTCATTTTGGCACTGCGTCACGACGCCGCTAGGTATATGGGTCAGGCGCACTGCGGAGTCCGTCTTATTGACATGCTGGCCGCCTGCACCACTCGCGCGATAGGTATCGACGCGGAGATCCGATTCGTCGATTTCAACTTCAATTGAATCATCGATCTCGGGCACCGCGGTCACACTCGCGAAGGCCGTGTGCCGTCGGGCATTAGAATCGAAAGGCGAAATACGCACGAGACGATGTACGCCCTGCTCTGTATTTAAGTAGCCGTAGGCGTAGTCGCCCTGGATTCGCAGGGTCACTCCGCGAATCCCTGCCTCTTCCGCGCCCTGGATGTCTAAAATCTCGGTTTTGAACTCCCGTCGCTCCGCCCAGCGCAGATACATCCGAAGAAGCATCTCTGCCCAGTCGCAAGCATCAGTCCCTCCGGCGCCGGAATTGATCGAGAGAATCGCACCGTTGCTATCGTATTCTCCGCCCAACAATTGCTGAAGCTCTGCGTCCTGAAGAAGTTGATCTATCTCAACACACTTCTCGAGGGCCTCTCGAAGGGTCTCGAGATCTTCCTCGTCGGAAGCCAGCTCACGCAGGAGCTCGGCGTCGTCGAGCCCGCCCTCGACACGATCGTGTAGGGCGAGTTCAGCTTCGACCGCAGTCTTATTTCGACCGACGGCTTGTGCAGCCTCGGGATCATCCCAAAGATCGGGTCGAGCCATCTCGACGTCGAGTTCTTCGAGCTGGTGGCGCAGGCCCGCTACGTCAAAGACGCCCCCGGAACTCACCGAAACGACTTCGCAGTCCACGGATCCGTTCGGCCAGGTCGGTCACATCAAAACGCTCAGCGTTCTCCCCACTCATCCTTCATGATCCTCGTTTTAGTCAGTCGACCTCGGACTCAAGAGTCCGTCAGCCGGTTTAGTTAAAGATCTACTGGGCGATCCCGCAGCTCTCAAGCCCCATCAGGCCGAGACCGTCGGGCACGAGCCTGCATAATCAGCTCAGCCACACATCCAAAAGCGCAACACAATACAAAGAGGTCCCCGAATCGGGCATAGAACGTGGAGGCTGGGTTCCGATCTCCTACAAGAGGCATCTCGATCGTCCCCACGACATAGGCTTCCTCAAAAAGCGGGCTCCGATCCTGAACCCGACCCCGTGCATCGATCAAGGCCGAAACGCCGGTATTCGCAGCACGAACGACGGGAATTCCATTCTCCGCCGCGCGCATTGCCGTCATCGCCAAGAATTGGTGGGGGGCTCCGGTTCGACCGTACCAGGCATCGTTAGTGATCGCGAGCAGTGCTCCCGCTCCTTCACGTCCGAAACGACGTACCAGATCAGGAAAGAGCAGCTCGTAGCAAATAGGGACGCCGACTAGGGCCCGTTTCTCGCTGCCCGACTCCTCGATTCCCGTTCCGGGCAGAATCACGGAGAAGTTTCGAGGCCGATCTCCGGGCGTCACGTCGCTCGAAGACAGTCCCGTCGCAAGGGACTGAAAAAATTGCCCCAATAATCCGCGCAGTGGCACGAACTCGCCGAAGGGTACGAGGTGTGTTTTGTCGTAGCGGTCCTCGAGTGCGCCGTCGGGGCCCAACAAGAACGCGCTATCGAAAAATGCCGAGAAGCGCCTTTGCTCATAGTCAATCTCGACGCCCATGCCGCCCACAATTAGGCTGACCTCGTGGCGCGTCGCCAGGTCGGCCAGCCGACCGCGCAGGATCGAATCATTCTCGAGAACCCCAGGCACCGCCGTCTCGGGCCAGACGATCCAGTCCACACCCTCTTCCGCCGCATGCTCACTCAGGGAAAGGTAAGTCTCGAGGATCCGGGTGCTGCGATCAGCTTCCCATTTCTCCCCCTGATCAATATTGCCTTGGATCGCGGCAACCTTGACTGAGCGGGTTTGTGCGTCGGGTATGGCCAGCGCGAACCCGACTCCATGGAGCGCCAATACGACGGCGATCGCAACAACAAAATTGCGCGGCGCATTCTCAAAGTCCGCCTTTGCCGCACCGGCGTCCCCCTGCGACCCGCCCCTCCCGGCGAGGAAAACTTGGCCTAGCAAAATCCCGACTAACGCCGCCACGAAGGAAAGAACATATACGCCAGCAATACGAGTGAGACCTAATAAAGGCCAATCGAGATAAAGCCCATACCCCAAGGTTGCCCAGGGAAAGCCGCCCATGACATGACCGCGGGCCCAATCCAGCAAGACCCATAGCGCGGCGCCGAAAAGTGCCCCACGGAGCCCGCGGCCGCCGAAGCGCGTCCACCCCCACGCGAAGAGCGCACTAAAAGGCGCGACGTAGAGCGCTGGCACGAGGGGAGCAAGCAAGCCTAAGAACAGAGGCATCCCGGCGTAGACCACCGTCACCACCAAAAACCAATAAAAAAACGCGACGTGCGTCAGAAAGCTGCCTACGAATGCCGCTTTCGCAGCGCGGCGCGGCGCTAGGCCGTCCACCGCAACGACCAGACTGGCCGGCACCACCCATGTCAGCAGCAGCCCGAGATCGATCACGGAGGGCAGTCCCAGTCCGTGCGCGAAAGGGATCTCGTGAGGGAACGCGAAGAAGGTCGCTAGGCCGAAGGCGATCCAAGGACCCCACCGAATCGGTCGAGAGAAGGAATTCGCCTGCTTTGAATGATCTGCGCCCTCACCTGCTGTCACGATGCAATCTCCCGCTTCACGCGGCGCTCTTCTGCGGCCATGACCTTCGCTTCATCGTCCTTCTCATGATCGTGACCGATCAGATGCAAGACGCCATGAACCAGTAGGTGGCAAATTGTTTCATCAAGGCTCCGATGGCGATCATGGGCCTGCTCAGCAGCAGTTTCGACCGAGATCACAACGTCTCCCAACATCCCGCCACGATGATCTGCGAAGTCGCCTTCCATCAAAGAAAAGGACAGGACATCCGTCGCTCGCGGCTTGTCCCGCCATTGCGCATTCAACTCGGCGATCGATTCATCATCAACGAGAGCGATCGACAGTTCCGACCGGCTCCGGCCGATGGCAGCTAGGATCCCGCGGGCCCTCTTCCGCAGGCGCGTCACGTCGACCCTCGATCCCCGGAGCCCTTCGGGCGGACCGGAAATCATCACGCTCATCCGCGACCCTCGTCTTTCTCGCTCCGCGCGCGGTCATAGGCCTGAATAATCGATTGAACCAGCGGATGCCGTACCACGTCTCTCGCTTCGAAATACTGGAACCCAATGCCGCGAACACCAGTAAGCACCTTCCGCGCTTCCACCAATCCGCTCAAGGTGCCCTTGGGCAAATCGACTTGAGTCACGTCACCAGTGATAACAGCCTGCGAGTTTTCACCTAAACGAGTCAGGAACATCTTCATCTGCTCGCCGGTCGTGTTCTGAGCCTCGTCGAGAATAACGAAGGAGTCGTTCAGCGTCCGACCGCGCATAAAGGCAAGCGGCGCGACTTCGATCGTCCCGCGCTCGATTAGCCGCTGCGCTTTTTCCATGTCCATCATGTCCCGCAAAGCGTCATAGAGAGGACGCATGTAGGGATCGACCTTGTCGGACAGATCTCCCGGAAGGAAGCCTAGGCGCTCGCCTGCCTCGACCGCGGGTCGCGTGAGGATAATGCGAGAGACCTCTTTTTGATGGAGTGCCGCGACAGCCATTGCCATCGCAAGGTAGGTCTTGCCAGTCCCCGCCGGCCCAATCGCGATCGCAACGTCATGCTTGCGAATTGTGTCGACGTAACGCCGCTGCTTGAGGTTCTTTGCACGAATTACTTTGCGCGAACCGCGCGTAAGAATATTTTCGTAGACGTCGCTCAACTGAACGTCCGGCTGGCTCGACACCATCCGAATCACGTGGCGAACATCCGCATTGCGAACACTCTGGCCTCGCTCAATCGAGGCGTAAAGTTCTTCGAGTACCCGGCGCGTCAAGGCGACCCGGTCGGCCGCGCCTTCGAGTTCGAGCTCGTTGCCCCGAGCATTCACGGCAACACCGATGGACCGCTCCAGCAGCCTTAAGGTCTGTTCTCCATCGCCGTAGAGTGCGACTGCCGTCGCGTTGTCAGCAAAGGCGAGCGACTCGCGCACCTCACCGCTTGAAAAAACACCCTCGTCCGAGGCAGGACCTACCGGCGGATCGGATTCAGTCGTCGACTCAGATGCCGACACAGCGGGAGTTATGGTCTCAGACGCAGATGCGCCGTCCGATTCAGCGTTCGCTTCGGGATCAATAGGTTCGCGAGCCAGAGAGGGAGCTCCTTGCGCTCTTCCCTGGGCCCGGAGAGCAGTGAAACCACAATGGTATTCACGAGACCCCCGAAATCCGTTCGAACGCATTCGATCAATTGATCGAATATTCGAATGGAGCTAGCTCGGTTGGAGCGCCGATTTAGTCTAGGGGCGCAAGCAGGACGACTTCCTCGTCCCGGACCTTGTAATAGTAGTCACCGAGCCTCTCCGACGTCAACGAAGCAAGACTCGTAGAGAGCGATTCGAGACGAGCCGGGTAGGCCCCCGTCTTGAAGTAGTACACTTCAAGCTGATCACGGATCCGGCCGACTTCGTAGCGACTCCCGAAATGCTCGATAGAGCGCATCGGCAAGGCTGCGCCGGGCAAGCCCCCCCTCGCATCGGCGGTCGGTAGAAGCTTCCAGGCGAGACCGCCCAGAAGCGCAAAAGGGATCGCCGTCACAATCGCGGCCCGAAGCAGAGAGAGAATCGGCATTCGCCTCCCTTTCCGCTTGGCCTTTTTAGGCTTTTTTGCGCCGCTCGCAGCAACGTCGATGACGCCTGTCTGGCAGAGCTCAGCCAGCGCACGCGTCGCTTCGAAGGTGCCTACACGTGAGAGGTCGATGATCCGGCGCACCGAGAGCCGACCGTCTACCAGTTGAAGAACACGCTCCGTGTGACCGAGGCGCGCATCCGCGTCGCCCTTCGTGACCGCGCGGGCCGTCTCTAAATTCCCAACGCGGCGAAAAACAGTGTCCTCTTGCGGCACAATGGCCGAGAAGGTCTGCCATTCGTCGAGCATTCGCAGCCCATCCATCAGAATCTGCTCGGCTCCGAGAAGTTGCTCGGGCTTGGTGTCGTGCGTAATCGCTTCCGCGATAAAGTTGAAGTCACCGCATCGCCGACGCATAACATCAAAGACTGTCTCACGGGTCAGCAAATACTGAACTTCTCCGAGAGTCGTTTCCTCGATTAACCCCGCGGACAACATTAGGTCGCCGATCGGTCGCGCCGAACGCTCACTCTCCGCGTGAAGGTCGTCGAGTTGATCACGCGTCAAATAGCCTGACCGAACGAGCTGCGGGCCTAACGGCTCACGATCAGCCCGCGAGTTCTCCGGACCACCGCGAACTACTCGCCCCTCGTCGAACGCCAGAAAGATTGAACCACCTTCGCCTTCGACGACAAGAGTCCCAGTCTTTCGTTGTTGCCCAACCAGCTGAAAGACTTCAGCAATACCGAAGTCCTCAAGATTGCCACGTAGTGCGACGGACATACTGCCCTACTCCTTCTCTTTTCAGGGACTAGCTGTTCTTCCGGACGATGAGGCTCAAAACAACGACAGAGACATATGCCATTACCGCGAGAGCTCCGGGAATCGCAAAACAAAGAATCGCCGCGCTTCCCATGAGAAGCGGATCCTCGAAGATGCCGGTCGGCCAACTGAACCACGTGACGGCCCACGCGAATAACAAGAGACCGAACATCGCCAGGTCAGGACGACGCGCCGAGAACCCCGCCATGCCAGGGATCATCAGGGACAACGTCAACCAAACGCGATCGAATCGGACCTCGCGCTCTGCGAGCGCTTGAATCCGAGCCATTCGCAACGAAGGATCCGTCGCCTCTGGGTACTGGAAGAGATGATGACAGTCCTCACAGATATCTTCGCTCCAAACCGTCTTTTCACACCGCTCACAGATGCGATGTCCACATCGAGTGCAGAGGCTTGCGTGCGACCAGCTCTTCGATAAAAGAAGCGAGCAGAACACGATTAGTGCCAAGGCACCACCCGTGACGTACCACGCTGCTCCGAGCCGACCCGGAGCGAGAATCGCCACCGCACCGCGGTCCGCATCTTGGGATAGCGCCAACGAAACGAGCCTGTCGCGAATCAAGTGCGACACGGGGAAACGAAGGTCCGCGACAAGCGAGGCGTCACCGAGACTCGAGAGCCCGGCGACGGCCTGATCATCTATCTTCTGCGCCCTAATGAGGGTCGCTTCGTACTCTTGCATTCGAAATGCACTGGCGTAGGCCTGACTCAGGCTAAACAGCAAGGTCGCATCGCTTTCTTGAACCGCAGCCCGTTCGTAGTAGCCGATTGCCGCATCCGTGTTGCCACGGCGCTTCTCGATATTCCCAAGATTCGCCAGTGCCACCAGATCATTCGGTACCCGACTAATCACTTCTTCGAGATGCACGCGAGAAGACTCGACGAGGCCAAATCGACGGTCGCGATAAGCGAGGGCATGAATCGCCGCGAGGTCTTTCGGAGCGGCGGCTTCAAGGCGTTCAACGTCTGCCGCCGTTTCAGTTCCGTCTAGGACCTGCAGCACGCTGCTGGCCACCGGATCGGAATCGATAAATTTTGCTGCAACCGACGACAGCTGTGCAAGGGGATGGAGGCCTATCACAAGCAGGACTGCAGCCATTACGAGTGCCTTTCGCTGCCCCGCACCGCCGTAGATGAACGCGACGGTGAACAAGGCTAGCGCGAGCCCGAAGAGACCCTCCCCTAAAACTAATGGAACAAGCAGCAACCCGCCTAGCAAAGCATATCGAGCAAAGGTCGGCATATGGTTGCTCAAAAGATCACCGAGATCATGAGCCGCATGGCTGTACACATGAAGCGCGGCAAGCAAAATGAAGCCGAGCGGTGCGGCAAGCACGACGATCAATAGAGCGAATGAAAGATTCTCGAGCAGCCATAGCTGAGCTGGAAGACTTCTGGCGACCGTCAGGCCAGCTCGGCCGACGGCCAATAGAGCGGCTCCGACATCACCTGAGTTCCAAAGTGCTACGGCATGGTCGATCTGGAAAGCGGGAACTCCTGGAGCAACTTCTCGGGCGAGCTCCGAGTAGACCTCGGGCTCCTCCTCCGTTGCGGATGCCGCGATCAGGATCGCTGGCGCGGGCAAATCGCCTAATCCAAGTTCGAGGCGGGTTCGCCGAAGAGCCGCCGCACGCGCGAAGGCAGACGGCTTGGCCGCCTCCCAACTCGCACGCGACTGTTCCTCCGCTGCCTCCACGGGGCGCGCGGTGGCGGGGCTATCTTCCGAAAGCCATGGATCATCAAGCGGATCCCCAGCAAAGGGTGCGGAAGCGAGCGGCTGGCCCGCAGACTCCGCTAAGGAAACAGTCGGCATGTCCTGTGCCTGCGCCCCGACCGGAGTCATAGCGAGCAGCAACAGGAGCCAGATCAAAGAGGCAAGTAATGTGCGCCGAGGCAACCGAAATGCCCTCCCTGCGGATGATTTCGATTTAAAACATCGGCGGATCGGGGAATCCTCTGAAGCGACGATCCGCCCCGATGCCTTCTCCTGATCGAGCCAGGAGTGCCTTCCGCTCGCGAAAGGCTCACCACGACGAGGAGAAGTAGGTAAAAATGACTCTCGCCTTGTTCCCGCGAGGGAACCCACTGCCGCGGAACCCTTTTCAAGTGTCCAGTCCGCCCCCTCTCGACGTCCGAGCCATCCCCGCCTATGATGCGGCGCCCACAATCAAGGAGAGGCCACATTGGCCAATCATAAATCCGCCCTCAAGCGAATCCGACAGTCCGAACGCCGACGCAAGCGCAATCAGCACATCCGCAGTGAAATGCGAACGATGGTGAAGCGTTGTGGGGAAGCGTTCGAGTCCGGTGATGCCAGTAAGGCTGCTGAAGCCTTCCAGATCGCCGAACGAGTGATCCGCCGCGCTGCGACGCGTGGAGTCATCCCGCGAAAGCGAGCCGACCGAAGTGTAGGTCGCCTCGCAAAGCGACTGAACGGCGTTTCCGCGTCCTAGTCTCGCTGCGTTGATCGTCGCGGTTTTATCGCTGCCATCTCAACGCTCGTAGTTCGCGCTTCACGCTGGCACCCGCCGACGAATTCCCAATTAGTTAGAGCCATAACCCGAAGTGCATCGAATGATCGATCGTGCTGCCGGGTGAGGCTTGTCCGCGCTCTGCCGCGAGGCTGGGGCGACCTAGTCAGCTAGAAGTATGCTTGCGTGACACAGCCAACCCGCTCCGTCCGGTCGAATCCCCGGGCAACCGACTCCGCTCCGAAGCGGATGCGAGCTCAGCTCGCCAGGCCTAGTACCAATTGTTCAAGTGCCCGCTCGGAGCGCATAACGCTCGCACCTTTCAGCTCTACGTCTGCGCGATGAATCGCGCGCAGGCAAGTCACGAGCCGACGCGGAGAATGGCGACGTGCTTGTTGCTCCAGCTTCCGTACGACGAAGGGCGGCCCTCCTACGGCCTCGCCGTGACCAACACGGACCAATCGCCTGAAGTGGGAAGCGAGTGCACCCAATATGGCCGGGGGCGCCGCCCCCTGAGAAATTAAACGAGCGAGCAAACTCACGGCCTCCGCGGTTCGCCCCTGCCCGATCGCATCGGTGAGATCCCAGATAGGTTCCTCGGCGACTGCCGAAACTGCAATCTCTACGTGCTTCCGCGTGATCGGCTCTCCCTGCCCAGCGAGCAGACTCGCTTTTTCAATTTCCTGCCGCAGCAGCATCAGCTGGGGTCCGACCCGGTCGGCCAGCAGCGACGCAGCATCGGGTTCCAGGATGACCCCCTGTCGACGCGCCTCCCCGGCGAGAAAGCTGCCTAATTCCTTCGCCTTCTTTGGAGCCTCGCAATCGACTAGAGCGGCGGGATTTTTGAACGCCTTCACCCACTTACTGCGCTTGTCTGCTTTAGCGCAGACTATGACCAAAACGCTGGGCGTCCCGGCATTGATACGGCTGAGCCAGCCCTCGATGACCGCACCCCAATTCGCATCGAGCTTGGCGCCGCGTCCTTCCGCCTCACGCAAGACAACCAGCCGCCTCTCGGCCATCACGGGAAGATTATCGAGAGCTTCCTCCAATCGGCCCGGCATCACCTTACCCACTTCGAGCCGGTCGAGATTAAAGTCTCGAGGAGCCCCTTCGAGCACCGATGTCTCAATCGCTGCGAGCGCATCGTCGCGCAAGAGCGGCTCGCTACCCGCTAACAAATAGGCGGGCCGAACGTGCCCTTTCGCGAGTTCCTCAAGTATCTGCGAGGGCATCATCGGCCCGCACCGTGTTCCTTCGGCATCTCTCCCGCTCGTTCCGGGACAGCGGGGAGACCAGTGACTTCAGCCTCCTTCGAATCGTTGGCCTCGGCCGTTTTATCAACAGGGGTCGCGATCCATTCCACGGAGTCCGCCACACGCACCGCCAGCAGATCCGAAAGATGTCGCACGGCCTCACGCTTATTCGTACGCGAGACTTCGATATCGGGACTGGCCAAGTAGACATCGCTCTCCGAGAGGGCTCGCGGCGATAGGCGAATGATGTCGCCGCTTGCGCGTACGAGTTCGAGAACGAGGCTCAAAGTCACCTTGTATTCCAGCGCAACGACAAAGCTCGAGAAGCTATTGCCCACCATTCGAACCGGCAGAATCTTGCCGCGCAGCACGTAGTCCGCACGCGCAGGATCATTGACGAGTTCGAATCGACCGCGGAGATCAAACTCACGACGCAGCGCATCGCCCACTTCGCGGTCAAGCCAAGGCTCTGGCGACTCTGCGCGAAGCGCGAGGACGGCGATCCGGACGGAGCTCGCTGCCCCGGAAAGTGAAGTCCCGGCGGAGGAGCCGGCCCTCGCCGCCTGACGCGCCTCGGGTGGCTCTAAGAGATTGCGGTAGCCACATCCCGCAAGCGAGATCAGAATCGCGGCATACGCGAGAAGAAGCGGGAAGTTGGACCATCGGCGCGACATCCCAGACCGATAGCATGCGCACCGCGAACAGGCGCGGAAGCCATGCCAAGAGAATGCCTATACCCACCGCCGAATGGAGCGCGACTGTGGCAATTTCGCGGTTTTCGGACGTGTCTGGCCTATGCGCGCGCTGGGCGGCCACGCCCGCCGAGAGAGATCAGTCGTCGCGCTTCGGCAGACTCTTCGCGACCGCGAGTACCTTATTCGCATGAATCGGCTTCGTCAGATGCTCGTTCGATCAAAGGCTGACCGCACTCTCGCGACCTTCCTTGGCACCTTCGGTCGTGACCATGCAGATCGGCAACCCCGCAAGGTTTTCTCTCCGCGAATCCAGCTGATGAGCTTCAGCCCATCCATGACCGGCATGAAGCCGCCTCATCCTTGGGCAGCGCCAACAGCTGCTCCACCGAGAGTCGGCGCACGTCCTCGTCTGCGCTCACAAAGCCATCGAGAATGCCCTGGCGCTCCTCTATGTGTCAGCCCGGCACTCATTTCTCAGCACCTCGCTCGGCGGCGACGCGACTGAGCTCGTCCATAACAAAGTCCGTCTCTGCTCGAACCTCTTCGCCGATGCGTTGGCGAAGAAGTGCGCGGGCTTCCTTAATTTCTCGCTCGAGGACCTGTTCCAAGTTTCCGGCACGAACGGCCTTCTCAAATTTCTCGGGCTGGTACAGAAGCATCTCGGAGACCGCGATTCGCGCAAGCCGTTCGGCACGCTCACGTTCTTCGTTCTTCTCAGGATCTTCGGCCGCTTCAGTCGACGCAGCTGCGGCCGGCGGCGACGCAAAGAGCATGGGGCTATCCGAATCGATCGGCAGTCCAGCCTCATGGAGCACCGACTTCAGAGCCCCGGGCAGGTCGGGCTGTTCGATGTAGGCATCGGCGCCATAAAGTTCCGAAGAATCCCTGCGGTAGCGATCCTGATGATGAATCGCGCCGACTATCACCGTCGTAGTGTTCTGCAGACTCTCGTTCCGTTTGATCACTTCGCAGACCTGGAAGCTAAACATCTTAGGCAGCGCTGCATCAAGCACGACAGCCGACGGAAGCATTCTCTGAATCGCAAGCATTGCTTCAACGCCATCTTGAACGAAATGGACCTGTAGACCCCAGGACATGACCGCTTCGGCACTTGCTTTGCCACGTTCTTCGTCGGGATCAGCAACGATGACGAGCTTCGCGCTGTCGTATTCCGGGATCGGTTCCGGTGGAGACACCGAAAAATCTTCTTCGGACGGCGGTGCGAGAGCCACCCTCGTCTGAACCGGCACAGGCGCCTGAACGGGAGCAGGAGCGACGGCCTGCGGCGCGCGAATAAGAAACACTGCCGAACACTTCGTGCAACGAAGCTTCGCGCCTTCGGGACCGATGCGTTCGGGATCCACGCGGTACCGCGCACTACATTTAGGACATCCAGCAACCATCACTCATCTCCCAGTCCGCGAAGTCATATTCGCGGGCGCATTCACCCGCGAAAACGTTCCACGTCTTCCCGCAATTCTTCAGCTTCTACCGAAAACTCGAGCATCGACTCACGCAGCGTCCGTGTGGCAGCTTCATTCGTCAGGCTGCTCTCGGCGATTCCGTCCAAAAAACCTTCGACCTCAGCACATGCTTCGGATTATTCGCTCGCGGTTCAAATTTCTCGAGGCTGGAAGCCAAGAGGGGTCTCATCGTCGCCGAGTCTTCTACGACCAGAATGCGCTGCAAAGCCGTCTCCCGGAAGCGGGTCTACGCGCGCACTAAGAGTGATTCCTATATCGGCGAGGAATGCGCACTCTTGAGGTCGACGACAGGCGGGAGAGAGGGGGAACCCTGCGGAGTTTGGGTGTTTTTAAACACCGGTTTTCATGTACTCCGTGAGACGCGCCCTGTGGCCCGGCGAACTGCTCAGGGCCGGCTAGCGGCGGCGTCGGCTTTCCAAAGCGCTCGTTCAAGCGCGGCCCGGTCAAGGGCGAGTCCCGCGTGGTGAAGCACCACTTCGAGACCGTGTGTGTCCGGGATCGGAGTACCCGTATGGGATTGATCTCCATAGAGCAGCGCAATCACTGACGAGCCACTCTCGATCGGGCCGAGATAGACCTGTTTTGGGCTCTCTCCGCCGAAGCAATCGAGCAAAGTGCGGTCAGCTTCCGTCACTGGGGCCGCCACTATGGGCTTCCCCGAATCGAGAACTTCGCGAATCCAGCCCTGTTTTAAGGTGGGGAGCGAGACCGGTACAGTCGGGCCGAGGGGGTCCACTTCGAGGCTTGGCAGACCGCGGCCGGAGATCGCGAAGATCTGATCCTCTCGAACGACGAGGATGGCTACTCGGGCGAAGAGCTCCGAGGCGAAGTCGAGCACGACCGGCAGAACTTCACCGCGCGAGGATGCATCCTGCAGTTTCGCCGTTGCATCGCGCAATCCGCGCATGCTGGCGGGCCCCGATGCTTTAGCCTTTGCTGCGACCTCGCCTTGATCGGTGAGGATCTCGAGCACCGTACGGCAGAGCACTTGGCTGGCCATGGCAACCTCGGGCTGTTTTTTGCAGACAAGCAAACGGCGCGACGGACGTCGCAGTACACCGTTCAAGGCACTAGGCATTGCCGCCGGTGCGACGTCATCATGATCTCTCAAGCCGAGTACGATGATGCGAGGCGACTGCGCCTTCAGCCGCTTCACGAAATCGGAGAGGCCGTGGATTCCGGAGAGGGGATCGATCTGCGTTTCAGGGGACACGAGAACCAAGGGTGTCTCGCCGCGGATCAAGTACTGGCGAATACGACTAAGGCCCTGATCTGCCCGCTGAAACACATGAACCCGTGCAAATTTTTTTTCAATCGCGGATTTGACCCAATCCCCAACCGAGACATCCGGGTCGATCAAGACCACGGGCATTCGTCCCACGTTGTGCAACCTGCGTTCGGCGGCGGAAGTCGCTTTCGAAGAAGTTTCATGCGCAGCGACGGCGGGCGCAGCTGCAATGACTGGCTGGCCTAATACCGTACTAGCATATGGTTGAATAGCGAAACTTTCTGCGGGGGCAGCCTCTACAAACAATCCCGCTTCACGAAGCGGCACTCGCTCTAGATCCGAATTGGACACTGACGTGACGAGGGATCTAGCCGCCGCAACATCGTCCAGCATCAGCTCGTCGGTGGCTGCCGCGCGCTCAATGACATTGGCGACCAAGGCACCCGTTGCCGTTTTCGGAGCATGCAGATCATCGTCATCGCCTAGTCCGAAAAAGCCTTCGGAGTCATCGCCGAAGAGCGGATCCTCAAGGCTGGAGATCCCCGGATTCGTGATCGGGTCGGGATCCCATTCCTCGGCACCCGAGTCGTCGTCAACCGCGTCGCGCTCGCGCTCGTCCCGGAGGCGCAGGCCTTCCATGGCGAGGTATTGGGCGTTCATTCCTATTTCCAGCACCAGCTGCGGATCCTCAGGATCGAGTTCGTTTCGAACGTCGAAGCTGAAGTCGCCCGCAGGCCAGGTAAACATCTCTAGGATGGCCGCTTCAACTGTTCCATGAATCCATTCAACGATTTGGTCGCGACGGATCCCCGCATCATGCTCAAGGGCCTGTTCGACAGGAACGCCGAGATCCTGCGCAAGAGAGATAGAGGCGTCGTAGACAGCCGGGTCAATCACAGCTCGAGCAATGAGCATTTCCCGCAGGCTGTTCGGTTGCCCCTTAAGTCGCGCGGCATGAACCAAACCCGACCGAAATACAATCCGGGCACAGCCCTGGTCGCTCGACAGTGCAAGCACTCCCGACTTTTGCGACAGACTGATGATCTGCAAGATGTCTCCGAGGCTCAAATCCTCGAGATTGCCGACCAGGCTCATTGATCCCTCCGCGGCCCGCCCTCTTGGAGCGAACGGCGCGTGCGCATCACCGACTGCGCGAGGGCACACGTCCCCTCCCGCGTATCTTGAATCGGCGTCCCTGGGTGGGACTTGACCCGGACTCGCATCGCGGGAGATCACCTGAGGCTGGTCGCAGGAAAATCATCGCGATCGATGCTCGAATGTCCAATCAGCTGCACACGCCCTGCGCATGCCTTACCGATTGGCTCCTTGTTCTCGCGTCGCCCGCGCGAGGTTTGCGCTTGGTCAGCGGTGCCGGCGAGATGCCAGGCAGATCAGAAAGCGTCGAGGCTGGCTTCATCCGTTGTGACGGCGACACCTTCAAGTCCCGCCGCGCCGCAAGCGCTCTCGATCGCTCGGAACACCCCAGCGACCTCCGCTCGCGGCACACAGACCTGCAATCGCATCGGACGCTCACATCCGGCCCACGCATCCGCAAGGCCGGCGACCAAAGCGGCCGCGTGTCGCGGTACATCATCAGATGCGATCCCGAGCGGAGTCAATACGACCTCCTGCAGTCTGAGCTTGCGACACCGATCGAGTGCGGAGCGAATCTCGTCGCTCGCGCGCAGCTGGTCGTAGGTTTGCCGATCGCCAAGGCCCAAGAGCATCAGGCGCGGGGCTCTAAGCGCACGACCACAGGCGATCAGCATCGCTTCGCCACTCGTACCGGACAGGTCGCCGTTTTCGATGCGCCGAGAAAGCCCGCCACAAAGGCGCCAATCTGCTCGGGCGGCCCCGCCCCGAAGAGGGCGTTCATCCGTAAAGAATCCAGCGACGGCGATTTCGCTATCGACGCGCTCGAGCGGTCGTGCAGTGAGTACGATCTCGACATGCGAAACCGCTCCGGCTTTGGGAGTCATCTGCCCGGCTTCGCCCGCGGAAGAGTTCATCCCCCACGCACCTGTTTTGCGACGGCATCAAGAATGCCATTCACGAAAGCGGGAGAAGTATCACTTCCGAAACGTCGAGCGAGATCGACCGCTTCATCGATCACGATAGCGACCGGCGTTTCTGTGTCTCGGAGTTCAAAGGCCCCGAGACGCAGAACATTGCGATCGACTGCGGCCATGCGCGAGACACGCCAATTCCTCGAATGCTGCCCAACGAGTTCGTCGAGAACTTCCGCGCGCCCGGCTACACCTACGACGAGCAATCGCGCAAAATCACTCGCGCTCTTTGGAACATCGAAATTCTCAGTCACACGATCGAAGGCGAGCCCGCTCGCTGCGATTGGATTTACTGGGGAAGCATCTACTGGCAAATCCAGCGATTCAGATTCGGGGAGCAGCGGATCGAAAGGCTTTGCCGCGCGAGACGCCGCAGCAACACGCGCTCCGGTCTCTCGCAAATCGATCGCGTAAAGGACCTGAAGCGCGACTTCGCGTCCACGATGTCGACCCCCAGCATCCTCTGCGTCCACCGCAGACTTCTTCTTTTGCGAGATGCCCGATTCGCTCACGAAGCATTCGCCTCAGGCAGCCCGGCAAGCAGCCTCGCCATCTCGACCGCAGCGAGCGCGACCTCGCCGCCCTTATTGCCGTCGCTTCCACCCGCGCGCGCAAGCGCCTGATCAATATTGTCCGTAGTCAGAACGCCAAAGCCAACCGGCACGTCACTCTCTCTCATGATTTCCCGCACACCGTCGGTCACGCCGCGACAAACGTATTCAAAATGGGGTGTACCGCCACGAATGACGGAGCCTAACGTGACGATCGCATCATACCGGCCGGACTCAGC
The DNA here is from genome assembly GCA_002390675.1 of Deltaproteobacteria bacterium UBA4427. Taxonomy (GTDB): domain Bacteria; phylum Myxococcota_A; class UBA9160; order UBA9160; family UBA4427; genus UBA4427. Next base: position 21,313 of record DGPZ01000003.1, read on the forward strand.
CAGCCGCCTAGCGGCCTGCGGAATCTCAAACGCACCCGCAACCCAGAACAGAGTAAGATCTTCCGCCTTCGCCCCGTGCTCAAGCAAGGCATCCCGTGCCCCATCGATCAAGCGGATAGAAATCAAGTGATTGAAGCGCGACACAACAAGTGCGACTCGCAATCCTGTCGCATCGATTGACGGCGTTATCGCCTTCATGCCTTAGTTCCCTTTCGCCCTGCTGGGCGGGATATCTTACGTCGGCCGGAGCCTTCGGTCTTCGCATTTCGCCTAATAAGGCCATGTACATGAATATCCGGCCCAGCCTGGGTAAATCCATTTTTCCCTATTCCAGGGACAGCGAACTCAAGCGGCTCGATCACAACCGCTTCGCCGAGCGCATCTACAGCCAAGGGCCCGAGCCCCGAAAACCCCTCCGAACCAATCAGCTTCGGCGCGAGCATCCAGTGTACCTCGTCCACGAGGTCCGCCCGAAGAAGGGCCGCAGCGAGTCCACCGCCGCCTTCAACTAAAAGCGTCGTCAACCCAGAGTCCGCCAATGCCGCCGCCATCTCAGGCAGGTCGAGCTTGCGATCTCGGCCCTTCCCGATCTCGATCACTGAGCCGGCGGTCTCTCGCATCTTCGCGATTCCCCGAGCCCCTGTGCCGCAGACGACCCAGGTCTTGGCCGAGGCGGGATCAGAAAAGAGCTGATGCGTTGCGGGCACCCTAAGGCGACTATCCACCAGAATGCGGATCGGAGTTCGTAGGACCTTATCTCCCCTCCGAACAGTAAGGGAAGGATCGTCTGCCAGCGCCGTCCCAGAACCCACCATCACGGCGTCATAGGCATTTCGGAGGCGGTGCACTTTGGCGCGGGATTCGGAGCCAGTGATCCAGCGTGATTCGCCGGCGGCGGTGGCGATTCGGCCGTCGAGGGTAGTCGCGAGCTTGAGCGTGATCCAAGGGCGACCGCGCTCGATCACGGAGAGAAAGCCTCTATGGGTGTAGCGACATTCCTCTTCTAGGACGCCGGTCTCGACTTGGATGCCGGCAGCGCGTAGCCGCTTGATGCCGCGGCCAGCGACCCGGGGATGTGGGTCGAGACAACCTACTGCAACGCTCGTGATTCCCGCTTCGACCAAAGCGTCGGCGCAGGGCCCAGTTCGACCGCTAAAACTACAAGGCTCGAGAGTCGTCGCGATCGATGCGCCGCGGAGTGATCGGTCTCCGTGTCGCTTGCGTGAATTTTCCATCGCGACGATTTCGGCGTGCGGCCCGCCCGGCGGCTTAGTAGTTCCTCGGCCGAGGATCTCATCGCCGCGAAAGACGACCGCACCGACACTCGGATTCGGGTACGTTCGTCCATCTCCCTTGCGTGCGGCAGACAGCGCGGTCTTCATCATCTTTTCGTCCCGGGCGCGTTCCGCAGCACCACGGCGAGAGCGCCCGGCGCTTGCGGGACTCATCCTCGTGCCCGCAACGGTCGGACCTTGTCGTTCGGATCGTCCTGCCCCGATTCGTCACGCGAGGCATCTGCAGCATTTACGGCATCGGCGTGTGACTCGATCTCCGCGAAGAAGGCCTCGTAGTCACTCGGACTACTGAAATTCCGAAAGACCGAAGCAAACCTAACAGCAGCGAGTGCATCGATCTCGGATAGATCGTCCAGCACTCGGCGACCGATTAGTTCACTCGTGACCTCTCTATGCCCGGACTCTTGGAGTCCTCGCTCAACGCGGTCCACCAATCGCTCGACGGCCTCGGTCGACACCGGCCGCTTCACGCAAGCATGTTCTACACCGCGAAGAAGCTTCTTGCGATCGTATTCCTCTCGACGCTCATCATGTTTGATGATGCGCGGCAGTGTTTCTTCGATCCGCTCACGGGTCGTAAAGCGGCGACCACATTCGTCGCACTCCCGCCGTCGCCGGATCTCGGATCCGTCGCGAGCCAGGCGCGAGTCTATGACGCGATTGCCGTCATCCGCGCAGAAGGGGCACTGCACGACTCAGTCCGTCTCGTTCCAGCGCTCGGTATAGAGCGGGAATTGGCGGCATAGATCGGCCACTTCCCCGCGCACGCGAGCGAGGTTGTCGGCGTTCTCATGGTCTTCGAGCACACGACCGAGCAGGTCACCAATCTGCACCATTTCAGCTTCACGCATCCCACGCGTGGTGACCGCGGGCGTTCCGATTCGGACCCCAGACGTCACCATCGGCTTGCGCGGATCGTAGGGAATCATGTTCTTGTTGGCCGTTATGCCGGCTGCATCGAGCGAGATCTGGGCAGCCTTGCCCGTCACTTCACGCCCGACTAACGAAAGCAGAAAAAGATGGTTGTCTGTACCGCCGGAAACAACCTTAAATGCCTTGCTCTGTACCGTATCCGAAAGCGCCTTAGAGTTCGCAACGATCTGCTCACAGTAGGCTCGGAAGTCGGGAGAGGCCGCTTCTTTGAACGCAACAGCCTTGGCGGCAATCACGTGCATCAGAGGACCGCCCTGAAGACCGGGAAAGATCGCGCTGTTAAGCTTCTTCTTCCACGGTTCATCGCACAGAATCAAACCACCACGCGGGCCGCGCAGCGTTTTATGCGTCGTGGTCGCAACGATGTGCGCCTTGCCTACGGGACTGGGATGGACACCAGAGGCAACTAGGCCTGCGATGTGAGCGATATCCGCAAATAGAACAGCGCCGACTTCATCCGCGATCGAACGGAACGCCTCAAAGTCGATCGTGCGCGAGTAGGCGGTCGCGCCGCACTGGATCATCTTTGGCGAATGCTGCTTCGCCAGGTCACGCACCTGGTCGTAGTTAATTCGCTCATCGTCCTCGGACACGCCATACGGGACGATCGTGAAGTGCTTGCCTGAAAAGTTGACCGGGCTGCCATGTGTTAGATGGCCCCCATGATCGAGGTTCATGGCGAGAACCGTGTCGCCGCGCTTCAAGACCGCTTCGTAGACCGCTGCATTCGCTTGGCTCCCGGAATGGGGCTGAACGTTTGCGTGCTCAGATCCAAAAAGCGCCTTAGCCCGTTCGATTGCGAGGGTCTCGATTTCGTCGACCTCCTCGCAGCCACCGTAGTACCGCCGACCGGGATATCCCTCGGCGTACTTGTTCGTGAGCACGGAGCCCACGGCCTCAAGGACGGCTTCGGAAACAAAATTCTCCGAGGCGATTAATTCGATCGATAGGCCCTGTCGTCGGCCTTCACGGCGAACGAATCGGGCAACGTCGGGGTCGGTCTGGTCGAGATGAGGGGTCACACTGTTCGGCATATCGAAACCATGCTCCTCGCACGAGCCGCGCTGGGCGACTCGATTGGCATCCGGAGGTCTGGGGGGGGCGGGATTGGCTTTGAGGATAGCCCCGCTACGGCGCCGGGTCAGGCGTTCGAACGACGAAGATCACAACTACCTGATCGCTACGCTCAAAATCGGAAATCCAGTCAAAAGGCTTTAGGAATCGCACCGGCAAGCTTTCTTGACCATCAGGTTCCCAATCGAAGAGGAACCGGGGCTCTTCCCGACTGCGCCTCAGCTACCTACGCCTCAGCAAAAGCGGAACGAGCCTACTACGCGTCTTCGACGCGCTCTTTCAGGTAACTGATGGCATCGTTGATCGTCTGCATCTTTTCAGCGTCGTCATCGGGAATCTCGATGTCGAAGGTCTCTTCTAGCGTCATCACGAGTTCGACGATATCGAGCGAATCGGCACCGAGATCATCGACAAACGAGGCGTTCACAACTGCTTCTTCTTTGGACACACCGAGCTGTTCAACGATCAGATCTGTGACACGTGCTTCCAGGGACATGGAATGGGTCCTCCACAACTTCGTCCTGAATGATTAAAAGGCTAGCGCCAACCCCCCCGGCCGACGATGCCTATGGACCTCAGGTAGGGTCCGATTCGGATCACATTTGCCCTCACAAAGAGGCTTTCAGCTGGCGGATCCATTGAGCAACTCACGAACGTCATCGAGGTCCGCGAGAGAAGAGAAATTGGCACGTCGAACGCGCCGTTCGATCCGGGCGATCAGCCCGGACAATACACGGCCCGGTCCGACTTCAAGGAAGCCGTCCACGCCGAGAGATTTCATTTCTGTCACCATGTCATTAAATCGAACCGGTGCGGTCACTTGCTCCACTAGGAGTGACTGAATTCGAGCAGCATCCTGATTTGGCTTCGCCTCGACATTGGTAATCACCGGAGGTTTCGCATTAGAGAACCTAAGCTTCGCCAGTTCGGGAGCCAGTTGCTTCGCTGCGGGTTCCATCAGTGCGCAGTGGAACGGAGCAGAAACCGGCAACGCCACGGTCTTCTTTGCTCCCAGCTCTTTCGCCTGCTCACATGCGGCTTCGACACCGGACTTTTCACCAGCAATCACGGTCTGCTGTGGTGAATTGTAATTTGCCGGCGTGACTACTTGGCCAGTTGCTTCTGCGGCCTTCAGACAAGCTTCGGCCACGACCTCGGGCGCCGAGCCGATAATCGCGGCCATCGCGCCCTGCCCTTCAGCTACCGCTTCCTGCATCAGCCGACCGCGCAGATTGACCGTGCGGACTGCATCTTCGAAGTCGAGCGCACCGGATGCAACCAAGGCCGAATACTCACCGAGGCTATGCCCGCCCACATAGGCGGGAGCGAGCACATCCGCTCCAACCGCTTCCTCTAGAGCTCGCAGCAGCGCAATGCTCGTCGTCAGAATGGCGGGCTGCTGGATCTCCGTCCTGCGCAGCTCATCCTCGGGCCCTTCGAAGCAAAGCGTCGAAAGCTTGGTCCCAAGCACGTCTAATAGCGACGCGTCCGCAGCGTCAAAGACGGCGCGTGCAGCCGAGGAAGACGCGTAGACGTCCTTCCCCATACCGACCTCTTGAGAGGCCTGTCCTGGAAAGAGGATTGCGAGAGTCATCGCGGTCATCGAATAGTTCTGAACCTGCTCTATTCGCTGTCGACTTCGATGATCGTTCGCCCCTTGTAGGTGCCGCAGCTCCCACAAACGCGGTGCGGCACCTTAGGCGCGTCACACTGCGGGCAGGTGCTCGAAGGCGGTGTGGCTAGGTGATCGTGTGCACGCCGCTTGTCGCGTCGCGCCTTGGATGTCTTTTGCTTAGGTACGGCCATCGGATCGGGTTCCTGTCTCACCGGTCGAGCCGGTGTTTCCGTTCTGGGTTCGTTTGATTCACAAGAGACGGCTCATCGACCGCCTACATTGATATTAGTTTTAGATTTAGGCTTTCACGAAGCCGTCTCAATCTTCCATTCGCTGCTTGAGTTGAGCTAGCACCGCGAACGGCGATTCAATTTTTTCGTCTTGGCAGTCACACCCTGCTTTGGAATCATTTGCGCGTGGCTGCCCGCAATGCGAGCACACCCCGAGACATTCCTCATCGCAAAGCGGTTGGATCGGCATCGCCAAAGCAATGACTTCTCCGAAGAAATCGTCAAGTCCGACGACAGCCCCACGGTAGAGCCCCGCTTCGAGGTCCTCTCCCAAGCTGACGCCGTTCTCCGCTAGGCCCCTTTCCCCCTCAGGATCCAAACCGCCTGCCCCGTCAAAAGTGCTGCGATTCCCCTGCTGATCGTCTCCAAGTCGATGAGGTTCGAGCACCAGCCGGTAGGGCTCACGAAGCCTATGAGGATAGCGCTTGCCGCAGCGGCCGCACTCCAGCAGGACCCTTCCTTCTAAATCACCTTCAATCAGGACGTCCTCGCCGGTGCGAGACGCCTTGAGGTCAAATCGGAACGGAAGCTCAGCAGAGACCCGTATTTCCTCCGATTCCGGCTCGCGAGCAGACCACCATTCGGGACTCGCTTCGAATTCGAAACGCTCCTGCTCATCGGTTAGCCGCTCGATCTGGATTCGGAACTCGGGCATCGGTGTAAATGATATCCATCCGAATGACTCTGCCCCGCGATTTGACCGCTTTTGGGTACGGATCCGTCCTGGATCCGTATAAACGGCGCTGCGGGCTGGCTAAATTCGGATTCTCGTTGAAAAACCGGTCCCTTGGGTGGGTCACCGGCGTGGCCGGGGGAATAGCGCAGCCGCCGGGGATGGGGCAAGAAGCTGCACTAAATCACGCGAAGGATGCGTGGCAACTGCGATATGCTCGGCCCTCCATGACCAACATTCGCACTCGATTCGCTCCCAGCCCCACGGGGTTTCTTCATATCGGCGGTGCCCGCACCGCTCTTTTTAACTGGGCCCTCACTCGCCGCCTCGGCGGCGAATTCGTGCTCCGAATCGAGGACACCGACCTCGAGCGGTCCACCCGCGAGTCGGAACAGGCCGTCCTCGACGGGATGCGCTGGCTCGGAATCGATTGGGACGAGGGACCGCTGCGCCAAACCGACAACGCCGAGCGGCATGCGGCAGTCGTAGAGGACCTGCTCTCGAAGGGGCGCGCCTATCGCTGCGTCTGCACCCGCGAAGAACTCGAATCCCGGCGGGAAGCGGATATCGCGGCCAACGGAAAGGGGATTTACGACGGCACCTGCCGTGAAAAGAACTACGGCGACGATTGTGGAACGCATACGGTGCGGCTGCGAATCGATCGCGACAGTTCACTTCGCTGGGACGACCTGGTGTTTGGCCCGAGTGGCCAGGACGCAAGCGAAATAGGCGATGGCATCATCCGTCGCAGCGATGGTACCCCCCTCTATCACCTCGCCGTCGTAGTCGATGACCTAGATATGGGCATCACTCACGTCGTTCGCGGCGCCGATCATCACAGCAACACGCCCTTTCAACTCGCGATCTATCGTGCCCTCGACGCGGATATTCCGATCTTCGCGCACGTGCCTTTGATCGTTGCCGAGAGCGGACGCAAGCTATCGAAACGAAAAGATCCCGTCTCGATTCAGCAATTCGAGGCTGACGGCTATCTCCCGGAAGCCATGATCAACTGGCTCGCAAGGCTCGGCTGGTCGCATGGGGACCAGGAAGTTTTCTCCCGCGACGAGATCGTCGAGTTATTTGACCTCACGCACGTCGGCCGATCCGGCGCGCAGGCGGATCCAGCCAAGCTCGAATGGCTCAGCCAGCATTACATCAAAGAACGGTCCAGCAAAGCTCTCTTTGAGGCGGTGAAGCCCTTCCTCGAAAACGTGACTGGCGGCCCCGTAGAGCGAGACGATCGCCTCGACCGGACCCTCGACCTCCTTCGCGAGCGCAGTAACCATCTCGTCGAAATGGCCGAGAAGGCTCGCTTCGTGTTATGCGACGAGATCGAAATCGAAGCAGGCGCAGCCAAAAAGCATCTGCGGCCCGTCGCTTTAGAGCCACTGGAAGCATTGATCCCCGTACTCAAGGGGCTCGATGCCTGGACGTTAGAATCTCTTGAGGCTGCGTTCGAAGCGACCTGCAAATCCCTTGGCGATCTCAAGCTCGGCAAGCTCGCCCAACCCGTCCGTGTCGCGGTGACCGGAACCAGCGCCTCCCCGGGAATCTTTGAGACCGTCGAAGTCGTAGGACAAGAACTCGCCGTCGCGCGAATCCGCAAAGCCGTAGAGCTGATCAAAGCGCGGATAGCTGAAGGCTGAGTTCCGTAGCGAGCCGTTACGGTCGGCCTAGATCAGCTGAAACAGCCACATCGGCGGCAGAAAAAGTACCGCGACAGTACCCATCGCGATCGCGGGAGCGAATCCAAAAGGACGCCCTAGCGCGCCGCGTGCAAGCGCCTGAGCTCCGCCTAACACGAGCCCGACCAAAGACGAAGCCAGGATCGTATCCAACACGCCGAAGGGCCCAACGACAGCCCCGATCATTCCAAGCAGCTTCACATCCCCAAGGCCGAGCCCTGGAAACCAAAGCCAATAGTCTGCTTCGCCAGGCGTCGGAAACGATTCGCCTTCGCCGGGCCAATGCTCGAATGTTCGCCCCATCGCCACAGAGACTCGGGCATGAAGAAATGCAACGAGCCAAAGTACTCCTCCGCCCACAATCGCCCCCGTCAGAGACTGGCGAAAAGCCCCGCCCAGCGATTGACCGTAGTAGGCAGCCGTCAGAGGAACGACGATCAGGGCTACAACCAACCCGCCGAGCGAAATCGAGTCGGGAATAATTTGATGATCGTAGTCAATCAGTGCGGCAGCGATCAGCCCGGCCACAAAAACGCAATAGAGCGCCGTCCACCACGTCGGGCCAAAGCGCCAGGCGACCGCGCTAAAGAGCAGCCCGGTCAGAAGCTCAACGGCGGGGTATCGAAGCGAAATAGAAAGCTCGCATTGCCGGCAGCGCCCTCGAAGCCAGAGATACGAAAGCACAGGGACATTGTCCCAAGGCTTGATCGCAGTCTCGCAGCTCGGACAGTGCGAGGGCGGAAAGACCACACTCAGCTCAAGCGGCACTCGATGGATCACGACATTCAAAAACGAGCCAACGAGTACTCCGAGGGTCAATGCGATCGGCAGTAGCGCCCCCGGCGCGATTTCGATCGTCATGTTCCCCCCGTCCCCAATGATTCGACCCTCTCGTACGTTACGTCACTAAGCGAAGGCGTACTCACGAATTCCCGGAACCGCACCCCCACGCTTCTTCTACTTGAAGTCGCGTCGGCTGAAAATCATGGCCCCAAGAATCAAAGTGCAGACCGTGTATCCCACCGCATATACGAATGCGAGACCGATTTCACCCGAATCAATAGGGAGGCCGTGGACCGCCTCAAGAGTCTTATTGAACACTTCGAAGTCCGGCATCAGCAAGAAGACAAAATTGGCCATCGTCGTGACGGTCCCGACCTCCGACTGTTGCCCAAGTGCATGAAGATCGCGAGAGAGGTGCCCGATCATCCAGAGTCCGACCGAGAAGAGCGCTGCCAGCATCGGCGTGGTGAATGATGAGAAGAAAGTGGCGATCGCAACGACCACCATCAACTCGAGTCCGATCAATACAATCGCTACTAAGTGATCCAAACCAAGCGGCGCGCCGGCAAGCAGCGACACAATTGCGAAGGCGCCGGCCATAAGGGCGAGAAGAAGCCAAACGGTGAACGTGAGGCCAGCCCATTTCCCTACCAAAAACTCGTTCCGGGAGACTGGCTTCGAGAGGATCGTAAAAATGGTGCGGCGATCGACTTCGTTGTGGATCAATCCTATGCCGACGAAGATGGCGATCCCCACGCTGAAGAATCGAATCGCAGCAAGCCCCATGTCCTGCAGGATCTCGTGAACTTCGACATAAGAAAGCGTCGCGAGGACGACCCCCGAAGAGATCATCACGACGCTGAACCCGAGAAGCATATAAAGAAGCTTATTCCGAATGGCTTCGCGGAAGGTGTTATTCGCAAGCGCGTAGATTCGGCTCAGCGAGTTCATTCCGGTGCCCCCCCTGCTCGAACAGCATCAAGAAACACATCTTCTAGGGAATTTCGCTGCGGCGTAACGGACACAACTTCCGCCCCCGCAGATATTGCCGAATCAAGCACTTGATGCACATCCTTCTCGGCCACTTGAAGCTCGACCCGATCGCCAAGCCCCCGCATCTTGAGATCGAAGCGTTCTCCTAGACTATCTGCGGTTTCCGGCGGCAAGCCGCCTAGCACGACGTCGGTCTTCCGACCGGCCTCCGGCAGAAAATCTTCAATTCGGCCCTGATGCCTAATCTGTCCCTTAACGATGATCGCCACCCGGTCGCAGATCATTTCGACGTCGGGCAAAATATGAGTGTTCATGAAGACGGTCTTCCCATCTGCCCGAAGCGACAGGATGAGATCTCGAATCTCTTTGCGGCCCAAGGGGTCGAGACCACTCATGGGCTCGTCTAAAAACACGACCTTTGGGTCATGAATAAGCGCTTGAGCGATTCCGACGCGCTGAAGCATTCCCTTGGAGAAGGTTTTCAACCGGGCATCCATAGCGTGTCCGAGGTTCACCGTTCCAAGCAGTTGATCTACCCGTCGCGCGCGCTCCGACGCAGGCACACCCGAGAGGCGCGCGTAGAAATCAAGGATCTCCCGCGCTGTTAGGAAAGGATAGAAATAGGGATTCTCAGGCAGAAATCCGACCTGATGCCGAAACTCAGACTCAGCCACATCGCAGCCGAGAATCGAAGCCGATCCCTCAGTTGCGCGAATCAGTCCCATCAAAACTTTTAGCGTCGTCGTTTTCCCCGCACCGTTAGGCCCAACAAATCCGAAGATCTCGTTCTCATGAACATCAAAGGTCACGCCGTGCAAGATGCGTTTTCGCCTTAAGCCAAAGCCCGGGCGAAAATCTTTAACGACGTCGCAGACCCGAACGATCGTTTCTCGCTCATCCGTCACGTGGCTCATCCTCCTGGCCTCGAGGCCCCTTCGTTTGTCGTTCGGATTGCTCGTCAGGCTTAAAAACCGCCGATTCGATGCCCGAGTAGTGCACTTCGTAGCGTGCACCCAAATAGGTTGAAACGATTCGGCCCTCTCGGTCCAGCTCCCAAACCGAGCCGCGCCTAAGGCTTGCCGGCATCGAATCGGGTTCGGGGCTCGGCAGTTTCTGGAGCACCCTATGCTTCCCGCGGATCAAGTCACCGACGGAAAGGATGTCGTATCCGGTAAGTTGCTGGTACGCCTCGCGGGCCCGATCAAGATGGCGGGCTTTGTGTTCAATCTCGATTTCATCAAGGGCGCCTTCGATTTTCGCGATCTCGGATTCGTCGTCAGTCGACACAAGAAGCTGACGGAGAAAGATCTCCGCAACATCGATGTCGCCCTTCTGACTCTTCAGCCTCGCCAGGAGCCGCGGCAGATAGGCGGGCGATCCCTCGTTTTTGACGGCGCCCTCGAGCGCGCTCGCAGCCGCTTCAAAATCTCCGAGATAGTAAAACTGGTTAAAGCCGAGGTAGAAATAGTTCCGCCAGTCCTCGGGATGAAATTCGATGGCGCGTTCGAGCAAGAGGTTGGCATCGCGAACCTGCTCTTCGGAGTGTGTCATCCAAACAGCCGCAAAGCGGTAGGGGTGATCGACATATGGATTCAATGTCGTCACGACATCCACGAGCTTGCCTAGATGGCTGGCGGTATCGGCATCGATAACGTCATTCACCCCTGCAACCTGAACGGCTTGTAGCCAGTAGTAGTCCGCAAGAATCGCATCGAATCCAAGCGATGCGGCTTCGATGACATGAGGTGCGGGAACGAAAGCCTCACCACGATCGGTGCGAGTCTCATTAGGTAGGCGAGCGTGTACCCAACCTGTCGCACATACCGCGGCAATCAAGGCCGCCACCTGAATCAGCTTCGGGGACACCCCGCCATCCTCCAATGGTACGACCGCTCGGTAGAACGGCCTCGCTCTCTCAAAGAGAGCTGGAACGAGCTTCAGAAGTCGTCTGCGACCATGACGCGAGCAACTTCGTTGAATGCGCGGTCTCCGCCTGAAATCGGCGGGGACTGGTTGCCACCCTGACCAGTTTCGCAGAAGCCACCAAGCGCATCAGGATGCGTGTAAAGGACAACCGAGAGACTCTCGTCACCGTCTAAGTTTCCGTAGGCGGAAGCCGTGAAGCAGGCTTCTGTACAGGTACAGGTGCCTGTCAACGGATCCACCGGCGTGGCCGTGTCGTAGTCAAAGAATACGTTGCCATCCGGAACCCAACCGACTTCAGCGAAGGCTGTATTAAGAGGCGTCTTGTCGCGCTTAATCGTGGTCGGAGCCGCACCAAGCGTGAAGCCCGGCTCTGCCGCGACGGGCACAAAGTTGTTGTACTCAGCGAAGTAGGACTTCTGGGATTTCGCCAGAGAACCAAGATTCGCGAAAGCCTCAGCTCGCTTCGCTGTGAGCTGGTAGTTGATGAATGAGGGAATCGCGACCGAAGCTAGGACTCCAATGATCGCGACAACGACCATAAGCTCAACGAGAGTGAACCCGCTAGACAGTTTCTCGCGCTTGCTAATCATCACGTTCTCCCTGTGGGGTGATTCACATTCTCGCGAATATTGCCGACAAGCCCCTTCTCTAGAAGAGCAAGAGCAACGCGCGTCTCCGAAGGCGCGCACCATGATGTCTATCGGCAAGTGTCGCTGCACTCTTTAGTGAACACGACGACTTCCAGACTCCCTACCTCGTGAGTTCACCTGAGGGATTCCTGTTTTCCACAACACCAAGTGACAACCCTCGGCAATCGGAGCCCCAGCGAGGTACCCGCGCACGACGGATAACCGCACCACGGGAGACTTCTCACCTCAACGGTATTCAGCACAGTTGACAGTCGATGAAGCAGCCGGCTAGTCTCGCCCCGCTTCCGCGCGCTCCCATCGTCTAGTGGCCTAGGACGTGGCCCTCTCAAGGCCGAAACACGGGTTCGAGTCCCGTTGGGAGCGCCATCCTTCTTCTCGCTGCCTCGCTACTGGCTGCTGTTTTACAACTGTTGCCGGGTGGTGCAGGTGCAGCTCCATGCGTAGGCGTAGTGGCAGTCCAGCCTAGTCGGCTGCTCTCTATTACGCCGAAACGACCGCACTGGCAGTCCACTGCAACGCAGGTGAATTTGCTGCTGCCCAAGGCGGCCGCGAACGCCGGCGCATACGGATGATCGATTGAGCTCTGAGTTTGCCTTCGCGTTCCTGGATTGTGAATTTGGTGGTCTCGATGTCGAGATTCACGACCTGACTGAAGTCGGGATCATCATGACCGACGCCCGCCTCGTGGAATCCACGGAAGCGCAGTGGCGAGTTCGCTCCCGCCCCGAGCGCATCTCCAAGGAAGCTGCGGAGATCTTTGGATACGACGAAGCACTCTGGGCTAAAGCTCCGGGCGTGCGCCAAGTGCTCACCGAGATCGTTGAAATGCTTCCGAAGGACCGCAAGGTCATTCCCGCCGGACAAAACGTGCGGATGGACGTGATCTTTCTTGAACGTGCTTTCAAGAAGTGCGGGATCCCCTACCCCTTCGACTATCACGTTCTGGACCTCGCGACGCTCTTCTACTCTTGGTCGCTTATCGCCGGAGAACCCGCACGCTCGGTTTCCCTCCGACAAGCCGCTACGACCGCCGGCCTACTCGGAGACGGTGGCGTGGCGCATCGCGCGCTCGAAGACGCCCGCCTCACCCTCGAGTGCTATCGCCACTACATCGCGCGCCTCGCACCTCGAGACCCAGCAGAGTTGCCGGCGCCTCCCGAGTAGACACCGGGACTCTCGAAGGCCGACGACACCCTCATCTTTGCGCGTCGCTCAGCCCGGATCCTCACGCCACCAGGCCCTCACACCACACGTGCGCGCCATTTATCGAGAGCTCGCAGATCGATGCGGCCTAACAGCGAGACCGCCCATCGTCCCCACCAGGTCGTTGGGTTAAAACGCAGCGCTGTGGCAAAGTCCAGCAGCACGGGATGACCGTCTTCCCCAGCCAGCACATTGCTCCTATGTCTCAGATCGAGATGTACGAGCCCCCTGGCATGCATGTCCTCGACCCCAGTCTGGAGCTCTGGAAGAAACTCGGCGGGCAGCGTCCCGCGCAGCGAACGCGACAGAAGCACCCCCGGACGATATTCCAGTATAATTGCAAGTTCGTCGACTCTGCCTAATAACCGGGGAACCGCGGCAAGTCCTTCCAGATGCCGGTAGGCCTGCTCCTCGCGGCGCAGGCTCCAAGGGCCCAGCCAACGTCTAACCCAACCGGACCGTGGCGAGAAATCTTTGACCACCACAGGCCCCGCCTCTGTTTGCACGAGTAGTACGTCGGGATTGCCCCAGCCTCCGCGATGGAGCATCTCCTTGGCGCTTTTTTCGATTTCGGATCGGCATAGCAGCCCCTCCGATGGGGGCCGCCCGGCTCGCAACTCGCTCACGCCGCCCATCCAAAGGCTCGCAAGCCGAAGAAGACGCCACCGATCATGACGGCCAGGAGTGTGCCTAACTCGTTGTTGTCGGAGTAGCGGTCGAGCCTCCATTTGGAATCTCCAGAAGCCGGAGCCTCGTCTGATTCGGGAATACTGCTCGAAGCATCGCTCCAGGCTGTCCATCGCGGCCAAAGCGCCGGCACCGCCGTGCGATATCGATCAAACCGCTCGCCGTAGCGAGACGCCAATCGACTGCTCTCGACTTCTTCCTTGCGCGGGAAATAGTACCCGGCGAACCACGGCCAAAATGCGAGAAGCGCTAGCACGCTCAGAAAACCGCCGATCGCGATCGCGAATCCGGTCCCGATCAAGATCGTGCCCAGGTAGAGCGGGTGCCGCAAATAGGCGTACGGTCCGGTGGTCGTCAAATCGTCGTTCTTGACGAGATGCCCAGCGCCCCACCCTCGAAGCAATGTCCCAGCGATCCATAACGGTGCCGCAAACCCAAAAGAACGCGCGTCGGGCGAATACGTCGCCAGGATCACCAGTCCGATCACATAGAGCGGAAGGAAGCGCGCCTTGAAGTTCTTGAGGCGGACGGGATTCCGCATGGCTCTACGCTAATCCCCGTGGCCCGAAGGGGCAACGCCAAGAAGAGAGGCGGTCATCCGCACCAGTGGCTGGCTCGGCAGGCCGGTTGTGACGGTCCGCCTCCAATGCCGACTAATGATCCGCGCTAATGATCTAAGTCGTCCGATTTCAGCGAATGCGACTGGCCCTTGGCGCGCCCTTCGTCGAGCACCATCTCCCAGAGCTCTTCGCGCAGCCGCTCGCGGAATTCCGGATTTACCGGAACCGGGTCGAGGTCGGAGGCGAGGAACTCGAGCAGCTCGGGATCGCCCTGGGCGTCTCCCCAATGCTCGTCTAGTGCGGCGACGCCAGAGGACGAGTTCGCCTCAGGAATCGGCACGCGTGCCGCATCGATTAGAGACCGCGTGCGCGCAGCTCCCCGAACACCCCGACCCCCTTGAACAATAGGCACAACATTCGACGGCCATTCATCCGTAGTCGATTCAGGAGCTGAGCGCTCGGGTGTTGCCGGTGCGGGTAAATCATATGGGACCGGCTTCAGCCAGTTCCTTATTTCCTGCCAGATTTTGTCTCGCACCACGAGTGACCTACCTCCATGAGGTCGACGAGGTGCGCCGTATGCGCCTCATCGATCTCAAATATTTATTCGGTTTTCGGACCCGAATTCGGAGCCGCAGTCGCGATTCCGATATCTGATGTCATCTCAAAGTGGTCAAAGCACCCATCTTGTGTCAGAAACGAACCAATTAATCCCATCGATCAGAATAGATTCTCAAAAATGATCCCTGCAGGCAGTCGATTTGAAGTGCGGCGGGTTCCCACGAGGGAGTCATCAGGCCCCTGCGGCTAGGTGGGGCCCGACAGACCTCTTACGAGTAACTCGATCAACGCTTCACAGGTTCGCTGTAATTCCTCACCTGGCGGAATCCGCGTGTAGACCCCGAATAGACTGGTCATCAAAACGAGTGCGACCTGCTCCGGCGGGAGATCACTCTTCACCTCACCTCGATCGAAAGCGTTTCGAAGGTGGCTCGCCAGCTCATCCGAGAGGCTTGGAATGTTCTGACTTGGATCCTGAACATCGTAGGGGCGCCGAACGTAAAGAGAGAGCATTTCGCCAAGTAGGTCCGCTTCTCCAACCAGGCTGTGTTCATCGAGGATCGCTTCGTTCACGCGCATCAGGAGCTCCCTCAGCGACGGATTCGACTCGTCGAGAACGGCGACTCGTCGGGCCACCCGCGCACTGATGCGCCGGGCTAGCTCGATCAAGACATCATCCTTGGTCGCGAAGTGGAAGTAGAACGTTCCTCGCGCCACCCCGGCGGCTCGTGCGATACGGTCGATCTGCGAGGCGCCTACGCCGACCTCGCGAAATTCTCTCAATGCCATCTCGAAGAGTCTTTCCCGCGTCTCGGCACGCTTTCGCGCCCTCAGGCCCTCTTCTCGCGAAGCGGGCCTATTCGCGTCGTCTCCCGAGAGGTTCCTACTACCCCCTGTGATGGAACGGGATGTACCGATGGTTGGCGGAAGGCTGCCCATGCCGAGGGATTAAGAAACTGGCTGACGTTTGTCAACCAAAAATACCCCCCGGGAACCGGTGGCCGCCCGACGGGTTGTATGAAACACGACGCTGGATGCAGTCTCGTCTGACGGGCTGTCGGGTGAGGCCCCACTTGTGCGGAAACTTCTCGCGGGTCGCAAATGGCCTCAACTGCGGCTCGCCCACGATTGCACCTGCAGTGTCTCGGCGCCGGATCAAACTTCCAGACCGCGCCAAGTCGCTAACCGGCAAGCTATCGAAGGGGCAATCGAACGAAGCCCAGCGGGACCTTCCTCGGCAACAGTCGTCCATCACCATCGAGGCGGGTGATGGACGGCTGTCGAGGCCGGTCGGGCCCGGCAGAGCCCGAGCCGCGGGAAGGTCCAAACGGAAAGGGTCGGAAGGTGAGCGAGGCTTGAACTTGGACGCAGACCCTGCCCGGAATCCGTGTTCTTCTAAAGCAAACAGAAGGGAATATTAAGGGCGGAGTAATCCCTCAAGGCCGGGTGTGCCCGCCGAAATAGCTCGCCGCATCCGATAGAGATTCGCTTTCACGGCGTCCTCGCTCTTACCGAGCGCGGTCGCGATAGCCCGAATGGGCTGCTGCCGAAGATGCTTAAGATGGAAGATCCGGCGCTGTAAAGGCGTCAGATCATTCGCGATCACGTATTCGCACCGACCTAACACTCGTCGCGCATCGACGGTCTCATCCGCGAAGGGACCCTGCGCTTGAATATCGAGGGCACCGCCCTCTTCGAGAGGCTCAAGCCGCGGACTCGGCCGCCGGAAGCGTCGGTTCACCTTGTTGCGCGTGACACCAAAGATCCAAACCAAGAGTGCGGATTCGCCCTTGTAGGAGCCAAGCGCCGACATCAAGGTCATGAAGACCTCTTGCGCAACATCCTCTGCTTCTCCGGGGTCGTTCAGTCGCTTCAAAGCAAAGCGATAGACACGCGGAAAATAGGTTTCGTAGAGAAGGTCGAAATGTTCTCGACTACCGGCCAAGATCTGTTCAACGAGCTCTTGGTCGGAATCCCAGGCCTTTTTGGTCTGATTAGTCTGGTGATCTCTTTGCACGATTATGCTCCTCGATTTCGGCGAGGTGTCGCGCGGACGCTCCAAGCGCCGACCACATTCCGGGTGCCGAATACCTCGACGCACGAATCGCGTTCAGTCGCTTGATCAGATCCGATCACCCTGTTCGCTTCCACATGATTCCAGCAGGTCCCTGAACTCCTGCTGGGTGGTCGCGATTGATCGAACCTTTTGTCCACTCGAACTCGCCGAGCTTTTTGGCTTTTCAAAAGTCAGTCCAGTCACCCGGACACAGTCCATGATATAAGCAAGCTACGTGCCAGCCCACCCTCAGGTGCGCCTTTCCCTCTAAGTCACTGAATTCGCACGGGCGTGACTCCGATCACCGAAAACCTCGGAATGCCCCAACACCTTGAAAAATGGAAGTTTTTTGCCCATTCCGGAGAGCATCCTCCTCATACCCAACTTTCTGCCGCTTTCGATTCGGATCTTCAGACCTTCCCGGGAACCAGGAACCAACGCCCCTCCTGCCAGCGCCACTCGTCCTTCCGAGCAAGAGAAGTATTCCACCAGCGCAACGGAAGGTCGTTTCGGCCAACGAATCGAAGGTCGAGCATAAGGTTGCCGGTCTCGGATATCTCGACACCCAAAAGCTCGACGCGCGTCGGTCGGTTGTATCGAATATTGGCCCGGTCGAGCGCATCAACCAGCGCCGCGTAGTAGTCCGAGTACGAGGCCACATCGGGAAAAAATTGCCGAACGCTCGGGTCCTCGAAGGTCGCACGTGAGTTGAAGCGCCGACTCGTAATCCGGCCATAGAAAATCTCAGAAAGCGGCAATAGCTGCGAAACCGCTTCCGCCGGCAAAGCCGCCGCGATCTCGGTCCGCTCCGTATCCGTTAGATCATCGCCCCAGGATCCGACCGGCCCCGAGTTCGCACAGCCGGTCCCAATCAGAACGAGTGCAAGGAGCAATCTTTGCGGCCGTGGCAAACGACTCAATCGGATTCTCCCTCAGATTGTTCTGCTACCGCAGCCTGAGCGGCAGCGAGTCGAGCGAGTGGAACGCGGTACGGCGAACAAGAGACGTAGTCGAGACCGACCTCGGCGAAGAAGCGAACACTTGCGGGGTCACCACCATGTTCGCCGCAAACGCCGAGCTTCAAATCAGGTCGTGTCTGCCGCCCTCTCTCGACGCCCATGCGAACGAGCTGCCCGATTCCCTCGGTATCGATCGAGACGAAGGGATCGGCATCGAGCAGACCACTCTCGACGTAGTCCGGCAAGAAATTGCCAGCATCGTCGCGTGAGAGCGCGTAGCCCATCTGAGTGAGGTCGTTCGTGCCAAAAGAGAAGAAGTCCGCATACTTCGCGATCATGTCTGCCGTGAGCGCGGCGCGCGGCACTTCGATCATGGTGCCGATGATCGGCTTGACCCGCGTGCCTGGGTTCTCTCGACGCACTTCGGCGATCACGTCCTCGGCCAGCTTTCGCATACGCTGGAGCTCGGCCTCGTGCGAGACGAGTGGAATCATGATCTCTGGCTTCACGCGAACGCCGTCCGCCGACGCATTCACGGCGGATTCGGTGATCGCCCGGACCTGCATGGCGTAGATCTCGGGGTAGGTGATTCCGAGACGACACCCACGATGCCCGAGCATTGGGTTGAACTCGTGCAAACTCTCGAGCGCGTGCCGGATATCCCCAAGCGAGCGCCCGAGACTGTCGGCAACCGTCTGAATGTCTGCTTCCGAGTGCGGAAGGAACTCGTGAAGCGGAGGATCAAGCAATCGAACCGTGACCGGCAGCCCGTCCATCGCACGAAAGATTCCCTCGAAGTCACTTCGCTGCATGGGCAGCAGCTTCGCCAGTGCCTCTTCACGACTTCGGACATCGGTGGCCAGAATCATCTGTCGCACGACGAGAATCCGCGCCGGCTCAAAGAACATGTGCTCGGTTCGGCAGAGCCCAATGCCTTCCGCACCGAAGGAACGCGCGACTTTCGCGTCCTGCGGAGTGTCGGCGTTCGTGCGAACACGCAGCTTTCGCACCTTGTCGGTCCACTTCATGAGTTCGGTAAACGCGCCGCCCAATTCTGGCAGCACCGTCGCGGCCTCACCGAGCATGACCTCACCGGTCGAACCGTTCAGCGTCAGGATGTCGCCTTCGCGAACGATATCGTCGCCAATGCGCATCACGCCCTGTTCGTAGTTGATCGCCAGCGCGCCACAGCCCGCGACGCAACATTTGCCCATACCCCGCGCAACAACCGCCGCGTGAGACGTCATGCCGCCCTTCGCAGTCAGGATGCCTTCGGCCGCATTCATCCCAACGATGTCTTCGGGGGAGGTCTCGATGCGAACGAGGATGACCTTCGCGCCACCCTTTGCCTTCGCCTCCGCACCCTCTGCCGAGAAGACGACTTCACCGACCGCTGCCCCTGGAGATGCGGGCAAACCTCGCGCGATGACCGGCGGAGCCTTTGATGGATCGATCGTCGGATGCAGGAGCTGGTCGAGTGAATTCGCGTCCACGCGCTGGATCGCTTCTTTTCGGGTGATCAGCTTCTCTCTTGCCATGTCGACGGCAATCTGAACTGCAGCGCCCGATGTTCGTTTTCCTGCGCGCGTCTGCAGCATCCAGAGCACTCCGTCCTGGATCGTAAACTCGATATCTTGCATGTCGCGGTAATGCTTTTCGAGGCGCTTGTAGATCTTGACGAGTTCCTTGTATGCCTTCGGCATCTCGCCTTCTAGGGTCGGTAGCTTTTTCGTATCCTCGACGCGGCTCTCCTCGTTGATCGGCTGAGGCGTGCGGATCCCAGCGACAACGTCCTCGCCTTGGGCATTCTTCAGATATTCGCCGTAGAAATTGCGCTCTCCCGTCGCCGGATTCCGCGTGAAGGCCACGCCCGTCGCACAGTTGTCACCCATATTTCCGAAGACCATGGATTGGACATTGACCGCCGTCCCCCAATCATCCGGGATATCGTTCAGGCGGCGATACGCGATTGCTCGCGCATTCTCCCAAGAGCCGAACACGGCACCTATTGCACCCCAAAGCTGTACCTGGGGATCCTGCGGGAACGGCGCCTGAGTCGCCTCTTGCACGATTTCGAGATAGTCACGCACGACTGCGCGCAAGTCCGAGCCCGTGAGATCCGTGTCGTCCTGTACTCCGCGAGCTTCTTTAGCGACATCTAAACGATGCTCAAAGCGGTCATGAGGAACGCCTAACACCACGTCGCCGTACATTTGAATAAATCGGCGATAGCTGTCGAAGGCAAAACGCTCGTCCGCCAGCTTGGCGAGGCCCACAACCGTGTCGTCGTTGAGGCCGAGATTTAGGACGGTGTCCATCATCCCCGGCATCGAGGCGCGTGCGCCCGATCGGATAGAGACGAGCAGAGGCCGCTCTGGATCCCCGAAGCGCAGGTCCATCAACTGCTCGACATTCGCCAGAGCCGTCAGCACATCCGCCTTCACTTCCGGCGGCAGCTTCTGCCCACGGCGATTAAAGTCCGCGCAAACGTCGGTCGAGATCGTGAAACCGGGAGGCACAGGAATACCCAGGGAGGTCATCTCCGCCAGGTTCGCGCCCTTCCCGCCCAAGGTTTCCTTCATCCCGGCATGGCCGTCGGCTTTGCCTCCGCCGAAAAAGAAAACACGTCTCTGACTTGCAGCCTTCGCGGCAGCGGCCTTAGCGATCTTCGACTTCGCCGAAGCTGGCTTCGGTGTAGAAGCTTTCTTGGCCATAGCCTTTTTGGCTCGGGTCTTTTTGGCCGGTGCTTTTTTGGCGACGGTCTTCTTCGCGGCGGCTTTCTTATTCGCCGACTTCTTTGCGACCTTTTTAGCTGCCGGTTTATTCTCTGCCGCCTTCTTAGACCGGGCCGTGGCCTTCCGCGCGCTCAAAGTCCCGCCTCCAATCGATCCCGGAGCCTATTTGCCAAGCCTTCAATCGGCACGCGTTCCTGGTTCATCGTGTCGCGCTCTCGCACGGTCACGCATCCGTCATCTTCGGAGTCAAAGTCGTAGGTCACACAGAAAGGCGTGCCGACTTCATCCTGACGGCGATAGCGCCGGCCAATATTTCCGGCATCGTCATAGGAAGTATTAAACAGCCCGCAAAGCGTCTTATTCAGCGCCTTAGCCGGCTCAGCCAACTTCTTTGACAGCGGCAGAACCGCCACTTTAATTGGCGCCAGCGTCGGGTGGAAGCGCATCACAGTGCGCTCTTCGCCGCCCTCGAGCTGCTCGTTGCTATAGGCAGCCACGAGCAATGCCAGGGTCGTGCGATCGATGCCCACTGATGTCTCGATACACATCGGCATGAAGCGTTCTTTGGTTTGCTCGTCCGTAATCCCGAGTTCCTTGCCGGAATATTCGGTGTGCCGGGACAGGTCCCAGTCGCCACGGTCATGAATGCCTTCGATTTCCTGCCATCCAAAGGGGAAGAGGAATTCGATGTCGTCCGCGGCATTCGCATAATGTGCGAGTTCGTCGGCGGCATGAGGACGGGTTCGCAGGAGCGAATCGTCTATCCCGATATCGCGATGGAACTGGAGACGATATTCGCGCCAATGCTCGAACCACTTCTCCCGCTCAGACGGATGGCAGAAGAACTCCATTTCGGCCTGTTCGAATTCGCGACTCCGGAACGTGAAGTTCCGTGGCGTGATCTCGTTTCGGAAAGCCTTGCCTACCTGCGCAATGCCAAAGGGGACCTTCTGGCGAGCCGATTCACGGACTCGCTTAAAACCGCTGAAAATTGGCTGGCAGGTTTCAGGTCGCAAGAACGCAGTGGTCGACTCATCAACGGAGGCGCCTAGCTGCGTCGACAACATCAAGTTGAAGTCACGAGCCTCGGTAAAATCGTGGCTTCGGTCGGCGTCTTTCTTGGTCGTCGCCGAGCATTTTTCGTCCGGGATCTGATCCGCACGAAAGCGTTTGTTGCACCGTCGACAATCGACCATCGGGTCACTGAAATTATCGACGTGACCGGAAGCTTCCCAGGTCCGCGGATGCGAGATGATGGCGCTGTCGACACCGACAACGTCTTCACGCTCGCGCACCATTCGGCGCCACCAGAATTGCTTCAGGTTATTTTTGAGTTCGACACCCAGCGGGCCGTAGTCCCAAAATCCTGCGATGCCGCCATAGATCTCGCTGGCTGGATAAATGAAACCGCGAGCTGCGCAAAGGGAGACGAGCGTCTCCATAGCAAGAGGGTGGCGCTTCCTACCCTCGTCGGAGGAAGAAGCATCTATAGAAGTGTCGGACATGTCGGTTTTTGAGATCCTGATGCAGAAAGACGCTGGTCGGGGCCCTTCTACTTACGAGTATTTTGATGGCCCAGTGGTTCAACGATTCAGTGATGAAGGTTCGGGCATTTTCATCATGCTCTGCTTCCGCGGGGAGCTTTGGAGCGAATTCCCCTGCCGAAAAGAAAGCAAACCCCCTCCGTGGATCGGCCGGGTGGCTGGAGCGCCGAAGTATCCCTTATTCCCGTCGAACGGTCGAGGATGGGAACAAGCTGCAACGAATCGCTGCCTTGGGTAGCCTCACGGATGTCACACGAATCAGGCCGAGGTACGCATGGGCCTCAGCTGCGGCACTCAAATGAAAGGCGAAAGCGAAAATGGTCGAAAAGGTAAAGGAGTTCGGGGATGCCCTCGGTGTCGCATGGGCGTTCTTCCAGGACGAATCGGGTCAACTCACCCTACTGGCATGCCTTTTCCTGGCGAGCCTCGCACTTGCCACGGCATACCGCTGCTTCCAGGCGATGAAGCCCGCGATCGAAGAGAAGCTTCCCAGCGTGATCGCTGCCGGATCCGCCGTGACCTTCGTATTCAGCTTCGTCGGCATCTTCTTCCTAGTGCAGGCCGCTTCGCGAATCTCCGGCTAAGCATTGATGTACAAGTTGGCTGGCACCTGAGTCAGGGACTCAGCCTAATTCGGCTATGAGGCACTCACTGGATCGGGAGCGGATTTCGCCGCATGGGCCACAGGAAGTACCTCGTCGAGAAAGCGCTCGCTCCGAAGTTCGACGCCAACATGGAAGCGCTGAAAACGAAACACGACGCGGCCCGCCTGAGCGAGCATGCGGGCATCCAGCGCAATTCCCGGTAGCTCTTCAATATCCGCGCTAAGTCCACGATCGAGCGCGCGCAAGCTTCCCCGCTCAATCGGAATCAAGCCATCCAGCCGCATCGCGCAAGCCGTGCAAGCAATTCCACCATCCGCAACATGAAAGTGGATGCGATGATCCGCGGCAATATCCTCCCCTGCCACGCGACCACATCGAACACATCTCCCAAATTCAGGCCGCAGCCCCAGCGCGTCGAGACCGCGTAGCTCCAACAACAACCGAAGCGAAGCCGTCGGCTCGACTCGCGAAAGCAACGAGAGACTATCCGAAGCGAAGCCGAATAGTCGCGCAGCCTCTTCACCCACGATTCCTTCGGGGGCCAGCCGATCGAGCATCTCAATCAAGAAACTCGCAAGCGCATAACGCCCAGGGATTACCCGAATGCCCAAGTAGGGATCAATTAGTCGCGCGCGCTCAAGAAATGCCATTGCGGCGCGGGGCTTTACTCGGCCTTCGATCGCAAGTCGGTTAAAAACATCCAGAGTGCCCGGAAAGCGGCGCTTGCTACGACGTGCCGCCTTCGCAATCGCTGTCAGCCGTCCCCCGCTCTCGGTCAAGACGTGGACAATTCGATCGGATTCGCCGTAATCCACTGCTCGCAGCAGGATCGCTTCACATCGAATCGCTGCCACCGCGCGAACTAGCGATCGAGCGCGACGGCAGTCGCCGCGAGGTCCGGTGAAAGCGCAGAAGGAAGCGCGGCAGGAGGCGCTGAATGAGATATGGAGAGTGGCGCCAGCCCCTGCGTGTTCTCAGGCAAGAGCATCGCTCCGGTTCGATCGGTGCGAGACCCTTCGGCCGGATCGATTTCAAGGGACGGGTCCACTTCTGCGCCGGTCGCTTCCGCCAAGGCACGAACAGGATCTCGCCAGATCACAACGGCGCGGTCAGGATCATCGTCCGCGGCCCCGACGAGCACGTTCCATCCCGCTCGAGCGACCACGAAGCCCGTCGCGCATAACACGAGAAGCGTTCCTGCCACCACTATTTGTTTAAGCCTACGTGAAGACGAATGGCGTTCCCAAACGCCTGGCCCCGGCTCCTGAAGCATGCGGGAGATCGCATCGTCAACATCGAGCCCCAAAGCGATCGCGACCGTCCGTACAAAGCCCCTCGCAAAGCCATCGGTCTCACCGTCGAACTCGCCGCGCTCAAGGCGCTCGAGCGAACGTAACGGAATCCGAGTCGAGGCGCTGAGTTCTTCGATCGAGACGTCACGCAGGCGACGCTGAGACCGGAGGTACTCGCCGATAGGGGCGGTCACGAAGGTTTCAGCCGCAGCAGGGCTCGGCTCGCGGTCCATATTCGAACGCAGCGGCGGCGGCACGCTTGGCCCTGCCGCCACGGATCCGACGTCCGAATTTGTATCTCGTTCAATCATGCTCACCCCGATCACTGCAGAGTAGCAGCGAGGGCGAAACGTCGAATGGGATCAGCGCAGGAGATCTAGATAGGCCTGCGACTGGGATCCCCAATCGTCCCCGGGTGCAATTTTGGCCGCCTGCTTGAAGTGCTCCACTGCTTTAGCTCGAGCCCCAAGAGCGACGTAAAGCTCGCCCAATCGGTAATTTGCCTCGGCGTGGCCGGAACCGTTCAAACGACGCGACGCGAGCGCCTTATCGAACATCTTGATCGCGGCGAGGCGATGCCCCTCCTTACTTTCAAGAATGCCGAGGTTCATCAAAGCCGGGCCAAATCTCGAATAGAAGCCGAGAGCCCGTTCAAAGCGACTTCGTGCCTCATCGAGGCGCCCCAGCTTCATGAGCGCCCAACCGCAATTCGAAAGTGGCCGCCACGGTGTGGAGAATGTCGGGTCTTCTGCCAGAGCGTCGCAATGCGGAACCGCGTCCGCATAGCGCCCCATCTGCGAAAGCAGAGCAGAGAGATTCAGTCGAGCCTCCTGCGCCGCACGCGCATCTTTGCGACCGCCGGCGAGCTCCAGAGCATCCAACAAGAAGGCCTCTGCTCTTACAGTCTGTCCCTTGCGGCGGTAGGCCTCTCCAAGCCAGAGGTGAGTCTGGGGATCTTCCGCATCCATCTCCAAGGACGCAGTCAGTTGAAGAATGGCCATACCCGTTCGATTCGTCGACAGATAGTCGATACCTAGATCGCGCTTCGCGCGAGCTTGCGAGACCTGTGGCTCCTCTTCCGAGGAGTAGGTGGTCGCACAGCCGCCGAGAGAAGCGATGCAGAGCGCAGCTAAGGCCAACAGCGTTCCTCGCAGAGCCTTTGGTTGGCTGTCGGTTCGGTTCTCGATCATGGGATGCTCTCCATTGGGGGTGGAATGAGGAACGTGACTCGGCGAGCTCAAAAATTCGCCAACAATCGCGCGAGATAAGAAACGCGATTCGAGCCATTTCGTCCTTTTCGCACGCGTAAAAGAGGAATCCGGCCGAGTTCATTCGCCCCGCAACCGGTTGAATTGCGGACTTCAACCTCTTCTGATTCTTCAGCCGCGACAGCCTCGTCAAGGTGTCGGAACTTCGAAAGTTTCTGAGCCTGAGCCGGTTCCGGAGCCGACGCGGCGGACGGGGAATCGACTGGCAAGACGGACGTTATGGGCTGTGGCCGCTGTGAATCTCCGGGGCTGGGCATCGACAGCCCCGCTCTCAGTGCGACCGCAGGCGGAGTCAGTTGCTTTGCGGCCGCCGTCTTGCTGACCGACACAGGTTTTGACGTAGAGGAATGCTTCGAAGCGACGGATTGCTGAGCCGGCAACGCACCCCGCGCAGGCTGAGCCGAAACCTTGACCGCCTCGTCCAAGTAAATTTCTTCGAGCGTTGTATCGACAGGCTCGACGAGAACGAGATCGACTACTTCCTCGAGCACCAACTCGTCCGCTTCCAAATGCAATTGGGCCCGTGAAGGCGAAGCAGAGGCGGGGGGTAGCTCTCGCACCGGTCCGGTGGTGGCCACTGGCTCCGGTTCGACGGTTTTCACTGCTGGAGGCATCTCGACCTCCCCCATCAAGCCCCCCCACAGCTCCATTGCCTGAAGGCGCCCCTGCCCGTCCTTGGCGGCGGCGATCACATCCTCATCGAACAAGAATCCCATCCGTTCCGCCTCAGCGAGAGCAGGCTCGAGGGCATCTGGGATCGTCACATCAGGCGCGATCGATTCCTGGTTCCGGAACACGGCGACCCGCCCCGCTTCGTTGGAGCGAATACCCAAAGCCAGGCCAATGCCACCCCATTCTTCGGCAAATACGACGATCGCGGCTCGAGCTGGGCCCACGGGCAGAAAACCGACATTCAGCACCGGCGCGTTTAGCGCAGGACGCAGAGCCAGCAAACTTGCTTCGGATAGCGGGAGTGGTTCGGACAGACGTCGGAACATGAGCGTGACATCGGCCTCCCAGCCAAAATCTTGAGCCCCTGCCGCCGGCAGCGAATCAACGGAACCCCGCGATGTATCGCTCGTTTTCGGATCAACAAATCGCATTCCCAGGTTCTCGACAGGGCTTTCGCCCTCGCACCAGCGGGATACACTTCTCCCCGACCTAAGGCTCTGACGCGGCGGCGGAGATCATTGCCAGCGGCAACGCAAAAACACATTGCGAAATAGAGCCGCCTGAAAACCGGACCCGATTTTTGAAGATTCCACTCTTGCTGACTTGAACCCAACAGACTCGGATCCATTTTTCGTAACTGCCTCGCACCCGAACCCAGCGCAAACAAGACCTGAGAAACTGGCGACGAACGCCCGAACGACTGATCGAAATTCTCAGCAAGCTCCAATAACTGCCTCTTAACACCTCAAAAAAAAACGCCTCAAGATGCTAGAAATTCCCGCCTAACTCAGGGCCGATGGAATTTTCCGCACGCAAGGGAACGAGACATAACAGCGTGACCGCAACTCAGATCGACAAGCCCACCGAACAACTCGAAAGTGTCGCTATTCGCTTCGCTGGTGACTCCGGCGACGGGATGCAACTCACCGGAACGAAATTCACCGACGAGACGGCCCTTGCCGGCAATGATCTCTCAACGTTCCCGGACTTCCCCGCCGAAATTCGCGCCCCTGCCGGCACCATGGCGGGCGTTTCCGGATTTCAGATCCACTTTTCGAGCGCCGACATTCACACGCCAGCCGATCGCCCGGACGTATTGATCGCCTTCAACCCCGCCGCGTTACGCGCGAATGTCGACGACGTTCGCCCTGGCGGCATGGTGATCATCAATACGGACTCGTTCAACGAGAAGGCACAGAAGCGAGCCGGCTACGAAGGCGACCCGCTGCCGGAACTACGCGACCGCTACAACTTGGTTGAAATCCCCTTCACTACGCTTAATCGTCAGGCCCTCGTTGGCCTTGACCTGAGTTCCCGTGACATCGACCGGTGCAAGAATTTCTTTGCCCTCGGTGTGCTTTGCTGGCTATACGGCCGGCCGATGAACGCGACGGAACGATGGCTCGGAGGCAAGTTCAAGGGAGAAGTCCTAGAAGGCAATGTGCGGACGCTCCGGGCGGGGCACGCCTTCGGAGAAACTACGGAACTCTTCCCTGCTTCCTTCGTCGTGCCACCGGCGAAAATCGAACCCGGCACGTACCGGAACATAACGGGCAACCAGGCCCTCGCTTGGGGTCTCATCGCCGCCCGCGTGCAGCTTGATCGAGAAGTCTTCTTGGGCGCTTATCCGATCACCCCCGCAAGCGACGTGCTTCACGAAGTCAGCCGCTATCGTCACTTTGGCATGAAGACCTTCCAGGCGGAAGACGAAATCGCCGCGGTCTCCTCAACCATTGGCGCGGCTTTCGCCGGACATCTCGCGGTGACCGTTTCGAGTGGCCCCGGCTTTGTGCTCAAGCAGGAAGCCCTTGGCCTCGCAGTCATGACGGAACTTCCACTCGTCGCGATCAATGTTCAACGAGCGGGTCCATCAACTGGCTCGCCTACCAAGACGGAGCAAGGCGACCTACTCGCCGTGCTACACGGTCGGCACTCCCAGAGTCCAATCCCCGTCATCGCCGCATCGACCCCCGGCGACTGTTTCCACACTGCCCTCGAAGCCTTTCGCATGGCGGTCAAGTACATGACGCCGGTGATCGTTCTCTCCGATGGCTACATCGCGAATTCGTCGGAGCCGTGGCAGATCCCAGACGTCGACGGGCTCGAACAAAGCACGATCGAGTTCGCGAAGCCGATCGATGTCGGTGAGTTCCAGCCTTACTCACGCGATCCTGAAACCCTGGCCCGCCCCTGGGCGATCCCGGGGACACCCGGCCTCGAGCACCGAATCGGTGGCCTCACGAAGCAAGATGGCTCGGGCAACGTCAGTTACGAAGCGGATAACCACGCCAAGATGATCGAACTGCGGAAGCAGAAGATCGACGGTATCGCGAGCTCGCTTCCGCCCATTGAAATCAACGGACCGGATAGCGGCGAGCTACTGGTTATTGGGTGGGGCGGCACTAAGGGCTCGATCACTGCAGCCGTCGAGCAAGCTCGCAAGGACGGCCTCGATGTTTCGCAGGTTCACCTGCGACATCTCAACCCATTTCCGAACGATCTTGGAGACGTGCTAAAGAGCTTCAAGAAAGTATTGCTACCGGAGCTCTCCGACGGCCATCTAGCCCTGCTGCTCCGCGCAAAATACCTCGTCGACATTCAGATGCTCAACAAGATTGAAGGCCAGCCCTTCAAGATTATCGAGCTGACGGATGCGATCACAAAGCTCTACAAGGCTTAGCCACCCGCAACGCCTAACACGAACACACGGGCACCCACAGCCGGGTCGCCCACCACCATCAAATAGATTCCCAAGCGCGAGATCGAGCAGCGACTCACGGCTCGCCAAGACAGCAACACCGCCCAAGCCGGGCAAGGAGAACGACGTATGGCAGCCGAACCGGCCGTCAAGGCTTCCCGTAAGGACTGGGTCTCGGACCAAGATGTAAGGTGGTGCCCCGGATGCGGCGACTACTCGATTCTCGCTAATGTGCAGCGCGTTATGCCTGAACTCGGCGTCCCGCGCGAGAACGTTGTGTTTGTCTCGGGCATCGGCTGTTCCAGCCGCTTCCCCTACTACATGAACACTTACGGTTTCCACACGATCCACGGACGTGCCCCCGCCTTCGCGACGGGCATCAAGGCGAGCCAGCCCGAACTCTCGGTTTGGATCGTGACTGGTGATGGTGATGGGCTGTCGATCGGCGGCAACCACCTGCTCCACACCATCCGTCGAAACATCAACACACAGATCCTGCTCTTCAACAACAAGATCTACGGCCTCACCAAAGGCCAGTATTCACCCACCTCGGACCTCGGAACAAAGACGAAGTCTTCGCCTCAGGGCGCTATTGATCATCCGATTGATCCGATCTCATTTGCTCTCGGCTGCGGCGCAACCTTCGTAGCGCGCACAATCGACGTCGATGCGAAGCACATGCAGCAGGTTCTGAAACGCGCACACGAACACAAGGGCACCGCCTTCGTGGAGATCCTCCAGAACTGTCCCGTCTTCAATGACGGCATCTGGGACGAACTTCAGGATCGCAAAACCCGCGCGGAGGCGTCGCTGGTCCTCGAACACGGACAGCCTCTCGTCTTCGGTGGCCCCGGCAAGCGTAAGGGGATCGTCTTCAACGACGGCATCCCGAGCGTGATTGATCTCGCAGATGAGGATGATCCGATCGCACGCGGCGTTGTCGTTCATGACGAAAAAGCCCCGGCAGCGTCCTATGCTGGCGTCCTAGCAACGCTTCAGCGGCCCGACTTTCCAATGCCGGTTGGCGTCCTTCGAGCTGTCGACAAGGCTACCTACGAAGACGAGCTGCAGAAGCAAGTTGACTCGGCCATCGATGAACGCGGCAAGGGTGACCTCAAGGAGCTGCTCCACTCGGGCGACACCTGGACGATCTAGCTCCGTCGCATCCCACACATGAAGGCCCGTTCGCGCCGCTGCGCGAGCGGGCCTTTCTTGCTGTCTGGCTCACGGGCGCATTCTCTACTTCTGCGAATTGGATGCTCGGGCTCAGTGTGCCGGTACTCGTGTATCAACTCACCGAGTCGACCGCATGGCTCGGTGCCGCCGCTGTCGCATCGAACCTCCCCTCGTTCCTGGGGTCTCCATTAGGCGGAGTTTGGGCCGACCGCTATTCGAAGCGGTCGATCTTGCTATGTGCGCTCGTTGTGCAAACTGCCCTGGTATTCACGCTCTACTACGTAAGCAACCGACCGGGCCTCACTGTCCAAGTCCTGCTGTCTCTCGCCGCAGCGATCGGATTCGCTTCGTCGGTCAACCTTTCCGCCTATCAAGCGCTTGTCGCGGAGATCGTTCCGGAACGGCAATTGCGCCCTGCCTACAAACTCAATGCGATCCAGTTCAATCTGTCGCGTGCCGTTGGGCCAGCCGTTGCTGGCTTCGTACTCGCGGGCTGGGGGGCGCCAACCGCCTTCCTCGTAAATGCCGTTGCGCACGCGCCGCTCGCGATCGCCTTGTTCCTGATCCGGCCAAGACGACTTCCCCGTACCAGCCAGTCCCACATTTCCGCAGAGATAAGCGCAGCGGCACGCGTCACCTGGCAGAGCCCAACCCTACGCATCGCGCTCATGACGGTCTGCATCACATCCGGCTTCGGCATGAGTGTCCAACAGCTCGCGAAAGGCCTGACTGAACGCGTCTACGGCGTAGATGATGCAGGCCTCGGCATACTGGTCGCGACCATCGGGCTCACAGCCGTCTTGACCTCCATCGGAATCGCCATCATAGGAGACCGTTTCCGTGGCTCTCTATTGGTAAAGACCGGGCTCCTCCTTTACGGCATTGGCCTCACCATCGCCGTCGCCACGACGGATTTCAGAACTGCGCTCGTGGGCTTCGCGATCACGGGTTTCGGGCACGTCCTCGTAAACGTTTCCGTCACGACCGCCCTCCAGGCGAATGTTCCCGGCCCGTTCCGCGGGCGTGTCACCTCGCTGCAGATGATGGGCATTATCCTGTCCATGGCCTTTGGTGCCCAGCTTGGGGGTTTCCTAGGAGAGCTGATCGGGCTCCAGATGGTCGTTGCGATCTACGGCGGAATTCTCGTCACATACGCAGGCTTCGCTCATTTTCGCCTGGATGGACTGCGTGCCCTCGATTGAGCCAATTGTCTGGTGGATACTCGAGGCGGTCGCGGTCGCCGGCCTGTTAGTTGCCGAACGTCGAGGCTTTCGCCAAGCCATTATTTTGTCCAAGATGACCGCCTCCTCGACCTTCCTCGGGTATGCGGTAGCACTAGGCGCTTTCGATACGGGAACGGGCTCGCTCCTGTTTTTGGGGCTCGCACTTTGCTGGCTCGGCGACGCGCTCCTTTTACCACCTGGGCAGACGATTTGGTTCCAGCTGGGAATTGGCTCATTCCTGCTCGGGCATGTCGCCTATGCGGCCACGTTCCTCGGCCTCGGATTCCACTTCCCCACCCTGACCGTCGCTGCAGCAATTATCTCCTCAGCAAGCTGGATAGTGCTAGGCTGGCTTCGCCCGAAAGTTCCCGCCGATTTATCGGTCGCCGTCCAGAGTTACGTAGTCGTCATAGGAACGATGGTCGCCTGCTCGTTGGGCGCGTTCGCCGCGGGTGCACCTTGCGCGGTCGCGACAGGCGCAATGTTATTCGCAACCTCCGACCTCTCCGTAGCCCGGGAACGCTTCGTCTCTCAAAGCTTCCTGAATTCAGCGTGGGGACTCCCAGCCTACTTCGCTGCGCAGATGATCCTTGCGGGAAGTATCCCGGCCATGACCAGCGGATCCTAGTCTGCAACGCTCCTTCGCCCGCGACCGAAGCTTCTCTTTTTGGTCTGAAATGTGCTTCGTAAGACTAGACCGCGACGGATGGGTACCTGAGGGGTTCCTCGTCTTCTCAAAACCCTTATGAGCTTCACGGATGGTGGACCCAATTCCTGCTGGATCTAGCGGGTATGGCCCCTCTCCCACGAACAGGGCTCCGAAACGTTGAACCAACACAATCTAAGACTCAACGGGGAGACGATCTGGCCTGCGGACTTCCAGGCTAGGGAATCTGCCGAAGATCACGCGCAGCCCAAACAAGAAACCGCCCGCCTCTCCTCGGTCACGAGGGAAGACGGGCGGTTTCGAAGGGCTTGGCAATCGCGACCGGACGAAATCGGGCAGTTACCCGTCGACCTAACGCTTTGCTCGTAACC
The DNA here is from genome assembly GCA_002390675.1 of Deltaproteobacteria bacterium UBA4427. Classification (GTDB taxonomy): domain Bacteria; phylum Myxococcota_A; class UBA9160; order UBA9160; family UBA4427; genus UBA4427. The sequence goes on from DGPZ01000003.1 coordinate 53,510, forward strand.
TAACCAGCGAGCCCCGGCGCGTGCTTCGCGAGGGTTTCCCCGATCTCCGCAGGAGAAGCTGAAACGGCAACCCCTGATGCTTCGAGCGCCGCGATCTTGTCACTCGCTTTACCCTTGCCACCTGCGATGATCGCGCCTGCGTGGCCCATACGCTTTCCAGGCGGTGCGTTCTGACCCGCAATAAAGGCTGCGACCGGCTTATCCATATTCGACTTCACGAACTCGGCCGCTTCTTCTTCCGCAGAGCCACCGATTTCGCCGATCATGACAACCGCCTTCGTGTCGGGATCCGCCTGGAAGAGCGCGAGGGCATCGATGAAGTTGGTTCCGATGACCGGGTCACCTCCAATTCCGACGCAGCTCGACTGGCCAATTCCCAGTCGCGAGAGCTGATCGACCGCTTCGTAGGTCAGCGTGCCCGAGCGAGACACAACACCGACGGGGCCAGGTCGCGTGATTGCGGCAGGCATAATGCCTATTCGGCATTGCCCGGGCGTCACGACACCAGGACAGTTCGGGCCGAGTAGCCGTGTCCGACTTCCGCGAAGAGCGGCCTTGGCACGCGCCATATCTACAACGGGAATGCCTTCAGTGATGCAAACCACGAGGTCGAGGTCGTTCTCGGCAGCCTCAAGGATGGCATCTGCAGCACCCGGCGGCGGTACGAAGATCACGGAAGCGTTGGCGCCGGTAGCGGCCTTCGCTTCTGCAACTGTGTTGAAGATCGGGAATCCATCCTTCTCCGTTCCTCCCTTACCGGGATGAACGCCGCCAACGACCTGCGTGCCGTAGTCACGCGAGAGGCCTGCATGAAAAGTACCCATATTGCCCATGCCCTGAATAATGAGCTTGGTGTTCTTGTCGCAGAGAATGGACATATTAGGCGGCCCCCTTCACAGCGGCGACGACAGCCTCGCCCGCTTCCTTCAGCGTTTCCGCCGGCGTGATGTTCAAATTTGACTGCGCGAGGATTTCTCGACCTTCTATGGACTTCGTTCCCTGCAGCCGGACGACGAGCGGCACGGTCACGCCGAGGTCGCTCGCTGCGGCTACAACACCCTCTGCGATCAAATCGCAGCGGACGATACCACCGAAGATGTTGACCAAGATGGCCTTCACGTTGTCGTCGCGAAGGATCAGCTTGAATGCTTCCTTCACCTTCTCTTTGTCGGCGCCTCCGCCCGCGTCCAAGAAGTTGGCCGGGGTGCCGCCGCAGTAGTGAATCATGTCGAGAGTCGCCATCGCGAGCCCCGCTCCGTTCACCATGCAGCCGATGCTTCCGTCGAGCCCGACGTAGGCCAGATCGATTTCGTTGGCCGCGCGCTCGCGCTCGTCCTCCTCCTCGGGATCGCGCAGCTCTGCGACTTCCGGGTTTCGATAGAGCGCGTTGTCGTCGAAGTTGAGCTTGCCATCGAGCGCAAAAAGGTCGCCCTCCTGCGTCACGACGAGCGGGTTAATCTCGACCTGCGAGCAGTCCTTCTCAATGTAGAGATTGTAGAGACCGCGCACGAAGGGCACGAACTTCTTGACCAAATCGCCATCGAAGCCGAGCTGAAATCCGAGGTCTCGGATCTGATAGTCGCGAAGACCGACATTAGGCTCGACGAGCGTCGTCAAGATTTTGTCAGGCGTGTTCTCGGCGACGACCTCGATCTCCATGCCGCCTTCAGTCGATGCAACAACCGCGAACTTCTCTGCCGCACGATCAAACAGGATTGCGAGATAGAGTTCGTCCTTGATATTGCTTCCAGCTTCGACGTAGACCTTACGAACCAGCTTGCCTTCCGGCGGCGTCTGCGGAGTATGCAAAGTCATGCCGAGGATTTCGCTAGCTACTGTCTTCGCTTCTGCAGCGCTCTTGGCGAGCTTCACGCCGCCGCCCTTGCCGCGGCCACCTGCGTGCACCTGCGCCTTGACAACGACGACTGGGGTGCCGAGCGCCTTTGCTGCGCGCTCTGCTTCTTCTGGCGTAGTGGCGAGCTGTCCTTCCGGGACCGCTACGCCAAACTCCCGAAAGAGCCCCTTCGCCTGATACTCATGAACGTTCATTTATCTCTCCTAGAGCTCGGCATAACTGCCTAAAGCCCATATTAACTGCCAGAGCTCAAGTGGATTGCTAGAGCTCGATCTGACTAACGAGAGTTCGCACATGCTCGACGGAAGCATCGAACTGCGCCTGCTCGTCCGCGTCGAGGTCAACCTCGATAATCCGCTCGAGCCCCCCTGCGCCGATGACACACGGCACCCCGACGTATAGACCGTCGACACCGAACTCACCTTCGCAAAGACACGCGCAAGCCAACACGCGCTTTTTATCTTTAAGGAAGCTCTCTGCCATTTCGAGCGCCGAAATCGCAGGAGACACGAACGCGGATCCCGTCTTGAGCAGTCCGACGACCTCTCCGCCAGCACTCTTCGTGCGTGCGACCATCGCGTCGATACGCTCGCGAGAGATCAGCTTCTCCACCGGAATGCCGGCAACCGTCGTGTAACGAACCAACGGCACCATAGTATCGCCATGACCACCGAGAACCAGCGCCGTCACGTCCTTCACCGAAACACCCAGCTCCCAAGCAATGAAGCTTCGGAAGCGAGTCGAGTCGAGTACGCCGGCCATGCCAACTACGCGGTTCTTTGGGAAGCCAGAAACTTCCTTGAATGTATAAACCATCGCGTCGAGCGGGTTGGAAATCACAATCACGAACGCGTCGGGGGCATGGTCTCGAACGCCTGCGGCGACCTGCTTCATGATCGAGAGATTCGTGTTAAGCAAGTCATCGCGGCTCATGCCCGGCTTGCGCGCGAGTCCCGCAGTAATAATGACAACGTCTGCACCGGCGATCCCAGCGTAATCATTCACGCCGGTGATCGAGCAGTCACTACCGACGAGCGGCGCGCCTTCGGCCATGTCGAGCGCTTTACCCTGAGGCAATCCGTCAACGACGTCAAAAATGATGACGTCTCCGAGTTCACGATAGGCTGCCTGCTCTGCGAGCACGCCACCAATATTTCCACCACCAATCAATGCGATCTTGGGCTTGGCCATGAGTCCCTCTCTACTCTTTTATGTGTTGGTATGTATTAGATGTGATGTAAGAGCCGAGCGAATGCCGGCACCTTATGAAAAACTAATGTGATGACAACTAAAATCAGTCGTCGCTTTTTTTCTGAAGCCGCACGCGCAGCGAAAGTTCGTCGAGCTGATCTGCCTCAACGGTAGACGGGGCTTCCAACAACAGATCCTGACCTCGCTGAGTTTTCGGGAACGGGATCACGTCACGCAGATTATCGAGGCCCGCGAGCTTCATCACCCAGCGGTCGAAGCCGAAGGCAAAGCCACCATGTGGCGGCGCGCCAATTTCGAGCGCGTCGAGCATAAAGCCAAAGCTTTGCCTCATCTCTTCTTCGCCGTACCCCATGAGTCCGAGGATTTTCCGCTGAATGTCGGCGCGATGGTTACGAAGCGATCCGGAACCAAGCTCCGTGCCATTTAAAACGACGTCGTAATGCGTGCCGCGAACCTTCTCGGGATCAGTATCGAGCAGATGCAGATCCTCTTCGACCGGTGCCACGAAGGGCTGATGAACATAGGTGAGCTGCCCGGCTTCGTTAGGCTCAAGTAACGGGAAGTCGACGACAAGCAACGCATCCCAATCCCGTCCATCGACGCGGCCAAGCTTCACACCGAGATCTTCACGCAAGCGGCTAAGAATAGTGTTCGCGCGGTCGCGCTTATCCGCCTGGAAGAAGATCACCATTCCGGGCTCCGTCTTGCAGCGTTCGCGAATTGCGTCCTTCTCAGGATCCCCGAGGAACTTTGTAATAGGTGACTTCCATTCGCCGTCCTCCTCCACTCGAATCCAGCCGAGTCCCTTGGCGCCAAGTTCCTTGCGCATCTGCTTCTCGAGGCGATCGATCTCGCCGCGGGAAAGCTCCTTCGCATTCGGAATAGGCAGGGCTTTCACGATTCCACCGTCCTCTGCGACACCACGAAACGCCTTAAACTCACTCGTCATAAACACGTCTGTTAGGTCAACCAGTTCGAGCAGAATTCGCGTATCCGGTTTATCACTGCCATATCGGTCCAAGGCATCGGCGTAGGTGATGCGCTTAAACGGCGCTTCGAGTTCCACGCCGCAGGATCGTGAGCCTTCGACAGTTACCTTCTCGAGCACGGTCAGAATTTCTTCGACACCCACAAAGGAAAGTTCGAGGTCGACTTGGGTGAATTCCAGCTGGCGATCGGCGCGCTGATCCTCGTCGCGGAAGCAGCGAGCGATTTGGTAGTAGCGATCGCAGCCAGCGATCATGAAGAGCTGCTTCATAATCTGCGGCGATTGCGGCAGCGCGTAGAAATCCCCGGGCTGGAGTCGGGAGGGCACCAAAAAGTCACGTGCACCTTCCGGCGTCGCCCGCGAGAGCATCGGCGTTTCAATCTCGATGAAGTCCTGTGCGTTCAGCGAGGCGCGAACGGCCTGGGAAAGATCGTGCCTGAACTGCAGCGCGCGCTGAAGCGGCGGTCGACGCAGATCGTGGAGCCTGTTCTTTAGGCGCGTCTGCTCGTCGACTTCGGTCTCTTCGTCGATCGCGAACGGCGGCACAGTAGCCGCATTGAGAATCCGCAGCTCGCGTACGTTTACTTCGATCGTGCCCGTCGGCATGTTTGGATTGACCGTATCGTCGCTGCGTGACTCGATCTCACCGCGCACCATCAGAACCCATTCGTTTCGCAAACGATGGGCTCGCTCATGCGCCTCGGGAGCGGACTCCGGACGGAAGACCACCTGAACGGTGCCGGACTTGTCGCGTAAATCGACGAAAATCACCCCGCCGTGGTCTCGGCGATTATTCACCCAACCCGCGAGGACGACTTCATCGCCTACCGAGGCTTGCATGATGTCGCCGCACTTAAAGGTGCGGCGAAGTGATCCCATTCCATCGAGCTCGACGCTCTGCGTGCTCATCACGGCTCCTGAACCAGGCTGCTGGATATACGAAAGACCCACGCTCAAACGAAAAACCACGGCCGCAGTGAATGCGCGCGGAATAACGTCAGGAGCGAACGTCGGAGGGGGGATTCATGACCTGGCGAGCGAGGCGCGCACCGGTCCCCTCGGCGCCTTTCGTCGGGTCCCTACTGCGCGGATACGAAGAGAGAAGACGGGGCTAGGAGGAGGGGCGAGGGCAATTCGATCGAACGCGGTCTCTGGACCCGGAAAACGTTGCAAAATCGGTGAGTTGGATAGCAACACGGCCGATTGCTGTCAATCGTTTCAGGGGCTGCTGAACGCGAGGACCGACGCTAGCCGCGAAGGCGCAGAGTCTTCAAAATCGAGCGGATCGGCCAGCCTGCGGCAGAACCCAATCAATCCCCGAGATCGTTCGCCGAAGAGACACGGTTTCGTCCTCGGCTCTTGGCTCGGTACATCGCTTTATCCGCCGCATCCAGCAGCGGCTCACGACTCTCCCCATGATCAGGGCAGGTCGCGACGCCGATCGAGATCGTGAGCCGAAGGGGTCCCTCGCTCCCGGCCTCGAAGAGATGGGTCTCAACACTCCTACGGATTCGCTCGGCGATCATCTCAGCAACGTCATGGGGGGTGTCGACCAACAGGATCGTGAATTCGTCTCCGCCGTAGCGGGCCAGCGTGTCGACCTGCCTCACACAGTCCTTCAGCAGCTGCGAAAGCACGCGCAGCGTCTCTGAACCAATCAGATGTCCATGCCGATCATTCACGATTTTGAAACGATCGAGGTCGAGGAAGAGGACGGACAGCGGATTGCCGTAGCGCGCTGCGCGCTGGATCTCGTTGTCGGCGGTCGCGAGCAGATAACGCGCGTTGTAGACGCCTGTGACGTCGTCGATAAACGCCCGCTCCTTCGCATGGTGATAGCGCTCTGCTGTGGCCAGCGCGGTGCTGGCCCGTCGTGCGATCGCTCGCGCGGCGGCGAGGTCGGAAGCATCGAAGCGACGCCCCTCCGAAAGAATCCAAACATGCCCCGCTTCCCGGTCGTCACCTCGCAAAGGCACGGAGAGCAAAGCGCCGGACGCGTCTAGGCCGACCTGCCCGAGCGCGTGATTCAGAGGCCCCCAGGGCACGACGCCCACTTCCCCCCTGCCCATCGTAGACTCGAGGGATTTTTCTTCTATCAGGAAACGGCTGAGCCGATCACGCGTCGCTTCGTCGAAGCCCCGAGCCGCGACCCCCGTGCTCTGCGGCGCCGGACTCTGCGCGAAGAATGCGATGCCGCGACGACAACCGAGACGGTCAAGCAGAAGCTCGAGGGCTAGCGAGTAGAGCTTCCCGGGTTCGAGGCAACTACTCAGGGGCTCGCAGGCCCGCTCGGTCTCGAGTTGCGAATGCAGATCCGCTCGCGATCGTTCCGCTTCGAGAAGCTGAGAAACGACGATAATGGCCATCGGAAGTGCATCCGCCTGCGCCACAGGGAGGCGGTAGATCGCTAGTCTACTCGTCGCTTCGACCACAACTTCGCCACCGGTATCAACCGAATGCGCGGAATCGGACATCGCGATTCGCGCCATCGCTGATCCCGGTTCTTCCCATTCGGCCCAAGCCTGATCTTTCAGAATGCCATCAGCACTCGCGCCAAGCCCCACCAAAATGAGATGCGGCGCGCCGCTGGAGGCTCGCGCGGCCGAGCCGACGTCCGGAAATGCTGCGCAGGAAAAGCTCGAAGCTTTACCCGCCGCCGCGAGTCCCGCTGAAAGGCCGGCCACAATATGATCAGCACCCTGCCCGATCAGAAGAACGGGAATCGGCGCGTGTGAATCATGTTCGGACAATTCGCCTCCTCCGGTCGTTGATCGTTTAGTGCGCGCAGACGTGAAACGCGGCGTTGGTCAGGATTACCTTGTTATCGGAACCGAAGCCGCAGCTCTTGAGTCGGCGGGCGGAAGTGGCCTCAGGATGCGCCAGATTGCTCCCGCATCGCTGCTCCAAAGCATACGACCTTCATCTCCGACAGCGAGCAGCGTCCTCCCATCCGTCGACGCCGCAACATCTCGGATCGTCTCGAAAAATGCCTCGCCTGCGTGAATCATCGGGATTCGCCAGTCGATCGGCAATGATTCTTTGGGTGGCGGCTGCGACAGAAGCTCTCGCCCCTCTACGCGTACATCGACTGCGTCGGCCGATCTACCTGATGGAATGCCCAACCACAGGCCACCCTGCCTTCCCACTGCGACCCACCCTACAGCCGCCGCCTGAACTGCCAAGACATCGTGTTGGTCCGGCGAATTCACAGCACTCAAAGGCTCAGTCCAATCTGAAGCAGCAAAGACCCGGCCGCCTTCGGCAACCGCGAGAATCCCGACGCCATCCACCGAAATCGCGACATCTGTCCAAGTCAGTTGGGTTGCCGCCCGCACGATGGCGGAGGGATCCTCGCTGCGACGCTCCCGCCAATATCGTGTAAGGAAATCGGGATCGTCATCGAGATGATCCTCGTAGCCCCATGGCGGCGCCCCTCCTGTCTCAATCGCGACAGACGCAACTCCGGCAGCCTCCAGTCGCCCTCGGACCTCTTGGCCTCGTGCCTCGATCAGCGCAAAGAGTGCGCTCGGATCCTGGTCCTCCGCATAACGTTCAATCTCGGCCTGGGAGATTCGCGCTTCGACCTTCCAGCGAACGGGCTCCCCGTGAACGGACCTGACGGCTGCCTCAAGGGCGCTTTGATCCGCCGAATCGAGTTCGACTCCACCCGTCCGGAAAACAAAAACAGGGATTCCAGCGGAGTCGGCAACCGGTACGGGTTCCCAAACTTCGCCAACGTCCGAAGACATCCGAAGGATATCTCCGATCGCATAACATTTGCCTAATGAACGATCGAAGCATCGCACACGGTTAGCCGAATGCCTCGACTCCCCTGATGCCGCCCGCGCATCCGATCGTTCACTCGCAAGCCACGTCGCGCCACCGCTATTGGTCACGATCCATCCGCCCGAATCCGTTAGTGCGAGGGCTCGAAGATCATCGAGTGCGGCAAGTGAGCGAATTCGGTGATCCGTAGCTCGGCCAGGCAATCCTTGGCGAGTCCACGTATCGCCTCCGTTGTCGGTACGAAGAATCACGCCGGGCCCAGCAGCCCACCCCACCCGTTCGTCCACCATAGAAAGGTCTATCAGCCCCTCGACAGCCGGAGTATGCGCTCTCCTCCAAGTACGGCCCTGATCCGTGGTGAGGTAGATCTGACCCTCAGCCGAAACGACCAATCCGCGATCCGCTGAGATCACAGCGCTCGCAACGAGCGCACCGGTCGGCCAAACCTGAGACGGAGATCCCTCTGTACCGTCGTCACCACCCTCACAACCCATTGCGAAGGCGAGGCTCAGCAGAACTACCGCGCGCACGACAAGCATGCGCAGGTTTCGCGAGCCAATAGACCGGGTTCGAGCGACGGACATGGGCGCTAAGGATACGCAGCCCGTCACGTTCCGGCGAGTGGAGGCAGCTCGCCTCAGGCCGTCGCCACAGAAAGGCGCATCGACGTCACGCGACCAAGTTTCGCATCTTCGACGCAGATCACTTCTCCGCCCATCTGTGAAATCGCATGTTTTAGGGCCTCTGGCGGATGCCCAGTCCGACCGCGGCGGGCCCCATCCGGCACATCAACGACCGATACGAGAACCCCCTTGGCCTGGTCACTACCAATGGCTCGTACCAGGATCGTGATAGGCTGACCGGTCTTAGACTCGTAAATTCGCTGCCGGAGCAGCTGACTTAAGACGCGTTCGAAAACCACAGTCGACCCTGATGCACGGGGCAAGTTCGGCGGCATCAGTACTTCTAGGTCGATGTTCGAAGGAACGTCCTGCGCCACTCGCTCAGAAACACGTAGGACCAGGTTTGCAACGTCCAATCGACCTTGCTGCGCCTTACCGCCCCGCAAAGCGACAGAGAGTTCCCGCAACCATTTTTGCGCGGTCTCCATCTGTCGAAGAGCGTTCTCGAGAAGCCGCTGTTGATCATCAAGAAGCGTCCCCGTCAGCTTCTCTGAAAGTTGGTGCATCGACTGGAGCGCTTCGGCGATCGGCTCACCAATCTCCTCAGCGAGCCCTGTCAGGTGCTCATCGTTCGACTGTTCTTCGAGCATCACCATCACAACACCGACACGGTCGTCTTCAGCCTCGATCGGTGAACAAAGACCCGTGTAGGCATTCCCACCTTCGCGAACCTTCAACCGTGCTGCCTGACCTCGTTGAAGCACTTCTGCCGTCGCCATCAGAACGGCTTCTCGTGCGCCGCCTTCGAAGACCATAGCCAAGGGATCCCCTACGGGATCTTCATCGTGTCCGCAGAAATGATCGCGGAAGCTCTGATTCGCATAGACTACGCAGCCTTCCGGATCACCGACCAGAATTGGCGCGTCGAGATGGCCTAGCAGCGATGTCTCTTCGGCCACGCTCATGTTCCCAACTCCAAGATGCCGGCTTCGCTCATGCGGTGAAGCGAGCGAAGGGCTTCAAACCGGTCCATGCCGGAAACCGTGACGAGATCCGACAAGGAGGTCAGGCCATCGACCATTGAGAGCAGAAAGCCCGCGCTAGGCGGAAGGTTTCGGCCCTCTAGGTCCGCCGCATCCTCCTTCACACGCGGAATTTTATCTAGGTCTCCAAGCGCATTCTTATATTTCCGGAAGATCTTCGCACGAAGCAACTCGACCATGCTCTCGCATTCAAGCGTCACCGAATTCGGCGCGCTCACAAGAAGCTCGAGGGCAGCTTCCTCGTTCTCTCCTTGCACTAGCCGGCGGGCATCCCAAACGATCGAGGCACTCGGTGCATCTCCGCGATCTGCTCTTGGCAACGAACGGCGATCTGCATCACGGATATAGTCGAGGGCTTCTTCGTTGCCGGGATCGAGCTCCAATGCTTCGTTCCAGAGCATAAACGCACGTGGGATTTCTCCAGTGCCGTAGAGCTCAAGGCCCTGCCGCAGCAGCTTCGCAACGTGTTCTTCCTTCGCCTGCGCCATTATTCCCCCGCGTTCATCCACCTAGCAGACTCGCTCTCCTCACCCCCGGAACGAATTCAACATCATGGGAGCTCGTTCGCTGCGATCGGCTTTGAGCTCAGCCCTTTAGCTCTACCTCATAAATATCGTGTGCCTGGATGATCTCATCGATCTCAGTATCCGAGAGCGTGCCAGTCGAGCTCACCGTGATCGACTGTTCCTTGCCGGTTGCGAGATCCCGAGCAGATACGCTCACGATGCCGTTCGCGTCGATGTCGAAGCTAACTTCGATCTCTGGTTCGCCCTTCGGTGCGGGTCGAATACCGGAAAGCACGAATTCGCCTAGCAGGTCGCTCTCCGCGGCCATATCGCTCTCGCCCTGAAGGACTCGGATCTTCACTGCGGACTGATTATCCCGCGTGGTAGTAAAGATATGTCCCTTACTCACGGGTACGGTCGTATTGCGCTCAATGAGTCGCGCAAAATGACCGCCGTAGGTGCCGATGCCCAAAGACAGCGGAGTCACGTCGAGTAGCAGCATGTCGTTGTCGCTATCGAGGAGAGCAGCTGCCTGAACCGCAGCACCCAACCCAACGACCTCATCGGGATTCACGCCCTTATGCGGTCGTTTCCCGAAGTATTCCGCTACTCGCTTCTGGACGAGCGGCATTCGCGTCTGGCCACCGACTAGGACAACCTGATCTATGTCCTGCGCCTGGATGCCAGCATCCACACAACACTGCTCAACGCTCTTCAGCGTACCTTCAACGACATCATGAACGAGATTTTCGAGACTCTCACGAGTCAGCTCATAGTTGAGGTGTCGCGGCCCTTCGGAGTCGCTCGCAATAAACGGAAGGTTGATCTCAACGACGTCGCGCATAGAGAGATCACACTTCGCTTTTTCCGAGGCGTCCTTGAGTCGCTGAAGCGCCATCGTATCACCGCGCAGATCCATGCCTTCGGTCTCTTCGAACCATTTGATAAGGTGCTGGACGATTCGACGATCGAAGTCTTCACCGCCGAGGAACGTGTTGCCCGAAGTCGCGAGAACTTCGATGACGCCCTCGCTCATCTCGAGAATTGAAATATCGAAGGTGCCGCCACCCAGGTCATAGACAGCGATCTTCTCGTCGCCCTCGCGATTCATGCCGTAGGAGAGTGCTGCCGCAGTCGGCTCGTTGATAATGCGAAGCACTTCGAGGCCGGCGATCTTGCCCGCGTCTTTGGTGCACTGTCGCTGGGTGTCGTTGAAGTAGGCCGGCACCGTGATCACTGCTTCGTGCACGGTCTCCGAGAGATATTCCTCGGCAACGCGCTTCATCTCGCGTAAAACGATACCGGCGATTTCAGGACAGGTGAACGTCTTACCGCCGATCTTGATACGGGGATCATCGTTAGGTCCCCGCACAATTTCGTAGGGACTCAATTCGATCGTCTTCTGCACTTCGGGATCATCGAAGCGACGACCGATCAAACGCTTCGCAGCGAAAGCAGTGTTCCGCGCATTCGTGATGGCCTGGCGCTTCGCCAGGTGCCCCACGAGCCGTCTGCCGTCCTGAGATATGCCAAACATAGAGGGGGTCGTCTTATACCCACCCGAATTCGGGATCACTGTCGACTGGCCGTTCTCAACCACTGACACACAGGAATTGGTCGTTCCGAGATCGATTCCGATCACTCGGCTCATGACTTTTCTCCTCGCGCGGCATCCCGCGCTCCAATGCGCACGGAGGCCAGAGCCCGCCGCGCTTCAAGGTCTTCTTCGTCAAACTTCAGCGCCTTTTCAAAGGCGCTCACAGCTTCATCCATCTCACCGCAATCACGATGGATCCGGCCCAGCAACATGTGCGCTGGAGCGGATTCGGGGGAGCGGAGCAGCAAAGTGTCAGCGTATTCTCGTGCATCATCGAGCCTGCCAAGCTGCAAGCACACACGCGCTGCCCGCTCATTGAGTTCTGGATCATGGGGGCGGTAAGGCAGCACGTCTTCGAGCAGGCTAAGCGCTTCAAAAAGTTCGCCAGAACTCATGCGGTCGGAGGGCTTTGCGAGCAGCTGCGTCGCACGCGTTCCCGCGGCGGCCATGCGAAGGCTGCCCAGCGCTTCTTTGAATTCGGAGCGACCGGGATCGAAGCTGATAGCGATGCGAAGGCTAGCTTCGGCTTCGGTGAGTCTCCCCGACTGCTGCGACGCCTGGGCCGCTCGGAAAATTTCATCCGCGCGTGCCCTACGTTCTGCGATCGCGGCGTGATTGATTTTAAAGGGCATACGCTGCCGCAAGCGCTCGAGCTTCGAGAGTTCTCGCGAAGGAACTGATGATTGGCTAGCGCTCTCGACGGAATCGAGCAGAGAAACGCTAGGCGCCACATTTGGCGCTAAGTCAGCGGACCCCGCGCCATTCAAGTTAGCGCTCAGATTCTGGACTTGGCAGAGTTCCGGATCCGACAGAATTTCGTGAGCCTCGAGTACCTTTTTGAAGATGCGATCGAGGCGCTCCCCATAGCCGCCGATCTCTTTACGGAAATAGCGGTCCGGATGGAACTCTTTCGAGAGGCTTAAGTAGGCGCGCTTGACGGTCTTAGGGTCAGCGCCCCGCGCGACGCCTAACAAAACATGATAGGGACGTCCCAGCCCGACTTCGAATTCGAGAATTCGTTTCTGAATATTGAGACTGATATCGAGTCGGTCGTCTAGTGCGCCTTCATCGGTCACAAGATATCCATCTTCGACGCGTTCGGCGGAAGCGGAGGACTGTGCATCCGCGATCGTTAATCCTGCTTTCGATTCAGACTTAGGCCGGGCGGCGGCCTTCTTAGGCGCCTTGCCTGCGACGATTTCGAGCGTGCCTTCCGCGATCCACCGTGACAAACAGATGTCGACTTGATCGGAAGGGATACCACCGATCTCGCGGAGTAATCGCCAGGAAGTGGCGCCGTCGATCCGGGAAATCAGGTATCCCTCCGCTGAGCTCAGATTGAGCCGCGTCGCGTCGCACTCTTTCGAGCGTGCGAGTACCTGTTCTTTCTGATCAGGGACATTTCCCAAGACCCGATCCACCCCATCCATTGCTGTGGACAAGGACTCCACGCCAAGAAGTCCTCCACTGGACTGATATCGGCCGCCTAGGGACGAATAATGAGCAGCCAGGCAGCGAGAACGCGACATTCACACCGGATCTTCTCAACCAGCAGAATAATCGGGTCATGGGAAACGCCTGAGGTGGATCAGGCGATCCTGCGGGGACGAAATTTTCTCATACTCAACATGCGCAAATTTGGTCGACCGGTATCCACGAACGCCTCACGACTCTCGCGGGGTGATACCGAACCAACCGCGCTCTAAAACTCGGTGCCGCTCCGACCCAACCGGACAGCGTCCAAGCTGATAGCAATCGGCCGGCTCTGATGAACAGGCACTCATTCGCGAACGAGAACACAAATGCGTACGCGAACGAGCCCCCTACCCATCAACTGAACGAGCTCCCGAGCAGATGCTCAAGAATTGCGTTCTGTGCGTGAAGCCGGTTTTCCGCCTGGTCGAAGACGACGCTTTGCGGGCCATCGAGCACAGCCGCTGTGACTTCTTCGCCGCGATGCGCAGGGAGACAGTGCATCACTCGAGCATTGTCGGTGTATGCCAGAAGCCCGTCATTCACCTGGTATTCCCGGAAAATTGTGCGGCGGGTTTCTGCTTCTGCTTCCTGGCCCATGCTGGTCCAAGTGTCTGTGTAGACGAAGTCGACACCGCGAACCGCCTCAACAGGGTCTTCCCCCAGCGTGATTTCTGCTCCGCTGCCCTCTGCCAACATTTCCGCTCTGGCTAGGATTTTCGCATCGGGGCGATGGCTGCTCGGCGTCGCCACCTTCAATCGTAGACCTAATACTCCAGCGAGAAGTAACAACGAATTCACAACATTATTGCCGTCACCTACATAAGCGAGCGTCGCTTCACGCGGTTCCATAAACTGCGCGATCGTCGAAAAGTCCGCCATCGCCTGGCAGGGATGCAAAAGATCTGTGAGTCCGTTAATGATCGGGATAGTTGCGTACTCTGCAAGTTCTTCGACGAGTTCATGGCTGAACGTTCGCGCCATCAAGCAATCAACCCAGCGAGAAAGAGATCGCGCAACATCAGGGCCGGTCTCCCGCGTGCCGATGCCAACCTGCTCGGGGCGTAGCATGATGGCGTGTCCACCGAGTTGCGCGATACCCGCTTCAAACGTGACATGCGTCCTCAGCGAAGGCTTTTCGAAGTACATCGCGATCGTGCGCCCTTTAAGCGTCTGTTCGTGTTTTCCGTCTCTATGGGCAAGTCGCAGGTCCGCAGCGCGATCTGCGATCGACAAAAGATCCTCCGCACTCCAGTCGGCAACACTCAAAAAATCCTTGGGCATCCTCGTCCCCATCTATTCATTTGACGTCTCGCCTGAGCGAAATTGTTAAATAGCGTACGACCTCCGTCCGCCGGGCTTCGGCAGCTCCTTCAATCCGTGAGGTTAGAAGAATTTGCGGTCGGGTTTATCTTTTTTGTCGCGGCATCAATCCCGATGCCCGTATCGTCTTCGTGATCGCCATCGCTACCGAAAACGGCTCAGGCCAATTTTCAATTGCCTGCAAACGCGAGGTCGGGCGAATACTCTGCGCCTTATGGCACGAGAAGCGTGCCCACTCCTGCATCATCGCTGAAGATCTCGAGCAGCACCGCGTGTTGTACACGACCGTCGACGACATGGGTACGGGCCACTCCGCCCGAAAGTGCCTGCATGCAACAGTCCATCTTCGGAATCATACCGCCCTTGATCGTACCTTCAGCAATCAAAGCCTTACAGCCCTCCACCGAGAGTTGACTAATTAGCTGGCCCTTTGCGTCAAGAACTCCATCAATATCCGTCAAGAGAATCAGTTTTTCTGCACCGAGTTCGGAGGCAATCGCACCCGCCGCCTCATCCGCATTGATGTTATGCGACAGTCCTACTTCGTCGACACCGATTGGCGCGACGACCGGAATAAATCCTGCATCCATGGAGGCGGTGATCACTTCCGGGTCCACATTCGTAACCTCACCTACGCGACCCAGATCCTGGCCATCGATGAGCTTCTTCTTGACGCGCAGGAGACTGCCGTCGCTACCGGTGAGCCCTACGCCCTGCCCGCCCGCTTGATTCACGAGTTCGACAATTTCTCGGTTGAGCTTGCCACCTAGCACCATCTCGACAACTTCCATTGTCGCTTCGTCAGTAACTCGCCGTCCTTCAATAAACGTCGAGGTCCGACCCATTTTCTCTAGAGTGGCCGCAATCTGAGGACCGCCTCCATGCACGATGATCGGGCGCACACCTATATGCTTGAGAAGCACGACATCGGCTGCGAAGGACGCTTGAAGCGCCGCGTCGGCCATGGCATGGCCGCCGTATTTGATGACGACGGTCTTACCCAACAAGCGTTGCATATAGGGCAGCGCCTCCATTAGGACCTTCGCTTTATCGACGAGCTGCTTCATCTGCTCCGTTCCGTCTCACGGCGAGCGCCGTGCAAATACTGGCAAATAGCGCCAGAGCATTAGGCCTCAGCGCCAGAGCACGGGGGCCACATATCCCTACTAGAACCGAATCAGCCTCGGGCGCGTTTCCGAGCTTCCGCCACCTCTTCGATACTTTGAAGAAGACTACGGTACAGGAGGACGTTGCGAACGGCTGCTGAGAATGCAGCGCCGAGCACTTCCGCTGTCCTGGGAGACGCGGGCCGTCCCTCCGCGAGGAAGACTCGTAGTACGCCGACGACCTTATCTCGCAGCCGGATAGGCACGCAAATCGTCGGTCTGGCGAGTCCGTCTTCGGGCGTATCCACCTCGACTTCGAATCGCGGATCCGAAGCCGGAACCTCTACGGCGACTAGCTGCCCCGTCTGAACGGCGCCCCCTACAAGCCCACGGTCGACTGGCAACTCCGGACGATCCGCTGTGGCGCCGCCGTCGTTCTCCGCTTCGAGCTCGAGCCGTTCGCCATCTGAGGACAGAAGATAGAGTGCCACAGGCGCCGCGCCGAGCCGCGTGCTCACGGAGGCCAGAGCAGCTCGAAATACGCGATCCGGCTCTACCTCGAGTGCGATGGCCTGACAGACCGCTTGAGCCAACTCAGCATCCCCATCAACCGCATCGATGAGGTCGGGGAATGTAACGCCCTCGGCATCCGCTTCGTGAGCGCTGGCCAGGAGCCGTTCGACTTCCGGATCCGCCGCGAGAAACTCGGATATCTGCATCCCCAGCAAGCGCAGAACGTTCGTTTCCTCATGCGACAGAGAATCCGCGTCGGCGCCTTCCGTCAGACACAGCACGCCGACAGGAACACCGAGGCAATTGAGCGGAACACAGGCAAATCCCGCCGAATTGTATTGCCCGGCCCCGCGACCGGAAAAGCGATCATCCGCCGCCGCGTCTGGCACACAGAGAACTGTCCCATCCGCGAAACTCGTGCCCGAAGCGCCTTCGCCAATTTTACGCGCGGACATCGTGGCGAGATCGATCTCGATCCCCCGAGCAGCGACTACGGAGAGCCATTCGCGTTTGGAATCCGCCAGCATGAGCGACACACGCGAAGCCTGCAGAACGATGCTCGCGGAATCCACGATTCCTTGCCTTAGAACCTCTACACGTTCCTCGGGTGCGGCGAGGCGAACGACCTGCGATAGCCGATCCATTCCTTCGACGAGTCGATCGATTCGCTGGCGCAGTCTTCGCCTAGACGCATTTGCCTCATAGCCATCTAGTGCGCGGCCCACCGCTAGTACGAGTTCCTCGTCGTGAAGGGGTTTCGCCAGATAATCCGACGCGCCGAGGCGCAGCGCTTCCAGAACAATCTCCTGATCAGTCGAGGCCGAGAGCATGATGATCGAAAGTTCAGGGCGCATTTCTCGGATGCAAGCGAGGACCTGGATGCCGTCCATGTCCGGCAACCGCACATCGAGCACCACCACACCAATGGAAGGATCCGACACCATTTCCAGCGCGGACTCGCCATCTCCGGCGCGCGTAGTATCGAAGCCGCCTTCGGTGAGGATCTCATCGATCGCTTCGAGAAAGAAGATCTCGTCATCGACGATCAGCACTCGGTTGCGCATATTACTCATGCCGGTCCCTCTTCCGCTTTACACTGCGTCTGCTGCATACGAAGCCTGCATTCTATTTTTGCAAATAGGTTGTCTGTTCCGCGACCGGACTCGATCAGAGAATGAACTGCGAAAGGTCTTGGTCGTCCAGCAGGTCGCCCAAACGTTCCTTCACCATAGCGTCGTCTACCACGACTGATTGCTTCCCGAGATCGGGTGCATCAAAGGAAAGCGCCTCAAGCAAACGCTCCATAACTGTATGGAGTCGTCTCGCACCAATATCGGCGGATCGCTCATTCACCGTCGCCGCGACGTCCGCGATCGCTTGGATTCCGGAATCTTCGAAAATCAGTTCGATCTCTTCCGTCGCCAAAAGCGCGGTGTACTGACGCACAAGAGAATTCGCCGGCTCAGTGAGAATCCTAACCAGATCGTCCCGTCCGAGGCTCGCGAGCTCCACTCGAATCGGAAAGCGGCCCTGTAATTCCGGAATCAAATCCGAAGGCTTGGATAAATGAAATGCCCCCGCCGCCACGAAAAGAATGTGGTCCGTCGAAACCGGTCCGTGCTTAGTCTGCACAGTCGATCCCTCGACGATCGGCAATAAGTCTCGCTGGACACCCTCGCGGGAGATATCTGGGCCCTGACGTCCGCCACTACCCACAGCCACTTTGTCGATCTCATCAATAAAGACAATGCCCGTCTGCTCGATGCGACGAATCGCTAGTTCCTTGACTTTGTCGGCGTCGACAAGCGCACGCGCTTCTTCTTCAATCAAAGCATCCCGTGCCTCAGCGATCTTCATCCGCCGATTCCGAGTCTGCTTCGGCATCATGCCCGAGAATAGATCCCCGAGCTGGACACCCATTTCTTCGACACCTTGCGGTGTCATGATCGACATAGACGGGCCACCTGATTCCTCGGCCAACTCGAGTTCGACTTCACGCTCTTCAAGTTCACCCAAGCGCAGTAGGCGCCGAAGCTTCTCCCGCGTATCACTCGACGAATCCGAATCGTGACTCCGCACCCCGCCCGGCTCGGCCCCCAAATGAATCACATCCGCACCGCTCGCGGAGGTCGTAATAGGCGTCGGCAACAGCGCATCCAACAGCCGCTCTTCCGCACGTTCTTCGGCCTTAGCACGCACTGATCGCTGTTCTTCTTCCTGAACGAGCTGAATCGAGAGTTCCGTTAGGTCGCGGATAATCGATTCGACATCCCGCCCGACATAGCCCACTTCCGTGAACTTCGACGCTTCGACCTTGATGAAAGGCGCTTCGGCGAGCTTTGCAAGACGACGTGCAATTTCCGTCTTCCCTACCCCGGTCGCCCCTATCATGATGATGTTCTTCGGCGCGATCTCGTCGCGCAGTTCCTCGGAAACCTGTTGGCGACGCCAGCGATTGCGCAGCGCTACAGCAACGGCCCGTTTCGCGTCGCGCTGTCCAATGACATAGCGATCGAGCTCCGAAACGATTTCCCTCGGCGTAAACGGCTCCTCGCGACTCACGGCAAAGTCTCCATCGTAATATTGTCGTTGGTGTAGATACAGATCTCCGCCGCGATCTTGAGCGCCGCTTCGGCGATCTCGGAGGCTTCCATCTCCGTGTGCCGCAGGAGCGAGCGCGCCGCAGCCAGCGCAAAGGATCCACCCGACCCAATCGCCGCAACACCATCATCCGGTTCGATCACGTCGCCGTTTCCTGAAACCATTAACAACGTCTCAGGGTCCCCAAGCAGAATCATCGCCTCTAGTTTCCGCAACACGCGATCCGTACGCCAATCCCGCGCCAGCTCCACCGCCGCGCGTCGTACATTGCCGGGATGCGTTTCGAATTTACCTTCGAGCCGTTCGAGCAAAGTCAAAGCATCTGCAACGCCGCCTGCAAAGCCGACGATCGCCCGCCCTTTGCCGACGCGTCGCACCTTGTCGGCACTCTGCTTCATGACCGTCTCGCCAAGGGTCACCTGTCCATCCGCCGCCAATGCGATCTTGCCATTGCGAATCACCGCGACGACGGTCGTCGAGCGCGCTCGCACTCCGTTACCCATCGCTTGTGTCGTTCCCTGCTCGTTCATCATCCCGTCGCTATCCATTCATTCCTTGGTTCATTGATCCACCGGCTTGACCGCTCGTATCGCGCCTAACCACAGCGCCCGAAAAGAGCCGCCTCAAACAATCCATCGTTAGCGGACTTTCGGCGGTAGTTGCTTGGAGGCATTTGCTGCATCGACTCCCTCTTCCCTTGCCCGGGGATGCGCACGATCATAGACCTCGCGAAGATGTTCGACCGAAACAGCAGTGTACTTCTGCGTCGTCGAGAGACTCGCGTGCCCGAGCAATTCCTGGATCTCTCGCAGATCCGCGCCCATATCCAAAAGGTGGGTAGCGTAGCTATGGCGCAATCGATGAGGATGGACGTGCTCGCCCAAATCCGCACGTCGGGCGCGCTCGCCCAGGATTCGGCGTGCTTCCCGTGCCGCGAGTCGCCGCGGTTTTTCTTCCCGCCGCACCCGCAATGAAATAAAGAGCGGCTCACTCATCAAGCCTGCGTGCCGGCGCACGTCGAGCCAAGCGGCCAATGCCTCACGAGCCCGCTCAGGAATCGGAACAACTCGTTCCTTCCCGCCTTTACCCATCACGCGAATCTCTTGTGCGCGCAGCTCGAGATCTCGCACATCAAGCGCCACAAGTTCGCCGACGCGAATCCCGGTCCCATAGAGCAACTCGACCAGAGCGCGGTCACGAAGCGTCATCCAGACCATCCGACGAGCACGCTTCCTGCCCTCCGGCGCCGGCTGCCTCGAGACCCGCTCATCCCGGGTGATCAACTGCTCGCAGTCGTCGACCGACAAAGGTCGTGGCAATCGCTTCTCGAGCTTTGGCATAGGAATCCCGGCAGTCGGGTCATCCTGCCGTACATCCTCACGTACCATCCAACGAAAGAAGCAGCGCACGGAGGCCAACTTCCGGCCCATCGTCGCGGGACTTCGCCGGCGGTGCAGACTCGCGAGCCAAGCACGGACATGGTCCGCATCCAACTTGGCAGGCGCAATATCCGCGCCCGTATGAACCGTCAGCTGGCGAACGTCGGACTCATAAGCACGGCGGGTATTCGGCGAAAGCGCTCGCTCGATCCCAAGATGCTGTCCGAATCCATCGATCGCCTGGCTCCAGTTCATGCAATTCCCTCTGGAGGATTGGCCCCTAAAGGAGGTATTGAAGGAGGGCCTAAGGGAAGCGGCCCCGCTGAAACAACCGCTTCGCGATAGGCTACGAGACGGTCCAGGGCTCGCGCAGCCAACAGTTCATTCTTTTCACGTTTAGGCAACTTCTTCCCGCGCCCACCGTTAGGCTTAGGCGGCCGAAGAATATCCTTGTCGAGAGCCGGAAAGAGTCCGTAGTTCACGTTCATGGGCTGAAAATGTTTCGCGTCAGCGTTCTGCAAATGACGAAGCAAAGCCCCATGGGCCGTTTCCGCCGGCGGCGCTTCATAGGGAAGTCCGAGCTGGTCCCGCGCCACCCCGACACCCGCGAGATACCCGAGCGCCGCCGATTCCACATAGCCCTCGACCCCAGCCATCTGCCCAGCAAGATGAACGCCCTTGCGCGTGCGAAGCTGCAGCCGTTCGTCGAGTTGGACCGGCGCATTCACATAGGTGTTGCGATGAATCGATCCGAAGCGGGCGAACACACCGGATTCAAGCCCAGGGAGCATCCGGAAGATTCTCTTCTGCTCACCGACACGGAGCTTCGTCTGGCATCCGACCAGATTCCAAAGCGTGCCGCTCTGATCCTCTTGTCGAAGTTGCACGACGGCGTGCGGCATCCGACCCGTTCGCGGGTCCGCGAGTCCAACCGGTTTCATCGGCCCGAAGGCCAATGTCTGCGGACCTCGCCGAGCAATTTCTTCGATAGGCAAGCAGCCCTCGAAGTACATAGCCGCTTCGAACTCGTGAAGTGGAACGGTCTCTGCGTCAAGTAACTCTGCGACGAAGTCCTCATACTGTTCGCGGGAAAGCGGGACGTTTAGATAGTCGCCCGCCTCATCGTCTCCCGTGTCATAACGAGACGCCCTGAATACAATCGACTCGTCGATCGAATCGAGATAGAGCGTCGGGCTGATCGCATCGTAGAAGTAAAGATACTCCTCGCCGAGCGCGCGACTGAGGTCCTCTGCGAGTTCCGAATCCGTTAGCGGTCCGGTTGCGATGATCACGGGGCGCGACTCAGGAATCGACGTCACTCGCTCTCGCACGATCTCAATATTCGGATGCGTTTCGATGGCTTCCGTGATGCCCCTAGAGAATTCCAGGCGATCCACTGCCAGGGCTTTGCCTGCGGGCACCTTCGTTTCATCCGCAATGCGGATAATGAGCGAACCCAGCTGTCGCATCTCCTCTTTGAGAAGTCCGACTGCGTTTCCGAGCGTGTTCGCGCGAAGAGAATTACTGCACACGAGCTCCGCGAAATCAGGCGACGAGTGCGCCGCAGATAGGCGTTCCGGTTTCATATCGTAGAGCCGGACCGGAACACCCCGCTCCGCCAATTGCCAGGCGGCCTCGCTCCCGGCTAGCCCTGCGCCGACAACGTCGACCGGCGCCGGTTTAATGGAGCCTTCGCGCGAAGCGGGGCTGGCGTCCGGATTGGTGGGTTTCGTGTCGTCGGGCGAATCCAATTCGACGCTTCCTCTGTGTGTTTCGCGTTTGCGGGGCTCAACAACGCCACGGGTGCCCAAGAGCACGTCAGCTCCCAACTTGTCCATCCATCCGTCCATCCATGCACAACCCAAGCGGTGGGAGGGCAAACTGCGGATTACTAAACCAGGAGGGATTGGGCCCGTTTTCCTTGCAGAGGGCGCCCCGGCCAGAGGTTAGCCCACAGCGCTCCCGAGCGCGGCTTAGCTGCAAGGAAGCGACGCTACTCAGCTCAGTTTTCCTCTATCGGCCGGCGATTGGCTCCAGACCCGATGAAACCGACCATCACGCTCCTCAACAACGCGCCCCGCCAGTTCGAGGTCGAGGAGAGCGGCCGCAATATCGCGAGGCGCGAACGCCGTTCCCAAAAGCAGCGCCTCTCGGGTCTCTGGCCCAGCTTCGAGCAGTCTAAGCAGCTCGGCTTCGAGCCCCGTAGGCACCCTCGTCTGATCCACTAGCGACCTCTGCTGATCGGCTTGCGCAGGACTCGACCTCTGCTTGGCCCTATTCCTTGATGGCTCTCTGCGAGTCTCAGGCTCCCCGAGTAAGTCATCAACGACGTCGCCTGAGTGAAGCAGTGCCCGTGCCCCGTCCCGAAGGAGTTGATTGCTGCCCTCCGCGAAGGGCCCATCTATGCTCCCAGGAACGACAAAAACTTCTCGTCCCTGAGCTAGGGCGTGCCGCACAGTGATCAGAGAACCGCTGCGCTTTCGTGCCTCCACCACGATGACCCCCTGGCACAGGCCACTAATGATTCGATTGCGCAGTGGAAAGAGTTCCCGGCGCGGAGCCGTCCCGAGTGGCATTTCCGTGACAACCGCGCCCTGTTCTGCGATCCGTTCCGCGAGGTTTCTGTGCTCTGGGGGATAGACCTCATCGAGGCCGCTGGCGATCACCGCCACAGTGACTCCCCCCGCCTCAAGCGCTCCCCAGTGCGCCTCGGCATCGACCCCGCGCGCGAGGCCCGAGACAATCGTGAATCCCCGAGCCGCAAGTTCCCGACCAAGGCGGCGTGCCTCTTTGAGCGCCGTTCGTGTCGCAGCACGCGCTCCTATGATCGCAATCGAGGGGGTATCGAGGATCTCGATCTTTCCTCGAACTAACATAGCAACGGGTGGATCGAGTAGTGCGGCGAGCGACTCCGGGTAGCGATCGTCATCGCGAGCCATCAACTCTCCGCCTAAGGAATCGAGCTGGCGAACATCCCGGTCGGCGGCGCTCTGCCAGCCCCTGCCTGAAGACTTCGACTGAACCTCGATCCATGATTCAAGCACCGGGACGGAGGGACTCCGTGCGTCCTCAAAGAGCGTCGCGAAGGTTTCAGGCTGCCATGCAAAGGCGCGCTGCACCCCGAGCCAGGCGCAGAGTCGCAGCGCCCTCGAATCAGTCGATAAGTCCTCAATAGAGGAATTCTGAGAAGCTTCGTAGTCGATGGATCTGGAACTCGTCGGGACCGACGTGATTCGTGGCGTGGACAGCGGTCGCACCTTGTAAAACAAGAGGCGTCACGGTCGAATTGAATCACGAGATCCGACTCCCCGCTTCCGTGGTGCTCGCGTTCACGCAGTCCCGAGAACCGGTGGCACAAAAAAACGAGTCCGTGCTTCCGCGCGGGCTCGTTTTAACTGCGAACGCCGAAGCATTCAATCACTATGCAGGGCTTCGCCTAACGCTGAGCCATTCGCCGATCGACCACGGGGCGAACATAGTCCCCCACCGCGATTTCTCGATCCGCCGACAACACAAAGGCCACCGAGCTCTCGGGCTTGACTTTCACGACGACGAGCGTCGCGATTCCCTTGTCTGGCGTGCGAACATCGACACGGCGTTCTCGCTCGTTCAGAACCTGACCCGATTCGAAGACTTCAAGCTCGCTGCCAACCTCGACGCCATGGAACTCGCCGCGGTTGAGATAGACGTAGCCGCCGTCCGCCATCAGCGAGCGGCCGGAGGGCATGAAAGAAACCTGTCCTTCGATCGCGTCTGGCGTGGCGCGAACCGTAACTCGCCGAGACAGGGTTTCCCGCCGCACGATCTGCACGCCGCGCAGCATCTCCGAGAAACTCTGACGAATCTCGCCGACAGACGTATCTCCCGTCAATTCGATGATCTCGATCCAACCGTAATTCTCGACGTGGTGCCCAAGCAGCCGGTTCGTCTCGATGTCGCGAACTTCTTCCACGGCGCCGATCGCAGTGAACTGATCACCGACCTCGACATCGCCCTCCCCCAGGCCCAGATAAACCTGGTCCCCAAACGAAAGGAAAGTGCGCTCTGAGGGGCTATCAACAACCGTCGATGCCCCCGCAAGATCATCCGCAGAAACGAAACCCATCGAATCGCGTCGGGCGACCGTCACCTGTCGCCCCGCGGCCATCGACGTCGGATCCTGTCCGGGAATCGCCATCGGGAAAGCATCCAGGGTCGACGGATCGTCTTCCATTCCTTCGAGTGCAGCGAGCGGTGGAACTTCAGAAGTCGCACCGAGCATGCCACCCGTCGGCGTAGGTGCCGCCGGCAGCTCCACCGGCGATAGGAACGACTCGGCTTCAGCATCCGTTACTACACGCATCTCGTTCGCCGTAATCCAGATCATGTCGCCGGGAACGATCAAGTGAGGATTGGCGATGTCATCATTGTCGGTCCAAACCGACGGCCAAACCCAAGGCGTCCCAAGATAGGCGGCCGATAGGTCCCAGAGTGTGTCTCCGCGAGCGACGGTATGAAGTCGCCCCGACCGACCCTGGTCATCGGTACCCTTCGGACCGAGCACGACACCAGAGGGCGTAGCCTCCGGAGCCACACTCGCAGCGAGTTCTATGCGGCCTTCGTTAGGTGCATCGCTCGCGAAAGCGGCTGCTTTAATCCGGGCAGTGCTGGAACCCTTCGGCGCGGTTGCGGTCGACGAAGCAAAATTCGGGTCGTCGAACTGATCCCAAGCAAGATCGTCTGCTGGTTCACCCGACGCTTGCGCGTCGACTTCGCCCGCACCCGTGCTATTCGGTGCCTGCGCGTCGTCGGAGAGTGCGGGTCCCACGATCAATAAAGCCGTCCCTAAGACGGAAAAGAAATGGCTGAGCCTCATGTATTCCTCCACGGACGGACCAGGAGATCGCGCACGCGATCCCGCCAAAGAGCGCAGCTCGCGTAAGAAAAACGCCTCCCTACGGCAATTCTATCGGCGTACGGGAAGGCACTCTTGACCGCAGCAGCACCCGAGAACAAGGTCGTCGGGCCCAGACCTCGATTTCATGAGGGGTCAACTCCCGAGGGGAGGATATTCCGCGCCGAATGTGGCCTCGCGCACTGAAAGAGTTCACGCCTGAGCGGAATTATCCCGACCCCGCTCCGTGCTCTGCTCCCTAGAAACCCCGCGCATAAAAGGGCTCGGGAAGTCGCCCTAGATCAGGACGCGCTTCCGAGGCGACTGATCTGGTCGTTTGAGTCGCGCACCCAGCCGGGCTCGCTGACCGTAAGACCGCGTTCCTTCGCAGCCTTCGTCAAGCGCTCATAGAATTCGAGCGCGCGCTGCGCGCTCTTCACTGCATTGTCGGCCTCATCGTTTTGCTCGTAGGCGATGGCGAGGTGATTCTGGACGATGGCCTGAATCTCAAAGGCCTCCTCGGGGAAGCGTTCCGCTGCTTCTTGCAGGTAGCCGATCGCTGCCGAGGGGAGCCCGCGTTTCAACAATACCCAACCGAGCGTGTCCGACGCATTGCCATCATCGGGAAGCTGCTGCTTCGCTTCCTGCGCCAATTCTAATGCCCGGTCAAGATCGCGGTCCGATTCAGCTAAGAGGTAGGCCAAGTTATTCTTCGCGATACCAAGATCGTCGTTCAGCGTGATCGACTTCTCGTAGGAAGCAATCGCCTCATCTATGCGTGAATTGCGCTCGTAGGCCTGCGCGAGGCGGTACTGGAGATCCGAAGACTCCGGCACAGCGGCAGCGGCTCGCTCGATCACTTGAAGCATCTTTTCATTGTCACCAGATCGTGCAGCAAGGTCCGCCAGCGCCAGCTGTGCCGACACGTTACGCGGTTCGGCCTCTACGGCTTTTTCAAGAGCAGCCTTCGCCTCATCGTCTTTACCGAGCATCAGGTTCACTTTAGCCTGAAGCTCTATGATTTCCGACGCTTCAGGATTGGCCTCCAACGCGGCGGCGATTCGCTTTTCCGACTCGCCTAACTGCTTCTGATTTGCATCGATCGCCAGCAACGCGCCTATGACCTGCGGGTTGCCAGGAGAGAGCTTCTCAGCGAGAAGAAGTTTCGCAGCCCCTTCCTCAAGCCGTCCATAGGCGAGATCGAGGCGGCCTAATGCGAAGTGCGCGGCAGCATCGCGCTCCTCTTCCGGAATTTGCGCGATCTCGGCATAGGCTTCTTCGGCACGTCCCACCCTAGTCAAGCTCTGGCCCACGATGATGCGAATCCCCGATTCATTCGGTCGCGCCTTAAGGAATGTGCGCCCTTCTTCAATCGCGAACTCATGCTCGCCTAGCTGCGCATAGACCTGCACGAGCACCCGTCGAGCATCCTCTAAATCGGGCTGGCTCTCGATCGCTGATTCGAGTTCAACACGTGCCCGGCGCAGATCGCCTTCCATAACGAAGGCAGATCCGAGGACGAAGCGCGCCTGGGCCCAAGTCGGCCGTGCCAGTAGCGTCGCCTCAAGGGATAGCTTCGCGGCGGAGAAATCGCTTTCTGCCAATTCGATCTTAGCCTTAACGAAGTTGGCCTCGGGGCTGTCGGGACGAGAGGCCAGGATTGCGTTGACGATTTCACGACCTTGCTGAATCTGCTCCGGACTCCCGTCTCGGAAGCCGATATCCACTCGAAGTTCTGCCTCGCGAAGCTTCGCATTTTCATTTTGATCGTCCGATGCAACGGCAACGGAAGCGACGGCCGCTTCGAGCGCACCGTCGAGATCGCCTTGCCGTCCCAAATAGGCGGACAAAACCAACTGCGCGCCAGCATCGTCCGGCGCCTCTTCCGTCGCCCGCCGAATCATCCGATTTTCGTCTTCGGAGCGGCCCGCCAGTCGATAAAAGTTTGCCATCTCATAAACGAAGCGCGCCTTGTCGTCAGCTTTTTGCAGCCCCTCTTCCAAAGCCTCAATGGCGCCATCTAAATCACCTTCACTCCGACGAATGATCGCGAGCATCGAGTGCGCACCGTAGAGCGCATCTTCACGCAGCACGTTATGCAGCAAGGAACTCGTTCCGCGATCGGTTGCCCCGACCTCTAGTGTTCGTGGCTCTGTCGGCGCTGCATCTGCAAGCTCTATGAGTTCGACGAGCATTGGACCAATTTCAGCTCGCCGATCTTCATCTCTCAGCACCACACGCACCAGCGAACTCAGCCCGAGATAGCTCTTCTCCGTGGCAATTACCTCTCGGTAGGCTGCCTCAGCCTTGTCATGCTCGGACTGTCGTTCGTAGAATCCAGCCAACAGGAACTTAAAGGCAGCTGCGTCGGGTTCCGAGAGAATCGCTGAGCGGAGATCCTCTTCGGCTAGATCAAGTTTTCCGAGCTGCTCGTTGGCCTGACCGCGCAGCATGAACGCTCGTGGGTTATCGGAATCCAGCTCCAAAACCGCATTCGCCTGCTCGAAAGAGAGGTCGAAGTCTCCGACGGCCGCTGAAATAGTTCCGTAGCGAAGACGCGCATCGATATTTGACGGATCAATGCGAACCGTCTCCGACATTTCCCAATAGGCTTCGCGGGGCTTTTGGATTCGGAGAAACGCGTTCGACAAGGCTTCGTGTGCGGTCGCATTTTCAGGCTCGATCTGGAGCACGTTCTTGTACTCGATGATCGCCTCTTCATCTTTGCCATCTTCTACATATGCATCGCCACGATCGAGAAACTCGACAACCCGTTCTTCGTCGCTGGCGCAGCCCGCGAGGAATAGCGAGAAGGCGAGCAGTCCGGTGACTAGTGCGCGCATAGGCCGGCTCGGGCGGCGCGACGAATGCGCGAGGTCATGGTCAAATGGTAAGAAAGAGAGAGCAGGGCCCCTAGACGTCACGCTGAATCCTTTATTCGCCTCCCCGCCGGGTCATCAGATGGACCTGAGCCCGAGGGGATTCGAGTCGACAAGAGAGTGCGCCATCCCTCACGACCACGCAAAGGCGGGCCGATCGGCGCAAAATCGCCTTCTTGTATCGGCTGAACGGACTCGGAGCTTGGGGGGTGACACGGACCTGCAGCAAGGTCCAGAATCAGTCCGCGTCTCTCGGAATCACATACCTTTTGCCGTCCTGGGAGAGCCAGCCCGAGGATTTCAGCACTTTGATCGCCCGCGTCACCGTCTCACGAGACGTTCCGACCATGTCGGCAATCTGCTGATGGGTCAGCGACGGTGTCATCAGACGATCGCCACCGCCCTCTTCTTCGCTGGCGATTCGCTCAAACAAATTTCGGGTGCGCTCCTCGACGCCTTGGAACGACAGCGAACGTGCTTGCTCATTCGTCTCGCGCAAGCGGTTCGCGAGTTCCTCAATCACCGACAACGCCAAATCGGGGCTCTGCCGTAGCAAATCGATGAAGTCTCGCCGAGAGAGAGCGAGGAGCGTGGATTCTTCGAGGGTCTTCACACTGGCAGAGCGCGTTTCGTCGCCCAGCAATGCCATATCTCCGAAGAACGCGCCGACCTCCAAGAAGTTCATGATCTTCTCACGGCCGTGAGAAGATCATGAACT